>NZ_JADEXR010000003.1 GCF_015206995.1 aff. Roholtiella sp. LEGE 12411 | reverse complement strand
GCATTGGACATGGGGGGGGAGAATAACTAATGACAAATGACAAATGACAAATGGCCAAAATGAATTCGGGACAGCCATTAGGTTCGGTCACACAAGGTTCGCTCACAGGAGGATTAGAAGTACGATTACACCCTGATATTTCTGTCGAAGATATGCGGGTGGGTAAATTTCTCGTTGTCCAAGGGATGCGATCGCGTTTTTTCTGTATGCTGACAGATGTAGCACTCGGAGCTGCTAATGCGCGAATTATTGCTAATCCCCCCAGTTGGGAAGACACTTTTTTACGAGACGTTTTAGCCGGGAGTGGTACTTACGGTACAATCAATCTCGCGCCGATGTTGATGTTTACTCCCGAAGCTGAAGAATCTTTCTCACCCACAAATGGCAAATCTGCCAATCCCTTCGTCCCATCGACGACGGGATTGGCTTCATTTGTGCCCCAAACCAGTTCTACGATGGAATTACTCCCTGTTAAAACTATTCCTAGCCACTTCAGTCAAGTTTACGAAGCTAGTGAAGAGGATTTTCGCCGAGTATTTGGCTGGGAAGATGACCCCCAAAGGCGCAATTTTTCCATTGGTAAACCTTTGGATATGGATGTACCAGTGTGCATCGATTTAAACCGCTTTGTTGAACGTAGTAACGGGGTTTTTGGGAAATCTGGTACTGGTAAATCCTTTTTGACACGCTTACTTTTAGCTGGCGTCATCCGCAAAAGTGCGGCGGTTAACTTGATTTTTGATATGCATTCTGAATATGGCTGGGAAGCAGTTGCAGAAGGAAAGAACGTAAATACTGTTAAAGGTTTAAAGCAACTTTTTCCTGGTAAAGTCGAAGTATACACCCTCGACCCCGAATCGACAAAGCGTCGGGGTGTGCGTGATGCTCAAGAACTGTATCTTAGCTACGAGCAAATTGAAGTTGAAGATATTAAGTTATGTAGTCGAGATTTAGGACTCTCAGATGCAGCCCTGGATAACGCTAATATCCTGTATAGCGAGTTTGGCAAGTCTTGGATTGTCCAGTTGCTAAATATGACTAACGAAGAAATCGAGATGTTCTGCGAGGAGAAGCGCGGACACAAAGGCTCGATCATGGCATTGCAGCGCAAACTATTACGTATGGATAGTTTGAAGTATATGCGTGCAGTTTGCCCCCAGAATTATATTAGTAAAATTGTCCAATGTCTGGAAGCTGGGAAGAATGTTGTGATCGAATTCGGTTCCCAGTCGAATATGCTCTCTTATATGTTGGTGACTAATATGATCACCAGGCGAATTCATGAGCATTACGTCAAGAAAGCAGATAAGTTCTTACAAAGCAAAAATCCCTGCGATCGCCCAACACCACTAATGATTACTATTGAGGAGGCGCACCGTTTCCTTGACCCAGCAATAGTACAAAGTACCATCTTTGGTACTATCGCCAGGGAACTGCGGAAATATTTCGTAACACTGCTGGTAGTTGATCAACGCCCATCAGGGATAGATAATGAGGTTATGTCCCAGATTGGGACTCGCATCACCGCTTTGCTGAATGATGAAAAAGATATTGAAGCGATTTTTACAGGCGTCTCTGGTGGTGGCGCTCTGCGATCGGTGTTAGCAAAATTAGACTCTAAGCAACAAGCCTTAATTTTAGGTCACGCTGTTCCCATGCCAGTAGTAGTACGTACGCGTCCTTACGATGCAACTTTCTACGCCGAAATTGGTGACATAGCCTGGGAAGAAAAGACTGATACAGAAGTATTTGCCGCTGCTGAACTAGCCAAAGCTGATCTTGGTTTTTAAAGAGTCATTAGTCATTAGTCATTAGTCATTAGTCATTAGTCATTAGTCATTAGTCATTAGTCATTAGTCATTAGTCATTAGTCCTCTGTTACAAAGTTGAGGCAGTTTGTAGTGAGGTTCCGCCGCTTAAAGGAACTGCTGTCTGATCCAAGGAAGCCAAGGCTTGTGACTTTGCGCTTTGTCTTTTGTTCTAGGCTGTAGGGAAGCAGCTGACACATCTACGTCAGAACCAATCCCCAATGCCCAATGCCCAATGCCCAATGCCCAATGCCCAATCCCCAATGCCCAATGCCCAATGCCCAATGACAAATTCGTAACATCCCCCATTAGCACAGCCAATAAAGTTCGGTTATCCGGCTAATTACTGGCAACAGAAGAGGGGTTATTGGCGTCACTATAGATATACAAGCGTACTAAAGGAAATTTAATTTTTTGCAACCGGGCAATTTCGGATTATAATTAAAAGCTTTATTTAAGCTACTTTACTATTCCCCTGATTTATCGTAATATAAAGTTAAGTAGAACTCATACTGACTTCGTATTTACCAGTTGCTGCCAGTGACTGTCCAAATGAAGAATTCTCAAAAACAACCCAGCGTGCTTCTAATAAATTAAAAAATTTAGGAAAGGTAGGGGAACCTATCGCAGGGGCGTACCGTCTCGACAACGGCTGTATTAACTGATTGCTTTTGGTAGCGCCCTATGTTCCGTGATACAAATACTACCTTTCCCAAACCATCTAGCAAGAAAACCTTAGTAATAAACTCTTTATTGTGTTTACGGAGTAGAGGACTACGTACCAATGTCTACTGTTAACACCCAAACCGAAAACCTAAACACCAAATTCACCGCTGATATGGTGAGAACCTATCTGCGGGAAATTGGTCGTGTACCACTGCTGAACCGTGAACAAGAGATTGTATACGGGAAGCAGGTGCAACAAATGATGACGTTAATCGACGCCAAGGAGGCTTTGGCGAAGAAACTGAACCGTGAACCAAGTATGTCAGAGTGGGCTGACAACGTTCACCAAACTGAAACTGATGTCAAACAAACGGTGGCGCAAGGGAAACGAGCCAAGCAAAAAATGATCGAAGCGAATTTGCGCTTAGTCGTTGCTATTGCTAAGAAGTACCAAAAGCGGAACATGGAATTTCTGGATTTGATCCAGGAAGGAACTCTAGGATTAGAGCGGGGCGTAGAGAAATTTGATCCGACAAGGGGTTATAAGTTCTCGACTTATGCTTACTGGTGGATTCGCCAAGCCATTACCCGCGCGATCGCCCAACAAGGTAGGACTATCCGCTTACCGATTCACATTACCGAAAAACTGAATAAAATCAAAAAAGTGCAGCGAGAACTGGCTCAAACTTTGGGGCGATCGCCCACTCCGGCGGAAATTGCCAAAGAACTGGAGTTGGAACCCGCCCAAATCCGCGAATACCTAAATATGGCGCGTCAGCCAGTTTCTTTGGATATTAAAGTTGGCGATAACCAAGATACTGAGTTGCAAGAAATGCTGGAAGATGACGGCCCATCACCAGAACATTACACCAACCAGGAATTTTTACGCCAAGATTTGAACAACCTTTTAGCAGAATTAACCCCCCAACAGCGGGAAGTTTTAGCTCTGCGTTTTGGTTTAGAGGATGGTAACGAATTGTCTTTAGCAAAAGTAGGCGAGCGGTTAAATCTCAGCCGTGAGCGCGTCCGCCAATTAGAGCATCAGGCTCTTGCTCATCTGCGTCGCCGTCGCGCTAATGTCAAAGAATACGTTGCTAGCTAAAAGCGATCGCTTCCAACAGTTCTAATGATTAGCTTTAGTTCCGCCCTTGTTGGAAGCTTTTCTTTAACACGCCTCCTGAATTCAGGGGGCGTTTTTTTACAGCATATTTTATATCAACAGGCCACTGGGGGCATTGTAATGCCTACCCTACAAGCTCTGAAAATATAAGTTCAGAGCGATCGCTATCAGTTATCTGGAATATAGTTTTTTTTACTTAAAAATCTAAAACATAAATATTAAGATATTCATTGAAGTGTTTAATTTGTGATTAAACTCACCCAATCGGGTGAAACTATTGGATGAAGCTTGAAAAATCTAACCAATGGTAGATTAAGATTACAGACCTAAATTCTAGAAAAACTTAATTCTTTGACGGTTTTGTTTTTCAGACAATAGAAATCAAACCATCGACGGAGCCTTGAACAGTCAAGACTTAGTTACGGTTCAAATAAGTTCTACAGAACTTAGTTATTTTTTTAACAGGAGAAGTAGGGTGCTTAACAACATTCGTCAGTTCTTACCCTCTCTTAAGTTGGGAATTCCCCTTGCGGGCTTACTTCTCACCCTTGGTTTCGTGGCTAAGCAGACTCAACCAGTGCTGAGTAGCCAAATAGAAAAAGCATCTACGTTATTAGTTACAGATTTTCAAATTTCATCTGCTCGAATTCAAAAAAGTTCTGAAATCCCTTTGTTATCGCGGCTAAGAGAAGTTCGAGAGCAAAGAAGTCAACAAAAGACAGCTTCTAGAGTTAGGAAGAGTTCAGAAAAGTTTGAGCAGAGAAAACTTGCAAAATCAACTCCCGTTCGTAGCAAAGTATCCATACGCTCTCAACAGCGGTCTAAATATGTTACTTCTGCAAACTTATCAACAAGAAAAACAGTACCTACAACCATAGCACTGGGCCGTCAGGTATCTGTAAACGAAGCAGGAATTCTACCGAGAACAAATTTTCCCGTAGGAAATGGGATTTATCTCTATGGCCAATCCCCAAAACCAAACCAGCTTGGACAAGGATACATCATATTTCAGAAGCAGCAGGGCAGAGTCAGGGGTGCATTATATATGCCACAATCGGAGTTTAGTTGTTTCCAGGGTACACTTGATCGCTCTGGAGAGTTGGCGATGACGGTGAATGGTTCACCAGATGAAGCCAGTTCGAGTCGGGTAGCTGCAACTAATAGACTACCTAGAGTCACTGAGGATGAGTCAACAACCTATGCTTACTCAGTAGCATTGCAAGACTATCATCAATTAAATCGGATCAGTGCTAGCGATCGCCGCATATTGCAGATGTGTAATCAATCTTCAACAGGTTCCTACGGTAAGTTCGCTAAATAATGGATATCGTCATTAGTCATTAGTCATTTGTATTTATAACAGACAAATGACTAATGACAAAGGACGGCTTCTGTGAGATCAATCAATACTCAATTCCTGGTTGTGCTTTAACACCTTGATCGCGGAAAGGATGCTTAATTAGAGTCATCTCGGTTACTAGATCAGCTTGCTCAATTAAAGCAGCTGGTGCGCCTCTACCTGTCAAAATAACGTGCTTATCAGCTGGTTTTTCCGCTAACCCTGCCAAAACTTCCTCAACTTGTAAATAAGCCATTTTGAGGGCGATATTGATTTCATCTAATAGTACTAAATGAAAATCTGGGTTGCGGATATATTCTAATGATTTCTGCCAAGCAGCGCTAGCTTTGTCGAGGTCGCGATCGCGGTCTTGAGTTTCCCAGGTGAAGCCTTCACCCATGGCATGAAATTCTAGCTGGTCTTCCCAATAACTGAAAACCCTCTTTTCTGAAGGTTCCCAGCTTCCTTTGATGAATTGGATGATCGCTACTTTGTACCCATGACCAAGCGATCGTAACACCATCCCCAAAGCCGCAGTAGTTTTACCCTTACCATTCCCAGTATTTACAATAATTAACCCTTTTTCGGGTACAGCTTGTGCTATGCGCCGATCCTGTACTTCTTTACGCCGCTGCATCTTTTTGCGGTACTGTTCATCAGTTAGCTCATTTATTGATGAGGACATTACCTCGTCAATCAAACGCTCAATCTCTTGGTCGGGAATCAATTCTTTTGGTGTGTCGTTTGTCATCAACCTTGTCTGCAAATAACTGTTATAACTTTCGAGATTACATGAGCAATAAATTATTTAGGTTTCCAAAAGTACTTAAACTAAATCCTGATGAGTAAAGGACTTAGCATTCGCTCCGGTGTAAGTCGCTACAATATGACCATCGCCAGTCATTTGATACTTGTATGTCACCAATCCTTCTAAACCAACGGGGCCACGGGGTGGCATTTGTTGGGTACTAATCCCTACTTCTGCACCGAAACCGTAGCGGAAACCATCAGCAAAGCGGGTGGAACAATTGTGGAATATATTGGCTGAATTTACCAATCCGATGAAGGTTTTGGCAGTGGTTAAATCTTCAGTGATAATCGCATCCGTATGGCGAGAACCATATTGGTTAATATGAGCGATCGCATCTTCTATAGCATCCACTATTTTAATCGACAAAATAAAATCGCTATATTCTGTTTCCCAGTCTGTTTTTGTTGCAGTTTTAATATGAGGTAAAATTGCCAAAGTGCGTTGATCACCTCTTAATTCTACGTGACATTCTTCTAAAGATTCAGCCACTTTTGGTAAAAATTCTGCGGCAATCGACTGATGAACTAGCAAAGTTTCAATTGCATTACAAACAGCAGGGTACTGTGCTTTGGCATCAACAGTAATGGAAATTGCTTTATTAATATCAGCAGCTTTGTCGATATAAAGATGACAAATGCCATCTGCATGTCCTAATACCGGAATGCGCGTATTTTCTTGTACAAACCGCACAAAAGAGTTAGAACCTCTAGGAATAATTAAATCCACATATTTATCTAACTTCAAAAGTTCTAGAGTTTCCTCTCTAGTTGTCAGCAACTGCACTGCATCAGAGTTAACAGCAGTTTGAGATAATCCTTGCTTTATAGCCTTGACTATTGCTTCACAAGAGCGGACAGCTTCCTTTCCACCTTTAAGAATCACACCATTACCCGATTTAATAGCCAGAGAAACAATTTGAATTGCTGCTTCTGGACGTGCTTCAAAAATAATCCCCAAAACACCCAAAGGACAAGTAATCCGCTTGAGAACTAAGCCAGTATCGAGTTCACGGTGAATTTGCACTTTCCCCACTGGATCAGCTAGTTTACCTACATCTCGTACCCCAGCGATCGCATCTCTTAACTTATGTTCATCCAACTGCAACCGCTTGTAAAGTGGTTTGGGAATTCCGTCAGCAGCAGCGGCTTCACAATCAGCAATATTTGCTGTGCATATTTCATCTCTGGCTGATTCTAAAGCTTGGGCGATCGCTTCAATAGCTTGATTTTTAGCCTCAGCGGAGAGAAGTGCTAGCTTACTTGCAGCTTGGCGGGTTCGTTGGGCGATTCCAATTAGGGGAGAAGCAATGTCGAGAATAGTCATGGCACAAAAAGACTTTTAAATATAGCAATAATTTTTGCTTTTTCCCCATCCTATCAACCTTAGCTAGTCATTTGTCATTGGTCATTTGTCATTTCCCCTTACCACACCCTACTGGTTACTTAAAGGTTATACTGACGCACTTGTACTTATATTACATCTTGGTTAAGTATTTTAACGTACTATCAAAAAATAGCTTTCGGCGTCCAACAGACTAGAGAGAAGCAAATAACCGCATATTTCTAGTCTTTTACTTATAAAAATAATTTATACTTCGGTCATTTCCGAAATTGCGATGACGAATGCTGGATCTATTGAGTATTCATGGATAAAAGACCACTCCTTTGCTAGGGAGATTTTATGTCATTACAATCTGGATTAGATGCTTTTCAACAAAAACGTTATCAGGAAGCAGTTCAATTACTAGAAGAGTTTTGCGGGAATGCTGTTGATTACAATTCCTCAGATTATCTTTCAGCACAGATGTGGTTGATGAAAGCCTATCAAGGTACAGGCGAAATCGAAAAAGCCAAGCTTCTGTGTCAAAGGTTAATGTTCAGCGAAAATCTACAGGTTCGCGCTTGGGCAGAACAAGCCCGTCAATCCTTTTCCCAACCGCCAGAAACCCATAGCACCACTCAAAAAGCCAGCCGTGCTGCTACTGTTGGTGTGAAATTAGCAATGGGGGGTGTGGGTGGAAGTCTGGTATTAGCTTCTGGTGTCACCATGACCTTGCTGTTTGGCATGGTCTTGGTTTTAGGTTTGAGCTTAGTATTTATTTTGGGTAGTAACGATCCACTCCAAGGGCTAGCGATCGCAATTGGTATTACCTTCATTTTTAATATCGCCGCTTTTTTCCTGTCTCCCTTCCTGATGGACTTAACTCAAAGCTGGCTGTACCAAACTCGCTGGGTAGAGTTGGCAGAAATTGAAAGCCTCAGTCCAGAGACAGCTAAAGTCATTCGTCAAGTCTGTCAGCAAAAAAATTTTAAAACCCCCCGACTGGGAATCATTAACGACCAAAATCCCACGGCTTTTACTTATGGTTCATTGCCTAACAGCGCCCGCTTAGTAGTCAGTCAAGGACTTTTCACTTACCTTGATGATGATGAAATTGCTACAGTCTACGCTCACGAACTAGGGCACATCGTTCACTGGGATTTTGCAGTGATGACAGTAGCTTCTACCTTAGTACAAATTTGTTACCTAATTTACAGCACAGCTAGAAGATTTGGACGTGGTGGCGATAGCAAAATCAAAGATGCTATGCAAACAGCTGCTTTAGTTGCTTATGTATTTTATATACTCGGTACTTACCTACTGTTGTATCTCTCCCGCACCAGGGAGTACTTTGCTGACCACTTTGCAGCAGAAAGTACAGGGAACCCTAATGGATTATCCCGCGCTTTGGTGAAGATTGCTTATGGAATTTTAGAAGAAGGTTCGCGATTCTCCTTTGGAGAGGCTGCGCCAACGCCAGAACCTAGCCGCTTGATTGAAGGTACTCGCGCCTTGGGTATCTATGACCCGAAAGCCGCTGCTTCTACAGGAACCGCCTACCGCATTGCATCCGATCCGCAAAAAATTGGTCGCGTCTTTTTGTGGGATATGTTTAACCCGTGGGGCTGGTGGATGGAGTTAAATTCCACTCATCCCTTGACTGGCAAACGAGTCCGCGCCCTCAGCATCTATGCCGAACAGCTAGGTTTACCGACTGAGTTCGATATGGGGCGAGTCATTGGCGAAGGCAAAAGCCTAAGTAAGAGTAGACTTTACGGTAACTTCTTTTTAGATGTTGTACTCTACGGTGCGGAAACCATTGGTTTCTTCGTTGGTTTGGTAATGGGTGTGATTCTGTGGTCAAGTTCACCCAACTCCGGTTTAGTACTGGGTGCGCCATTCATTGGCTTAGGAATAGGAATTCTGAGTGAACTACCCCGCCGTAAGACGAACGGGGCTTCCCAATTCATCGGGAATAGCCTCAAAAACCCCGTAGTTTTTTTGGTCTGACATTCCCTCCAAGGGCAGGAGTCCTGGTTCCCAAGACCCAAATTTTTTTCTTCTCCCAAGGGGAGACGCCAAGGGCGATGCAACATATACCTATTAGCTTGGTTTTCGCTTATGGCATTGATGGTCAAGACGCTATCTATCTTACCAGAAAATCCTGGGGATTCGTCATCCATCCAGAATTTGTTTTTACCAAGTAAAAAATCAATTCTAGATGGAATCCTCACCCCCCGCTCCATATCCCCACCCTACTAAAAGTTGAGGGTGGGGACTTCCGCGAAGCGTTAAAGCCTTGGTGATGTTCCCCGACTACAAGCAAGCACCAGAAACGGACATTCTCACCTTGATGTCAGACCCCTACGCCAGTCCATTGCGTGGACAACCAGCCAAACTAGAAGGTCAACTAATTGGTCGTGGCGACGCAGGTTATAAATTTGGTTCCGACCTAAAAATTCAAGATCGTAGCGGGATGCTTTATCTGCACTATGCCTCACGTTTTGGCCCCATTGGTAATTTTCTATTTGGAATGAAGCGAGTCCAAAGCCTAATTGGTGAACAAGTTGGGGCTGTGGGTTGGTTCCGCCGAGGCGTTGCACCTTGGATGGATCTTATCCAACTCCAAAGTGAAAATGGCACCACCGTTAACAGTTACCATCGCTTCTGGTCATTCATCCTCGGTGGTGGATCGATTATCCTAGGAGTGGTCTTGACTATGTTTTTGAGCAGCAGATAGCTGAGATTTTAGCCTGTTGCCTGAGCATTTCTCATTCCATCCAAGCTTTAATTTATCAGGAGGCGGTTCTCAACTGCCTCCATTTCTTTGGGAAGAACCTCCCAGATATTATTGAAGCATAGGGCAACGAACTAACAAAATTATGCATGACTCGGCAATTAAACCGAAAACGTTACGCGAAGCATGGGAACAAGGTTTGCAGCAGGGGTTAATCCAAGTTGCACTCAATATGCTGCAAGAAGGTATCGATTTAGCTTTAGTAGCAAAACTAACTGGGCTACCACTTGAAAGAGTGAAGGGTTTACAAGTTAGCAACTTAGATGATTCTCAAACACTGGTAAAAGATTTTTTAGAATTAAGTGAGTCATCACTAAATAAAGTGTGGCTCGATCCAGAGGAAGATAAAGCTTGGAAGGATCTATAGAAAACCTTGACAAAGGTAATGTCATCTCTGTGCCTTTTCCATTTTCTGATGCATCTGCCACTAAAAGACGACCTGCTTTGGTAATTGCAGAATCAGATAGTAACAATATCATGGTCTGTCCTATTACTAGTAAACCAGGCAGAGACTATGCAATTAAGTTAGAAGACCAAGATTTCAGGGTTGGTAAACTCAACTTAAGTCCTTGCTATATTCGCCCTAACATTATTGCAACAGTTGACAAAAGGAATGTTATTCGACGTCTAGGGAAACTTAAGAACGAAAAAACTAATGAAGTCATTACTACAATTATTGAAATCCTTCAAAAGTCCCCCGAACCTCCGCCACCAGAATCAAAAGCTTTGGAACGAGGTAAAAGCCCAAAATCCTAAAAAATAGGGATACAGGCTAAATTTTATCTGCGTGATAGTTTTATTGTTGAGTTGGGAAAAGCGTTTTTATGTAAATTGTATGTTAAGCAAAGCTAAAAACTTTATAAAGAAACCTAGCAAATTACTGTATGCACAGAAACATAACTAATAGATTTAAGCAAACTTTTTCTTAAGTTTAAGGAGGGCCTGATGGTTACAGCAACAGTACCAGGACAACAGGTCAAAATCGGCCCAACTCGGCTGCTGATTAATAACGAGTGGGTAAATAGTATCAGCGATCGCCGATTTGAAACGATTAACCCAGCTACAGGTGAAGTAATCTGTGAAGTAGCAGAAGCAGACGCCGCAGATGTAGATCAGGCAGTACAAGCAGCCCGCGTAGCTTTCAATGGGGAATGGTCTAAGATTTCTGCCACCCGCCGTGGCGAGTTACTTTACAAACTAGCCGATTTAATTAAGCAGAATATTGATGAATTGGCGCATCTGGAAACCCTGGATAACGGAAAGCCGCTACAAGATTCATTAGGCGACTTGGAACTAGTCATCGCCTGCTACCGCTACTATGCAGGTTGGGCTGACAAAGTTCAAGGTAAAACCATCCCAATTAACGGGCCGTACTTCTGCTACACTCGCCATGAGCCTGTAGGTGTGGTTGGTCAGATTATCCCTTGGAATTTCCCGCTATTAATGCAAGCGTGGAAACTAGCCCCGGCTTTGGCAACTGGCAATACTGTAGTTCTCAAAACTGCTGAACAAACACCATTGTCAGCGCTACGAGTGGGCGAGTTGATTATTGAAGCTGGTTTTCCCCCTGGTGTGGTGAACATCTTATCAGGGTATGGCCCAACAGCCGGAGCTGCGATCGCTCGCCATAAGGATATTGACAAAGTGGCCTTTACTGGCTCCACCGAGGTAGGACATCTAATTATGGAAGCAGCCGCCAAGAGTAACCTCAAGCGCGTCACTCTAGAACTTGGTGGAAAGAGTCCCAATATTGTCTTTGCCGATGCTGATATGGATGCAGCGATCGCAGGTTCCCACGATGCCATATTCTTTAACCAAGGGCAGTGCTGCTGTGCTGGTTCACGGCTATTCGTGGAAGAAAAATGCTATGACGAGTTTGTCGCCAAAACTGTAGAAAAAGCTCAAAATCGGATTGTTGGTAATCCCTTCGATGCCAAAACAGAACAAGGGCCCCAGGTTGACAAAGACCAATTCGACAAGGTGATGAGTTACATCGAGTCTGGGATGCGCGAAGGTGCTCAAATGCTTTGTGGTGGGAATCAAGTCGGAGAACAGGGTTTCTTCATCGCCCCCACAGTCTTCGCTGATGTCCGCGATGATATGAAAATTGCTCAAGAAGAAATCTTTGGACCAGTGATGAGCATCATCAAGTTTAAAGATCTCGACGAAGTAATTCAACGGGCGAATGCCACCATGTACGGACTTGCAGCCGCAGTCTGGACAAAGGATATCACTAAAGCCCATGCGATCGCTAACAATTTACGCGCTGGTACAGTCTGGGTAAATTGCTACGACGTATTCGATGCTGCTGCACCCTTCGGTGGGTTTAAGCAATCTGGTATTGGTCGAGAACTAGGCGAATATGGCTTGCAGCAATATACAGAAATTAAGACTGTTACTATCAAGTTGTAAACTGAATGTATTACTACTCTTGGGCTAGTTGGGCTTTTGCCTGCTGCCAAAGAGTTTCTAACTCATCCAAACTGTAATCAGAAAGGGGGCGGTTAAAAACTGCCTCCATTTTTTGTAACCGTTGCACGAATCGCTGATTTGTACCTTGTAATGCTTCACTAGGATCGAGATGATGCCAACGCGCAAGCTGAATCACTGTAAATAGTAAATCGCCTAATTCCGCTTGTTGTCGTGCTGGTGTTTCCTCAGCCAAAGCCTGCTGAAACTCGCCCAACTCCTCGTGAAACTTATCCCAAACCCCATCAATATTTTCCCACTCAAACCCAACAGCAGCAGCCTTTTGGGAAATCTTCATCGCTGCCGTTAGTGGAGGAAGAGTACGTCCATAACGACTAAGTTTAGCACTAAGTTTTTGCTCCTCTGAGGATGGCTCGCCTTTTTCCGCAGCTTTGATTTGTTCCCAATTTTGCCGCACCTCATCTATACTTGTCACGGACACATCACCAAACACATGGGGATGACGCCGAATCAACTTTTGGGAAATCCCTTGAGCAACTTCTTGAAGAGAAAATTGTCCAAATTCACTAGCGATTTGGGCTTGCAGTACCACTTGTAATAATAAATCGCCTAACTCTTCTGCGATCGCCTCTTTATCCCCACTCTTAATCGCGTCTACCACCTCATAAGCTTCTTCGATCACATAAGGTGTCAGCGTTTGGGGAGTTTGCGCCAAATCCCACGGACAACCACCATCAGGCGATCGCAATTTCGCCACCACCTCAATCAATTCCTGCAACGCCGCCAAACTTTCATTTTGATTCACTTCCATACCTCTGCGCTTCCCTTTGCGTTTTAAAATTATTTTTTTGGCTTAATCCGACGACTACTACGATTTGTAACTTTACGCTTCTTAATTTTGCCACTAGGAAGCAAACTCCTAAGCCCCTGTTTTTGCACGCGCTTGTATGCCGAACCACCCCAATCACTCAGAGAATGACTCATTGCACCAAGTTCAAACCCCAAAAACAGGGAGATATATTCAGTACTGTAACTCGTGAGCGATCGCCCTACAGTTACACCTAAATCCTGCCAAGTAAAAGCAATATTCCACAACTTTTCGGCAACTACCAAAATGACAATTGCCAAGATAGCTAACAAGCCGCCCAGATAAAGTACCCGCAATGTTGTACCGATAATCGGCCCGTGGGAGAAAAAAGAACGATGGCGGAGGCTTTTTTGATAAGGTAGCCAAATCCAGCGCAAAAAACCCCAGCGTTGAAATTGCACAGAGTAAATATCCAAATCGGGGCCAAACATTAGCCCCCCAAATAGAAATCCACCTGCAACCAACAAAGTCGCATTGCTACTGCGAGTTTGCCAGAAAGTTACGCCCGCCACGAACGGCAAAGCATACATAGTAATGCGATCGTGCGTTCGACCAGAGGGCATTATTAAATCCTGAGTACTGAGTGATTATAAGACAAAAAAATATTTTCCCAAAAATACTAGCGTGATGCGAGATATTTTGCTATATTGTTTAACTGGAAGACAAAACGGGCGGTTAGCTCAGTTGGTAGAGCGCCTGCCTTACAAGCAGGATGTCATCAGTTCGAGTCTGGTACTGCCCATTCATTGAAAAGCCGTCAATCTGGCGGCTTTTTGCATATCTGAGTAAAACTGCTTTGTGATTTAGGGTAATATTATTACCTGGAAATACCCGATATTACCTGCAATCACAGAGAAATTTGAGATCAAGATTAGCACAGTGAAAAATTGCAGATTATAGCTGAACTTGCAGGGATAACAGTTGACCTCAAACCCTACATTGGCAGCTATGGCAATGCCTAAACTAAGCCGCGCCAAATTCCCACTGATGACCAAATAATTCAGGCGCGATCGCTCTTTATTGATTCTCCTGCTTGGCTTTGGGCTTATGGAGTGATGGCAGCTTATGGGTTGAGAGATCATGAAATATTTTTTTGTGAAATCTCGTCTACGCCACTCCATGTCTGCCATGTGATTGAAGGGAAAACTCTGGTATTGTCCCCCGCGAGAATATCATTGATTGTGCTCTAGTTCGCTTCTAGCCTTTGAATAATATTGGTAAAGTGAATAAGTAACCGAGGGATTTGAGATGTAGAAGGAACTGTGGAACTTGGGTTTTCCTCTAGGGATAAGGGGCAATGGGGATTATGGATTGAAAGCTGGTGACTATCAACCATCAACAAATCACTAGTCTTTAAATCCAAAATCCGTCTTGGAAAGTTCTCTTCGCCACTATCCGGCGCATCCTACGGGTTACTACAGACTTTCTGCAAAATCTAAAAATCCCAAATTGATATGATGCCGTACCTAGCTAAAATTTTACTTTACCCAATCAAGTCATTGGACGGCTTTGAGGTTGAAAATATTAGAGTGCTCATTAGTGGAGCACTACAGCATGACCGAGAGTTTGCCATTTTTGACAAGGCTTTGAAGTTAGTAAATGGCAAGCGCAATGCTAAAATTCATTTACTGCGAGCATATTACGCAAGCCTCTTTGGAGCATCGCAATCTGCACTTTTCAATAGAACTATTTCGCTGCAATTCCCAAACAGCGACTCACAACAAGTTTTTCATCTGGATGACGAAAGGCAAGGTCTAGAAGCGTCTTTGAGTGATTTTTTCGGGTTTGCTGTTACATTAGCGCAAAATTCTCTTATGGGGTTTCCTGACGATACAAACTCGCCTGGCCCAACGGTAATTAGTACAGCAACACTAGCGGAAGTAGCTTCTTGGTTCCCTAGCTTGAGTGTTGATGAAATGCGCCGTCGGATACGTGCAAACATCGAGATTGATGGTGTACCGCCGTTTTGGGAAGATCGGTTATTTAGTGAACAAGGCGATGTAGTCTCCTTTCGAGTAGGAGATGTTTGTTTTTATGGAGTTAATCCGTGTCAGCGTTGTGTAGTCCCAACACGTGATTCTTACTTAGGGAAAACTTACCCGAACTTTCAAAAAATCTTTGTGAAACAGCGGCAAGCAACCTTGCCAGATTGGGTAGCCTTGTCCCGTTTTAATAACTTTTTCAGATTGAGTGTCAATACAAGATTACCCGCCTCGGAAGCCGGGAAAATTTTACAAATAGGCAACGAAGTAGAGATACTTTCTCAACCAAATTAACCTTTCGTCAAAGTAAAAAGTAAGAAATCTTTTGATTTTATTTACTTGATTTCTCACTAATCAGCTAACTATAATTTGAGAGAAATTACAAGAACTTGAAAGGGCTGGTTCTGTGTTTATTTTTTCACCAGTTCTCACTCAAGTTTACCTAATTGATGACACGCCCTAAGCCCCAAAGGTGAATTTATCGGTATTGAACATCGAGATAATGGCAATCTGTTTTAGAAGCAAACAATGCTGAGATGAAATCAGAACTTACGCAAGTGTCATATTTTTTCCGTTGAGGTTGTCCACAGTCAAAGGTCAAAAGTCCAAAAAACCTTGATTGTTGAACGCCACTTCCTTCTCCTGTCAAAGACGCTGCGCGAACAAGTCGGCAGAGCCGCAAGGGCGCAGTGGCTCCCCTTGACCCTTGACTCTTGCCAGAAGCCTTGTGTGTCAGTTGCGTAAGTCCTAGAAATTTTGAAATGAGGCTCCATCCAAAAGTCAGAGTCAGCTGACTCAAATTTTAGAAACCGGAGCAGTGGATGTAATGATCACAGATAATAAATCTGATTACACAAATCAAATTTGCCAGCAGACGCTTGGCCAAGGAGCAGTGGCTGAAGTTAGCGCCACACAATTATCAAAAGTAGCTCAAGTCTATTTTGCCGGAACTAATCAACTTTACCTAGTGCTGGTCTGCCGATTTTGAGAGCACTACAAGGGAAAACGTTAGGATGAATAATATGAAAATTCCCAATTTTGACAGAATTATTCCCATTAAAGCCTTAGAAGAGCAAATTTATGACGAAGTGATTAAAAATCGAGAAATCAGGCATAAGGAAAACCAAGCAGTTGTTGATCAAACAGTACACATGTTTGCTAGCGAAGCCGAACTATTAGAGTTTTTGCCGCAAATTTTACCTGAGTGTCTGGGAAAGATACACCACGCCGGAGCTAGCTGTAGCAATAACCTGATTTTAGAGTTAATCAAGCAAATTCTACCAAATAAAGGTCAAGCTATCAATTTCTCCGGTATTTAGCAAGAAATTACCAGTTTGAGAAAATCATGGAATTGACTATAACAAACGTAGAATGAATTACGAGCGATTAGACTCTGATAAAAAAGATATTTTGATCATTGATGATATGGCGATCAACCTACGGGTTTTATCCTCTATCCTGACCAAGGAAGGGTATAACGTCCGCAAAGCCTTGAACTGGCAAATGGCATTGACGGCTTGTCAAACAGTATTACCGGATCTGATTTTACTCGATATTATGATGCCAGAAGTCGATGGTTATGAAGTTTGTCATAGGTTGAAAGCTTGGGAATTAACTGTAGATATTCCGGTGATTTTTATTAGTGCTTTAGGTGATGTTTTCGACAAAGTTAAAGCTTTTAAAGTAGGTGGTGTAGACTATATTGCTAAACCTTTTGAGTTTGAAGAAGTTTTAGTGCGTGTGCAAAATCAACTGGCGTTGAGGACGGCACGATTAGAAATATTGAGCTTAAATGCTGAACTAGAACAAAGAGTAAAACAGCGTACTTGGGAGCTAGAAAAAGCTTTGCAAATACTTCAGGAGGAAATTAGTTCTCGTCAGGAACTGCAAAATAAGTTGCTAGATATAGCACTGCATGATTCACTCACTGGTTTACCAAACCGAGTGTTGTTTATCAGGCGACTGGAAAAAGCTTTAAATCGTGCTCAACAAAAATATAATTATCAGTTTGCTGTACTGTTTTTGGACTGCGATCGCTTCAAAGTTATTAATGATTCTCTGGGACATCTCGTGGGAGATGAATTGCTGATAGCGATCGCTCACCGTCTGCAAACATGTCTGATGCCCGTTGACACTTTAGCACGATTAGGCGGCGATGAATTTGGGATTCTCATAGAAAATCTTACGGATATCAGCATGGCAATCCAACTTGCTGAGCGCATCTTAGAACAACTAGCACTGACTTTTAAACTATCTAGATATGAAGTATTTATGAATGTCAGTATTGGTATTAGTTGGGGCAACAAAGATTACGAACGTCCAGAGTATTTGTTGCGGGATGCAGACACAGCGATGTATCGTGCTAAGGCTCAAGGTAGAGCTAGATATCACGTTTTCGATCCAGTAATGTATCAGGAAGCCATCCAACTTTTAGAGTTAGAAAATGACCTACGAAGAGCTGTTGAACGGCAAGAATTTCGCGTTTACTATCAACCAATTATTTCCCTGGCCACAGGTAAAATTTCTGGGTTTGAAGCGTTAGTTCGTTGGCAACATCCGATTCGTGGTCTAGTTGCTCCTGGAGAGTTTATTCCTGTTGCAGAAGAAACAGGTTTGATTAATGTTATCAATATCTGGGTATTGGATACAGCTTGCCATCAACTAAGCATCTGGCAAAAGCACCCAGCAACTCCAGAAAACCTAACTATCAGTGTAAATTTAAGTGCGCGGTTGTTTTCTAAACCAGATTTTATATCTCAAATTGATCAAATTATTGATGAAAATAAAATTAATCCTGCTAACTTAGAACTGGAAATTACCGAAAGTGTAATTATGGAAAATACTAACGGAATTAAAACAATTCTTCAGCAATTAAAGCAGCGAAAAATTAAGCTAATTATGGATGACTTTGGTACAGGATATTCTTCTTTGAGTTATTTGTATAGCTTTCCTTTGAATGCACTCAAAATTGACAAATCTTTCGTCAAACGTATGCAGGAAAATCAAGAGAATATGGGGTTAGTACCAGCAATGATTGGTATTGCCGATTCAATGGGGCTGACTGCGATCGCTGAAGGCGTCGAAACCAAGGAACAGTTAGCTCAACTTAGAAGTTTAAACTGTAATTTTGCTCAAGGATATTTATTTTCTAGACCCCTAGAACAACAATTGGTTCTCAACTTGCTTATAGCAGCGCCTCAATGGTAATGACTATTCCTACCTTCTGGGAAACTTCTTTGTATCTACACTTTAATTCCAAATTAACTGAACTTATGTTCGTCATTGGGGAAAGCAAATCCAGACCCTCTGGTGTAGATAATGCGCTTAGCTTGGATTTTGAGTAGGCGTATGCAGATACGGGTTTTATAAAAATAATTCTTTTTTTAAATGGATTTAAATCAAACCAACCAACATAAAGGAAACATTTTGGTAGTCGATGATATCCCAGACAATTTGCGTCTTTTGTCGGCAATGTTGTCTGCACAAGGTTTTGAAGTTCGCAAAGCCTTAAACGGTAAAATTGCATTGAGTGCCTGTAAAATGGTTTTACCAGATGTGATTTTACTAGATATCAACATGCCAGAGATGGATGGCTATCAAGTTTGTCAACAATTAAAATCAGACAGTAAAACTTGCGAAGTGCCAGTGATTTTTATTAGTGCCATGGATGATGTTTTAGATAAAGTAAAAGCCTTTGATGTTGGTGGCGTAGATTATATTACAAAACCT
The DNA here is from genome assembly GCF_015206995.1 of aff. Roholtiella sp. LEGE 12411. Classification (GTDB taxonomy): domain Bacteria; phylum Cyanobacteriota; class Cyanobacteriia; order Cyanobacteriales; family Nostocaceae; genus Komarekiella. Next base: position 88,533 of record NZ_JADEXR010000003.1, on the reverse strand, counting down.
TTTTATGGAGCAGAAGTTGTATTAAGAATTGAAAATCAGATTAATTTACGTTTACTCCAAACTAAACTGCAAGAAAAGAATTTTTTATTACAACAGGCTCTGGATAATTTAAAAGCTGCTCAAGTCCAACAAATTCAAAACGAAAAGATGGTGGCACTGGGGCAGTTAGTGGCTGGCATTGCTCATGAAGTTAATAACCCTGTTAGTTTTATTTATGGCAATCTTCAATATGCTGGTCAATATGTAGAAGATTTAACAAATATGATTGAGGTCTATCAACAAGAATATCCAGAACCTACACTAAAAATTCAGCAAATGGTCAAGGATATAGATCTGAATTTTGTGATTAACGACCTACAAAATCTTATAGGTGCTATGTATAGAGGTGCTGATCGCATTAGGGAAATCGTACTAGCGCTACAAAACTTCTCTAGACATGATGAAGCCGAAATGAAGCAGGTAAATATTCATGAAGGTATTGATAGCACCTTGGTGATGTTGCAGCATCGACTTAGAGAAACAGCAGATCGTCCCGCTATTGCTATAGTCAAAGAATACGGTAATTTACCCTTAGTAAATTGTTATGCTAGTGAACTAAATCAGGTATTTATGCATCTGTTGAATAATGCAATTGATGCTATTGAAGAGTCATTTGTCACTAGTCATACCCTGCGGGAAGGCGAAGCGCCTATGTTATTAGTAGAGAATAGAGAACAAAGGACAATTCCACAAATTCGGATTCACACAGAAGTCAAAGACTCTAATCTTGTCAGCATTGCGATCGCCGATAATGGCTCTGGTATAGATGAATCGTTGCGATCGCGTTTATTTGACCCATTTTTTACCACCAAACCAGTAGGCAAAGGCAGTGGGCTAGGATTGTCGATTAGCCATCAGATTATCGTGCAAAAACACCAAGGACAGATTACTTGCACCTCATCCCCAGGAAAAGGAGCAGAGTTTGCGATCAAAATTCCGATCAAATAAATTTAACCCTGATCCCCAGAGGGGGCCCCACCTTCCCCAGTCTCTTTTACTACTGGTAATCAGAAAGTTAAATTTTGATCAACCAGATGTGAAAGCCTACTCCGATTGAAGATGGACTGACCACTTAAAACTCTTCATGAGGAAATCCGGACTTTTTGTTGAGCACAGGCTACTATTTTCAGTCGCATAAACGCATAATAGAAAGGTGACTGATCTGTTCGCCCCTTTACAATCTCTCAAACAAGGCAACTGGTTCAAGCTGATCTGCGGAGCCAGCTTCCAGCATTTGCCTGCGGTCAGAAGTTTAACATTAGCCTACACTTTGGCGGGCGCTGACTGCATAGATGTGGCAGCTGATCCAGCGGTGATTGCAGCAGCGCAAGCAGCGCTACAAGTAGCCAGAGATTTGGCTAGAGATGCCCAGGAGCGAGGGTTTGGCTACAAAGGCAACTTACCCTTTTTGATGGTCAGCCTAAATGATGGAGAAGACCCCCATTTTCGCAAAGCAGAGTTTAATTCTACGGAATGTCCTACAGACTGCCCTAGACCCTGTGAAAAGATTTGTCCGGCACAAGCAATCGTGTTTAACCGTATAAGAGACGAATTTTCGGGAGTTGTCTCCCAAAAATGCTACGGCTGTGGCCGCTGCATACCAATCTGCCCGTATGGTATAATTTATACGTCGTCATACATGTCAACGCCGGGAGCGATCGCGCCATTGGTAATGTCAACGGGAATAGATGCCGTAGAAATTCATACCAAAATCGGGCGAATAGCAGAATTTCAGCGATTATGGCAAACAATTTCACCGTGGGCAGATCAACTAAAGCTAATAGCCATTAGCTGTCCCGATGGCGAGGGAATGACTGACTATCTTCATGCAATTTATGACCTGATTACCCCGCTTCAGAGTGCTCTAATTTGGCAAACCGATGGTCGTCCCATGAGTGGAGATATTGGAGATGGCACTACTTTAGCAGCGGTGAAATTAGGACAAAAAGTTTTGGCAGCTAAGTTACCGGGATATGTGCAGTTAGCAGGTGGTACTAATAGCTACACTGTTGCTAAGTTAAAGGCAATGGGACTGCTAAAGAGAAGGGAAGAGGGGGGGAGTGGGAGAGTAGGACAGTGGGATTCTTCCTCATCCCCACATCCCCGCATCGCCGCATCCTCTATTGCTGGAGTAGCTTACGGTAGCTACGCCCGTGTACTGCTGTCACCAATTCTCGATCAGTTAGAGAATAAGGAGGTGAGTAACACTAGTATTAAGGCGACTATCCGCCTGGAAGAAGATGACGTATTACTTTGGCAAGCTGTAAAACTTGCCCATTCTCTCGTTTCCCAGCTTAAGTCACAGCAGGAGCGTTAATCGCTCGTTTTGGATACTTTCCTTAACTCTGTTGACCAGAGAAAGGAAATGTCCTCGCTATCTCTAAAAACGTCACCATAGAAAGCATGACGATTACAGACGATCTCCAAAAGTTGTTAGATATTTTGCCCCAAGACCTGCAACAAGTACTAGAGAATCATCCTCAGCGAGATAGTTTAGTTGAAGTGGTTTTGGATCTGGGTCGTCGCCCAGAGGCTCGCTTTCCCAATCAAGCTGAGTATCTGAGCGAAACACCCGTTACTCAAGAACAGATAGATGATTGCATTGAGCGAGTCGGAATCTTTGGCGGAGATAATCGCGCAGGAATTGAGCGAACTTTGCATCGAATCAGCGCCATCCGCAACCGCACCGGCAAGATTATTGGCTTGACATGTCGCGTCGGTCGAGCGGTATTCGGAACCATTGGCATGATTCGCGATTTGGTAGAAACTGGTAAATCGATTCTCATGCTGGGGCGTCCAGGCGTTGGCAAAACTACCGCTTTAAGGGAAATTGCTCGTGTTTTGGCAGATGATCTGCATAAACGTGTGGTGATTATCGATACCTCCAATGAAATCGCTGGGGATGGTGATGTTGCTCACCCCGCCATTGGTCGCGCCAGGCGGATGCAAGTAGCCCATCCCAACGAACAGCATCAGGTGATGATTGAGGCAGTGGAAAACCACATGCCAGAAGTCATCGTAATTGACGAAATTGGCACAGAACTGGAAGCTTTAGCGGCTCGTACCATTGCTGAACGGGGTGTGCAATTGGTAGGCACTGCTCACGGGAATCAGATTGAAAACCTGATTAAAAACCCTACTCTTGCTGATTTAGTTGGGGGTATCCAGGCTGTGACGCTGGGAGATGATGAAGCTAGACGCCGGGGTTCTCAAAAAACCGTTTTGGAACGCAAAGCCCCCCCGACATTCGAGATTGCTGTGGAAATGTTAGAACGGCAACGCTGGGTAGTACACGAAAGCGTTGCTGACACAGTAGATAACCTGCTCCGGGGGCGTCAGCCTAGCCCACAAACGAGAACTGTTGATGACCACGGCAAAGTTGCGGTTACACGGCAGTTAGCTGTTGTGAATGGTCGTGGTGGACAGATGACCACAGGGGAAGAATCTTTCCCACCGCCGCGGCCGTCTAATGGCTGGCGTTCATCTGGACAAATGGTTGCACTGCCGGCATTGCCCATAGAACGGGAGCGGGTGACTGGGCGAAGCGAGTTTGACCGCTTACTGGATGAATCTTTCAATTACTCTGAGAGCATTGATTTCAGTGCCACTAGACAGGCTGGGCCAAATGGCGAAGATTTGCCACTACACGTTTACCCTTATGGTGTCAGCCGCCACCAGTTAGAACAGGTAATCAGCGTGCTAACTCTACCAGTGGTATTGACAAAAGACATTGATAGTGCAGATGCAATTTTAGCACTGCGATCGCACGTCAAAAACCACGCCAAATTACGGCAAATGGCAAAAGCCCGTCAAGTACCCATCCACATGATTAAATCCAGTACCATTCCGCAAATTACCCGCGGCTTGCGGCGGTTACTGAACATCGATGACCCGGAATTAGCCGATGACCGAGAACTGCAACTGTTTTTACACAGTGGTAGCGATGACGAAATGGACGCCTTGGAAGAAGCCAGACTTGCTGTAGAGCAAATTGTGATTCCCAAAGGACAACCAGTTGAGTTGTTGCCCCGTTCTCCCCAAGTCCGCAAAATGCAACATGAGTTGGTAGAACACTATCGTCTCAAGTCGCACAGCTTTGGCGAAGAACCAAATCGTCGTCTGCGGATTTATCCGGCGTAACTTCATTCTTAAACCCCTCTCCTGGGAGGAGAGGGGTTAGATTGAGATCACCAAAATAGGCCAAAACCCATAATTGGAGCCAAAAATTTTCTTGTTTGCAAGCCGCAAGTGTGATTCGTTCTGTCGAAACGAATAGAAATATTCGGGGATGACAGGCAGGGAAATATTCGGGAGAAATTCCGACAGAACCTTGACAACTCAATTTTTCGTGATGGTGCAATTCCATCCCTCCAAGTGCAGGAGTGACAGCGAGTCCCCCATTTCATCAAAGTGGTTCTTTGTTGGGATGAAGCGGGGAATCATGGCGGTAACTACAAGCCTAATGTGGAATCCCGCCTAGCATAGCTGATCATGGGTAGGAATACGAATCTCTTGACTGAATCATCGTAATGCAAAACAAGCCAAAAGGCTGTCAGGCTTGTCCCAAAAGGGAAAGGATAAGTGGTTGGCTGATTAAGCGGCAGACCAATATGCACTCACAATAAACCCGGTGAAGAGAGAGAACCCTAAAACCAGCGACAAACGAAAAATTGGGAACGAAGTAACCCCCTGATGCGCTCTTTCGGAAATGGTCGATTTCCTGAGTAGGTAGCCAGCCGCAAGCCTTCAAGGGGAAGGATTGCCTCAGAAGCCAAAGCCTTTGGGAAAGCCAGAGGATATGCAGACGGAGGCACGGTGACTTGGATTGTAGAGGTACTAGTAGCAATGTACACATCTAAAACGAGTTTCAAGACTACGGTGGAATGGAATGCTATCCCCTGGCGAAAGCTAGAAAGGATAGTATTTAAGTTGCAAAAGCGTATCTACAAAGCCTCTCAGCGTGGTGATGTCAAAGCAGTTCGTCAACTTCAAAAAACGTTGTTGCACTCCTGGTCAGCAAAGTGTTTGGCGGTTCGTAGGGTAACACAAGACAACCGAGGTAAGAAGACGGCAGGAGTGGATGGGTTGAAAAACTTGTCCCCAAAAGCACGTCTTATCTTAGTATATTCCCTGAAACTAGGTCAAAAAGCCGCTCCCACTCGAAGGGTGTGGATACCAAAACCTGGCTCAAAGGGAGAAAAAAGACCCCTTTCTATACCCACTCTGTACGACCGCGCCTTGCAATCGCTAGTAAAACTAGCCCTAGAACCTGAATGGGAAGCTCGCTTTGAGCCAAACTCATTCGGTTTTCGACCAGGAAGAAATGCCCATGATGCGATTAAGGCAATATTCAACACTATTAAGCTCATCTGAATCCCGTCATCCGTGGATGGACAAACTATTACTCAGGTGTCGTCAGTAAACGCATATTTAATCAGGCTGATACAACTTTATTCAGCCAGCTAAAAGCATGGGCAGAACATCGTCACCCTAATAAATCTTCCCGATGGAGTTGCCAAAAGTATTGGCAAACTGTAGGGTCTGATAATTGGGTATTTAAACCCCATAACCAGAAGATTCGCTTACTCAAGCACCGTGAAACTCCTATTGTGAGACACATACAGGTGCAAGGAAGCCGTAGCCCGTTTGATGGAGACTGGGTGTACTGGAGTTCCAGAATGGGTAAACATCCTGAAGCGCCAACAAGAGTGGCAACACTTTTGAAGATGCAAAAAGGAAAGTGTACTCACTGTGGACTGTTTTTTCATCATGAAGACTTGATGGAAATCGACCATAAAATCCCCCGTTCAAAAGGCGGTAAGGATAGATACGACAACCTTCAGTTACTTCATGGACACTGCCACGATGCTAAAACGGCAGCAGATAAATTTGCTGTTGCAATTCCAGAAATAGATGAGGATTATCTCAACTGTAATCCCTTCTAATTCTGAATTTATAGGTGTGTTTGACAAACACCAAATCACTGAGGAGCCGTGTGAAATTAACGTTTCATGCACGGTTTTGTAGCCGAGTCAGGGGGGTGACTTCCTGGCTTAGGCATCCATGTATAGGTTATTTTTTAGCCAATCAAGTAAATACACGGTTTCCATAGCAAACTTTTCACACCAGCGCAATACCCTCGCAACAAAAGTGTCAAAAATAATATCTACAATTAATAGTAAATCTAAATATTCTTCCAGACAGCAATGCAAAACGAATCTCGCGACAGAGAACACAAATTAAATAGTATTTCAAATAACACTTCTGATGCCAAATACCGTAATCAATCTCCCTGGAAAAAGGCTGCTGCCTCTCTATCGCTGGTGTTGCTGGGATCGGGTATGACATTAACAGGCGGTTATCTGGCTTCTAATCCTCAGCAAGTGTCTAAGAATGCCTCTAATTTGGCAGTGAGTCCAGTAAATGCAGCTCCTCCATTACCAATTGCTACAGATCCTAACTTTGTTATCCAGGTAGTACAAAAGGTTGGGCCTGCTGTGGTACGGATTAACTCTTCGCGAACGGTAAAAAGTCAGATACCAGAGGAATTTAACGACCCATTTTTCCGCCGCTTTTTTGGCTCACAATTGCCAGAATCACGAGAAAGGGTAGAACGGGGTACTGGCTCAGGTTTTATTATCAGTGCTGATGGTCGCATTCTTACTAACGCTCACGTAGTCGCTGGTACCGATACGGTGACAGTGACACTTAAAGATGGGCGCACTTTACAAGGTAAGGTGTTGGGAAAAGACGAATTAACAGATGTCGCTGTTGTCAAGATTCAGGCAGATAATCTGCCGACAGTGGTCTTGGGTAACTCAGATAAACTGCAACCGGGAGAATGGGCGATCGCGATCGGGAATCCCCTCGGTCTAGATAATACCGTCACTACAGGGATTATTAGCGCTACCGGACGCAGTAGCAATCAAATAGGTGCTCCTGATAAGCGAGTTGAATTTATTCAAACAGATGCGGCAATTAATCCGGGTAATTCTGGTGGCCCTCTACTAAATTCCCGTGGCGAGGTAATCGGTATGAATACAGCTATTATCCAAGGAGCACAGGGAATAGGCTTTGCCATTCCCATCAACACAACACAACGCATTTCCAGTCAACTGATAGCTACAGGCAAAGTACAACATCCTTATCTAGGGATTCAGATGGTCGGTCTAACACCTCAGCTAAAGCAAAATATCAACTCAGACCCCAATATGAGTTTGAATGTAGATGAAGATCAAGGTGTATTAGTTGTGAGAGTTATGCCAAATTCACCAGCTGCTAAAGCAGGAGTACGTGCTGGTGATGTTATCCAAACACTCAACGGTCAATCAGTTACAGATGCTAGCGGTGTCCAAAAGGCAGTAGAAAATAGCCAAATCGGGAGAGATTTGCGCCTAGAGTTGCGTCGCAACGGACAAAGCCTTAATTTAGCTGTGCAACCTAGTGCTTTCCCGACGAAAGTGCAATAAAGGGAACTAGATAAGAAAGCAGGGGAGCAAACAGTAAATTTTTCCCCTGTCTCTCCCTCTTGATCCAATTTCTCATAAACTGCGATCGCCTCTCATACAGCAAATTATCGTATACTCGCCTGTAGAGGGTATGGGAGGTAGTGTGAGTATTTACAATACTAAGTAATATAGCCGCTTGCGAGGAAAGTAACTTTTGATGTAAGTCAATGATTCGTAGGAAAATGTGATGTTCCTGAGATTTGTGTATCTTGACTAAGGAATAATGAATCTTGGCGCATTTTCGTTTGATAAACCTTCACCAATCGATCAATTCCTTTAAAACGATGATCCCCCATTTCCTGAAAGTCTGAAGGTTGTGAAAGTATTTTATAAGTGGCTTCGCTAATTACGCATTCACTGGGGGGACAGACAGCTTCCATACGAGCAGCAAGATTAATCGTAGCGCCTAATGCCGTATAGTCTACCCTCTGCGAACTACCAACATCTCCCACCACAGCCTTACCACTGTTAATAGCAATGCGTAATTCTAGGGGTTCGTGCCAAAAACCATTCGCATTGAGACGTGCTAGACGAATAAGCATTCCCTTAGCCGCAGCAGTTGCGCGATCGGCGTGATCTAGTTGTGGCTCTGGAGCGCCAAAGAATGCCATGATACAATCACCAATATACTTATCCAAAGTGCCGCCACAGCCGAACACTTCTTGTAGCATCTCTTCAAATAAATTATTCAATAATTGAGCGATCGCAGTTGGTGTTAACTGTTCAGAAATCGCCGTAAAGCCAACTAAATCTGCAAATAAAATGCTAATTTCGCTTTCTGTAGGAGCTAAACGACCACCTGGTAAACCGCCTACAGATATCAATTGCTGTACAACAGCTGGAGAATGATAACGTTCTAGTCGTTGACGAATCACCTCTTCAGTTCTAAGTTTTTCTACCAAGAGCCAACGTTGCACGCTAGAAGCTACAAGGTTTGCTAAAGCCGAAAAAAAGCTGAGTTCTTCCTCGCCTTCATTTGCCCAATGGTAAGAAGAAAGATGAGCATCGGCATAAAGAACGCCCACAACTTTATTTTCATCCCATAAAGGTACCGCCATCGCGCTGCGAATGCCTTTGACCAAAATACTGTGTTCACTAGAAAACCGTTCATCCTTGTGGGTATCAGCCGTTTGAATAACAACTTTTTCCTCAAAAACCTTTTGACAAATACTACGACTAATCCAACTCCCATCGGCTGCAAGGTGTTTTTGTTGGAAAATATTTCTAGTAGCAGCGTTCACTAACTCCAGTTGTCCACAACCACTGACATCTATTAATAATGCTAAACGGTCAATACTATCTAGGTAACGAAAAACGACTTGTTGCACCTGGGAGAAAATCTCTTCTATGGATGCCGCAGCACAGAGATTTTTAGCTATATCAACTAAGTCTTTAAGACGGGCAATGGTTTTGTCCTTATTACAGATGTTGCTGTCTTTGCTATCAGCTTCAATCCATTGCTGTTGTAGTTGTTCGACGTTGCGAAAGATTGTTCTGTGCTGATTATTTTCCGTAGTTAGCACATAGTTAGGCGTCAACTGTGCCGCAGGAGTGGCTAGTAGCACCGCCAGACTAACATTGCCCAACCAGATAACATCGCCATGATGTAACTCTTGGGGACAGCTAACAAGACATTGATTAACTTGCGTCCCGTTTTTGCTGTCCAGATCCTCAATTGTCCACATACCAACAGCCGTTCTAACAAGCCGTGCATGATTGCGGGAAACTCCGACAAAAGGTAAGTACAAGTCACATTCTGGCAACCGACCAATTGTGAATACATCTTGATCTACTGTAATTGTTGTCTCGGTATCTCCTTCTCGTAGGCATAGCGTGATTTCAGTCATGAGTGTGATATGTCTATCCTGGAAGCTGGGAGCGTAAGCAAGTTTAATGTCAGGTATGTGTCAAGGGCTAACCCTTCACCTTTTCTTTATGACACTGATAACGGCATTACGACAACTGTATGTAGGAAATATCACTTAGAACCTATCTTCAGATATAAAAAAGAATGCCAGGCGATCGCCAAAAACCAGAACTTTTGCTGTAAGAACAATCCATACTGCTCTCTCGGAAAAGAAGGAAAAGAATTTGCACAAAAACCAGAACTGCAAAACTCTATCTTAGAGGATGTTTTAAAAGTTATCGGCGAATATAATTCGCTACTACACAAACAAAGTCCACCTCCGTGGACTAACCAAAAATCAAGGTTTTCCAACCCACGTTCGCGTAGCGTTCCGCAAGGAAAGGTGGGTTTCGCCTGCGTAGCCACTGCGCCCTTGCGGCTATGCCGACTTGTTCGCGCAGCGTCTCCGACAGGAGAAGGAAGTGCCGCCGACTTGTAGCAAGTGGCCCGCGATTTCTAATCGCTGAGTTTGGTATTAATTTAGACTTTTAAAACATCCTCTTAGACTACAGAATTTTTTTGCAAAGCTAATCCAAACCATGATTATTTCAGCAAATCAAAGGGCTTTATGTGTTATTCATCATAGAATTATGAATTCTTCATGAATTTTTGCTCATATTTATCTACGAATAAATAATATAAAAGCAGCATTGGCATCTCGTGCAGTTAAACATTGTATTTAAGCATATCTTACTGAAAATTAGTAATTAATAATCAGTTAATTACTAAGCACAAAAATTACATGAGAACTCATGAGTCGAAGCCAAATCTTCCATCAAGCCTCTTCTAATTTCCTGATTGTTATCATCAGCATATTATTAGTACTATTCGCTACACTTTATCCCTTTAATTTTTCCGTTCCAGATAGTTTCTCAGTGGCAGAAGTTTTTGCCAGTTTTAACAATACCAGTTATTTTCAAGACCAAGTAAATAATGTTTTTTTATTTGTACCTGTAGGTTTCAGTCTCACAAGTTTTTTGCAGAAACTCAGGATGAGATTGCTAGTACAAATTTTCATAGCTACCCTGATCAGCACTGGTTTATCACTGACAGTTGAATTATTGCAAGTATTTCTACCTTCAAGAATGCCTACTCCAGCAGATATTTTGAATAATACTATTGGTGGGGTGCTAGGTTTTGTTTGCTTTTATATATGGAATCATCAAAGCTTTACTAACACAGTAGCGCATATAAAATATGGTAATTATAACCGCTCAAACAAACAGATAACAGCTTTATTTTTGGGATATATATTTCTGACATTTCTGATTTCGCTGTTTTGGCAAAGTGCGACTAATTTGAGTAATTGGAATGCCAATTATCCATTAATAATTGGCAATGAACTCACAGGAGATAGACCTTGGCAAGGATATGTATCTGAAGTTTACATTGCTGATAGAGCCATAACACCAAATGAAGTAGTACAAGGATTAGCTGACTCAAGTTACTTTAATAAACTTGGTACTTCTCTGTTAGCTTCTTATCAATTAAATGGGAAATGTTGCTATAAAGAACAGACTAAACAACTCCCAGAACTATTGTGGCAAGGACAGCCCTCAGATATTCAGGAAGGTAAAGGTGCTTTTTTGAGTTCCAGTCATTGGCTACAAACAGCCAATCCTGTCGCATTTCTCAGCAAAAGAATCAGCAAGACTTCAGAATTTACGCTCAGCACTAGCGTTGCTACTGCCAATACAGAGCAGCTTGGGCCTGCGCGTATTATCTCAAATTCTGGCAATTCTCTGCATCGCAATTGGACAGTGGCACAGCAGGGAAATAACTTAGATTTTCGACTACGAACGCCAATTACTGGCGAAAATGGATCAGAGTTAAAACTGAATATACCTAATATTTTTACAGATACTAATCTTCATCATATAGTCATCACTTATACTAGAGCAACTATTAAAGTCTATGTAGATAATTTACATAATTCTTACTTTTTTAAGTTACTGGATTTAATCCCCAAAAAGCAAAGAATTTTTTACTATGCACTGACTTTTATACCTCTAGGAGTAGGTTTAGCCATAATAATTCTACTGGCAAAAAAAAAGTTGATGTTTTCTAAGTTCTTAGTTTATGGTGGTACATTAATACCTTCTCTGATGCTGGAAGGAATTTTAGTTAGTGAAAGCGGCAAAAACCTTAGCCTAAAAAATCTGTTATTAGGAATATCATTTACAGCAGGAGCTATGCTGATTGTGAGAGCGCGGGCTACTCAATTAAAAATGAGAAATTGAGATTGAATGATTGTACTTGTCTCAAGATAGAAGATATTGCTTTCAAAAAAGTTTTATGTTGATAATTAAGCCTATATATATATGAGGTTAACGATGGAGGTCAAAAGTGAAACTCTCAACAAAAGCGCACCGCTAATTGCTGCTGGAATTTTTCTTGGTCTGGGTCTTGGAGGATTTGTTGATGGCATTCTATTGCATCAACTACTCCAGTGGCATCACATGCTAAGCAACATTCTACCTTTGACAACCACCGCAAATATAGATTTGAATATGCTGTGGGACGGGTTATTTCATGCCTTAGACTTACTGCTGACTGTAGTAGGAGTAGTCTTGCTATGGCGGGCTGGGGGGCGTGATGATGTTGCTTGGTCATCACAGACCTTTGTTGGGTCGTTGCTGATTGGTGGTGGATTATTTAACTTGGTTGAAGGTCTAATTGACCACCAAATTCTTGGTATCCACCATGTAAAATCAGGGCCGAATCAGTTAGCTTGGGATTTAGGATTTCTTTTGTTTGGTGCGTTGCTTGTTGCGATCGGCTGGATAATGATCAAAAAAGATTCAAGAGTTAGGAGTTAAACTTGGACATGCTTTTGTTTACCTAAAAGGTGTGCAATCTTTCTAAGAATTGCAAAATTTTGTGGTGCATTATCCTTTGTGATCAAATAATAAATTCAGAGAGGCTGGTCTTTTAAGTCGTATACTCGGCGTTAATCTTCACGTAGTCGTAACTTAAATCACAACCCCACGCTTTACCAGAACCATGACCATTACCAACGCTGACAGAGATTAAAACAGTATCCTCTTCAAGATAAGCACCCATCGCCGCTTGTTTTAAATAAGCGCTTGCTGCTGCACGGTCAAATGTTAAAGGTTGCCCATGATCTAACATTAAGAAATCCCCTAATTTAATTTGTAGGCTTTCTTGCTCAAAAGGCACGCCTGCACGTCCAGCAGCGGCGGCGATGCGTCCCCAGTTGGGGTCACGTCCAAAGATTGCAGATTTAACTAAGGATGAACCCGCAATGGTTTTAGCTATTTGGCGGGCTGAGAGTTCATCATGGGCCCCAGTCACTTGTACTTCGATTAGACAGGTTGCACCTTCACCATCACGGGCGATCGCTTTCGCTAAATGCTGGCAAACTGCTGTTAACATCGCTTCTAATTTTTCTGCTTCTGCACCCATCTCAGTAATTGCTGGGGTGCGGGATTGACCATTTGCTAAAGCAATTAAACTGTCGTTGGTACTGGTATCACCATCAACGGTGATAGAATTGAAACTTTTGTCAGCTGCCCTACTTAACATCTGTTGCCAAAGCGTGGGTGAAATAGCTGCATCACAGGTGACAAATGCGAGCATGGTTGCCATGTTGGGATGAATCATCCCGGAACCTTTGGCAATACCGCCAATTCGCACGGGGCGATCGCCTAGAGCTGTTTCTAGGGCTATGGATTTTGTTACTAAGTCTGTGGTAATAATTGCCCCAGCGGCGGCATCTGAGCCTGTTTCTGATAGTGCTGCCACTAGTTTGGGAATTCCTGCTTTCAGTTTATCCATAGGAATTCGTTGCCCAATTACCCCAGTAGAAGCTAATAACATAGATTCCGACGGGATGTTTAGTGCTTGGGCTACTGCCATAGTAGATTCTAGGGCATCAACCCAACCTTGAGTACCTGTAGCGGCGTTTGCTTGTCCGGCATTGCAGAGAATTGCCCTAGCACTATGTTTAGTTCGTAACTGTTGGCGACAATAGTCTACACAGGCGGCTTTAACTTGGCTGGTGGTAAATACACCAGCTGCGATCGCTTCTACATCTGACACTATTAAAGCTAAATCTGGCAACCCGGAAGGTTTCAATCCTGCGGTAATTCCTGCCGCCCGATAACCTCTTGGGGCTGTGACGCCACCAATAATTTTATGCCAATCTGTCATTATTTTTCCCCACGACTATCAGGTTGGGTAGGTAGGTGCATTCAGCTTAGGTTAGTTAGTCAGCTACTAACTAGCTAACTCTTACATCAAGTATTTCTACTTATTGTGAGCTTATGTGCTGATGGCAATAATAATGCACCAATTGACGATTAGCATAATTTTTTTTACCTTTCTTATGACGAAGAAGTATGCAGTGGAAATGCCATGATCATTCGTGATGGGTTGCGTCTCGCTACCCTCTGCGTAGCGATGACGTTGGCGTCTTAGGGGGAAGCTAAATGATGGGGTTAAATGCCCCATTATTTAACCGTGCTTACATGCCCACCCACAAGGGGATGGGGTTTTACATACGATCAAATAAAAAAAAGAGCTGCTTAAGCAGCTCTCCAGATCATCAGGGTGTATATATATACCACATTATAGCATCTGCGGTATGAGGGTTGTCACCCGTCTTTTTGGTTATTCTTGTAAACATTTCAAAGAATTAGGCATTCAATTTCTTATCTACCAACTCATTAGTCAGCTTCGGATCAGCACGTTTGCCAGTCTTTTTCAAAACTTGCCCAACAAAGAAGCCCTTGAGGTTAGTGTTACCGTTGCGATACTTTTCTAGTTCTTTGGGGTTGGCAGCAATGACTTCATCAACAATGGGTTCCAGTACACTAGGATCAGTGATTAGCTCCTGACCGGCAAAAGCTTTTTCAGGAGAAATACCACTCAACAAATCTGACAGTTTTTCTTTAGCTTGGGCGTTGCTAATTGTGCCCTTTTCAATGCGAGTGATCACATCAGCTAAATTAGTGGGAGTCAAGGCAATTTCTGTGATACCAAGTTTTTGCTTATTGAGGTATGCGGCAATATCTTGAGTAATCCAGTTAGCCGCAGCTTTCGGATTGGCTCCAGATGCGATCGCTGCTTCAAAATATTCGGCTACAGGGCGGTCTTCTGTCAATACTCGTGCATCATAAGGCGAAAGTCCCAACTCACTTTCATAATGATGGCGTTTTTGGGCTGGTAATTCTGGTAGTTCGCTACGCCACTTCTCTAATTGTTCATTTGACACCTCAATTGGTGCTAAATCTGGTTCTGGGAAGTAGCGGTAATCACTAGAACCTTCCTTAACCCGCATACTAATTGTGCGTTGAGTGCCTTCTTCCCATAGGCGAGTTTCTTGTATAATGCGATCGCCTGCTTCTACGGCTGCAATTTGCCGCTCAATTTCATAGTCAATCGCCCGTTGAATGGCGTTGAACGAGTTCATGTTTTTAATTTCTACTTTAGTGCCAAACTCCTTTCGTCCCACCGGACGCACAGAGATATTGACATCACAGCGTAGTGACCCTTCTTGCATATTGCCGTCACTCACACCCAGATATCGAACAATGCGGCGCAATTCTTCGGCGTATTCAGCCGCTTCCAGTCCCGAACGCAAATCTGGTTCAGAGACAATTTCCACCAATGGGATGCCTGCGCGATTGTAGTCTACCAGAGAATAAGTAGAACCAGAAAGGCGATCACTGCCTGCATGTACTAATTTTCCCGCATCTTCCTCCATGTGCAGACGCGTAATCCCAATGCGTTTCCGAATTGGATTCCCCTCAGCATCTACCAACTCAATTTCTAACCAACCATGTTCTGCGATCGGTAAGTCATACTGAGAAATTTGGTAATTTTTGGGTAGATCAGGATAAAAATACTGTTTACGGTCAAATTTGCTATATTTTGCAATTTGACAATTAAGTGCCAAACCTGCTCTGACAGCATATTCTAGTACTTTTTGGTTGAGTACAGGTAAGACCCCAGGTAAACCCATGCAAACTGGGTCGATGTTGGTATTGGGATTAGCACCAAATGCCGTAGAACTATTAGAGAAAATTTTGGTGTTAGTACTTAGCTGACAATGGGTTTCTAACCCAATAATCGCTTCATACTCAGTTTTGACGGTCGTAGTAGAAGTCATAATATCGCTATTTAGGCATAATCCTGCTTTAGGGTACTATTGTAGCGGTGTCCTGAGTTCCAATGAAGGTCTAAAGCTACTTTAGTGAGCAACCCGTTTCATTTATCTAGTGTAGCGATTATTCTAAACTCTTATTCTCTGCGTGAGACCAAATTCCAGGACTAGCCTTTCAAGGTGACTCGTAAAATTTCTTTTTTTCTCTCTGCGCTCTCTGTGTCTCTATGATTTAGACGCACCAAAATCTCTGGTGCTTAGTGGAACAAGGAAAATGTTCCTCAAGTTTTAGCTCACTGTTATGCATATCTCAATGGATTTTTGACTATCTCATCTAAACTAAAAAGGTGACATCTTCCCTCATAAAATGGCTTTAAATGTCCGGGTACAATCTCTAGGAAATACTTATAAGTACCTCAAAAACTCTATCTTAGAAAAATATCCACTTTTTCCTGGGGTGTTGACTGCATTCTTGTCAGTGGGATTATCGCAAATAAGTGCTTGGAATAGCTTGGAATTATTAGGATTTAACTTAATATTCCGCACCCGTAACTATCTACCGCATTCTAGTTGGGATCAACGTATAGCAGTAATTGGTATTGATGATCGTACATTACAACAATATGGGCAGTTCCCCTTATCACGCGATCGCTATACTCAATTATTAGAAACCCTAGAAGCTACCCCTCCCCAAGCCATTGGCTTTGATATTCTTTTTACCGAACCCACAATTCATGATAGTGAACTAGCAGAAGCAATGGCGATTAACGGTACAGTTGTTTTAGCAGTTGCCCCTAGTCTACAGCAACAAACTCTGCATCCAGTGCCAATTTTAGATCGTGTCACTAGCAAAGGACACATAGTCAATAATGCTGATTTTGATGGCATCACTCGGCAATTTTTTCTTTACATCGATCAAGTCCCTTCTCTGGGCATTAAGTTACTAGAAATATACAACAAGAGTTTGCAGCACACCTTCACAGCAAACACCAATAAAAACCAAAAAGCTCTGATTACCATTCCATCTCTGCAATCAGGAATGAACAAAAAATCTGTCTGGATTAACTGGGTAGAACCAACACAGAAAATCCCCACTTATTCCTTTGCCGATGTTTTACAGAAAAAAATCGATATAGCCAAACTTAAAAACAAAATTGTCTTAGTTGGGTTAACTGCTACTGGTACAAACGATCCTCTCAAAACTCCCTTCCAGCAAATAGTACCCACTTCTGGTGTTTACCTACACGCCGCAGTCCTGGATAATCTACTTAACCAGCGATTTCTGCGAAAATTACCTTGGCAATTTGAACTTTTACTAATACTGACTGTAGGTATTACGGGAACCATAATACTAACTCCCCAAAAATTTTACCAACGAATTCTGCTACTAGGACTACTACCCCTAATTTGGTTTAGTTTATCAGTATTAGCCCTTACAACCAATCTTTGGTTGCCCACTGCCGCACCCATTGGTACTATTCTCTTAGCTGGGTTAAGCGTGCAGTGGCAAGAACAAAAAGAAAAACAACAATTGATGAGTTTATTTGCTAGTCATGTTTCTCAGGAGACAGCAGCATTAATCTGGCAAAATCGCACCGAAATTTTCCAAAACGGCCAACTAGATGCCAAAGAAATGGTAGTAACGGTTCTATTTAGCGATATCCGCAGCTTTACCACCATTTCTGAAGGTATGAAGCCACGAGAGTTACTCAACTGGTTAAACACCTATCTGGGGGCAATGGTTGAATGTGTTCACCAGAATCATGGAGTAATTGATAAATACATTGGTGATGCCGTTATGGCTGTTTTTGGCATTCCCTTTCCCCACACCCAAGCAGAAGAAATTCAGCAAGATGCCATTAATGCCGTCTCTGCGGCCATAGCTATGCAGGAAAAATTAATCCTATTAAATAAAGAACTCGAACAGCTTGCTCAACCTGCTATTCACATTGGTATCGGTATTCATACAGGTTTAGTAGTTGCTGGTAGTATTGGCGGATCTCAACGATTAAACTATTCTGTATTAGGAGATACTGTCAATATTACTGCTCGTTTGGAACAACTCAATAAAAATACGCAAGAAGGAAATTCTAATAACATTTTAGTTAGTGAGACAACATACCAGCTAATTAAGGATAATTTTTATACACAAAAATTGCAAGAATTAAAATTGCGAGGAAGTCAAAAACTGACTATAGTTTATTCTGTGACTGAGATTAAAAGCTCATCTGAAATTAGCTAGAAAATGATGTAATGACTGTGCAGAGTTTATACTTACCACCTTAGCTATCTCTGATAAAGCTTTTCTTTTTATCGTTGATATTATTCCCAAGTGTAAATATTTGAAGCACTCATAATTTATTACCTCTTTAAACAGGTTTTTATACTCTGCACAATATTCATCTATGATGGAAAATTTCGGGTGAGCATCTCTTGCCAAAAATTTCCAAACAAACTCTAAAGTGTAAAAGGGTACAAGTAAGTGAACATATATCTAATTGTAGGAATAGTCACAACTGTATTATGGAACACACTGTTATGTAAGGGTTGGACACAACCACCCCCATGTATTTCTCAAAGCTTGCCAGAAGTTAGCAATTCTGTTAATAGTTTCCGACAGAGCGATGTTATCGTCATTGGGAAAGTACCAAATCGCCCTTATGTAGTCGTTGTTCCCGGTCAATCAGAGCAGTTATTAAATGTTGTTAGACGTTATGTTACCGACGCATTTTTAGCACACCATAGGCTTGGTACTTATGTCTATGCTGGAGGATCTGCAAATAGGTATGAAGCAGAATGTTTATCTTCTGTGTTGAGATCCCGCGGGTTAGATGCAAGAGTCGTCTATTTCCATTGAGTAAAAGTAGAAAGTTTTATGAAAGCTTGGTGGGTAGGTTTGATGGTGGTTATGGTTGGGTTAGTGATTGCTTATCATGCTTTAGCAGCTGATCGACTGAGGGTAAAGAGTGATCACTGGCTAGAAGTACGCCGCCCCATCGGACAAGTTATTTATTCCCGTGGACAAACATCTCAACCAGTCCACAATGGAATGCGATTAAAATCAGTTGGTGATACCATCACCACTAAACAAGGTTCTAGTGTAGTGCTGGGAATTGATACAGCTACTGGTTTAGTTAAAGTTACTGAAAACACAACTGTAACCGTAAAAAAGCTGGAAACAGGCAACAAAGGCCAACGCATTACAGAATTACAAGTCCTATCTGGCCAAGTAAACCTACAAATTCGTCCCCTAACTCATGATGCCTCTCGTGTAGAAATTAAAACCCCAGCTGGCATTGCTGGAGTCCGAGGGACTGAGTTTGGCGTGAGCGTTCAAAATGACGGGAAAATGGGTGTTGGAACTAAAAAAGGAGTAGTAGCTACCTCTGCTCAAGGACAAACAGTGCTGGTAAAAGCTGGATTTCAAAATCTGACTATCCCTGGACAACCACCCTCACCAGCAATTCCTTTACGAGAAGATACTCGTTTAAATGTTAGTCAACTTTTAGCTAGAGGTAGACGAGTTCAGATTGTTGGTACTGTTGATCCGGTAAATTTACTGTTAATTAATCAACAGCCTCAAAATGTTAATTTAAATGGCAGATTTGATATTACTGTTCCTTTACCTTCTAACCGCAAAGTAGAAGCTACAGTGTTAACACCGTTAGGGACAAAACAACTATATCAACTGGTAGTTCCTTAAACTTTGAGGAGTTGGGAATTTACGGTTAAAATAAGGGCATTGCTGAATTGAAGTTAGGACTAGCCCTTTCAAGGTTACTCGTAAAATCTCTTTTTTTCTATCTCGCCAAATGAAACACCAAAACCCTAATTCAGCAAATTGCTAGTGAGCAAAACGCTACTTATAAGCTAAGCAGATGAACGCAGATATGGCACTTACAATTAATAATCCACTTAATTAAAACAATAGTGCAAAAGCATGACTACTTAGATAATTTGCCAAGTCTCTAAGGTAGACATGCTTTATTAACTGCTCTTTTAACTCACATTCCGCACCAATTTTGTATAGAAGAAAATCGCAAAAAAAGCACAAGCTTTTTGCTTTATTTCCATGCTGCGGTTAGCTCGTTGGTTCTGAAACATTTTCGCCCACAATTTGCTCTTTAATGGAGCGCATTTCTGCGGCTAATTCTTGGCGAGTGGAAGCTTTGAAGAAATAGCGATAAACAGACCAAGTTACATAACCAATTCCAATCAATTCAAAGATTGGAGAAACTAGCGGAATATCATTTATTGCGTCTACTATTGCCAGTAGTATTCTGAGACTAGTAACCCCCACCACAAGCAAGGCGAAGCTAATAACTGGTAGCTTATATTCATTGACAAATCTGATTACGTATTCCGGCAGACGTTCCAAAAAGTTAGAAATTCTTCTCCCAATTTCAGATACTTGGTTATTAGATTTTTGAGCAATTGGTATGGTTGACAAATTTCCTAGTTCTGAGCCTTGAATTGTTGTCACACTCTTTGGTGAGGTAGCATCAACATATTCTTGTTGTTGTACTTGGCTTTCCATAGGTCTATAGAGAAAACTATTTCTTAACAAATGTAATAATACTATTACTGCATTTTTTACTCTAATTTTCATCAGCCTCTTGGAATAATTTTCATCTCTCTCAAAGGTTAGAGGAGAAAATTTTCAACTTAATTTGGCTTACCAGTAATTGTAAATGCTGCCCAATAGTAAGGATGATTATAAAGCTTTTTATCTGATACCATTTTACTACTTCTATATAATTGGGTTGCTAAGTAAGCTTTAATTCTTAATTCCTCTACTTGCAGATTATCCAATAAATCTTCATACCATTTTGTCAGTTCTCCAGCAGTTAGTTCTTTTAGCCATATTGTTGCTTCATCTAAAGCAGTAACTGCCGATTTTTTGGGCTGTAATCTTCGGTAAAACTCTATGATCACTAAGGCGCTTGCAGATGATTCTATAGTCCAAAGAGTACTAAGTATATGAGGAACTCCGCCACTCATGAAACTACTGACTAAACTCACATATTCAGTGCTGATATTATGGCTAGTAGTACTTACATTTTCACAAGCAGATAGGGTAACAAGGTTAAAACTTGCTAGATTTTTTTGGCGGATTTCTTCTAAGGTCAGTTTGTCTTCATCTGCTAATGCCAATTGTGATTTTTTAGGCTCACTAAAATTATTAGTTACATGACCAGTAAAATGAAATATGTTGTAATCATTCAATAAAGCATTTTCCACAAAACTTTTCGTGGCTTGTTTTTCCTGAAGCCGCTGGGGATTATTGAACATCTGGCTCACAATTTCAGATTCAAGTTTGGCAAATTTCAGTGGTGGATAACCTGCACTATTGGGATATTCAACACTAAGTAATAACTGATGATTCCAAGGTATAATGTCTCTGGTTTCTATTGACAAACCTACTTTGGCGCTAGGCAAATAAGTAATTGTGAAATTTGACTCTACATTAGGTAACTCTTCTTGGGATAGAAAAGAAAGATTGAAAAGTGCATGAATAGGTAATCTGTGTAAGTCTCGATGCAGAATTAAAATCAGTTGGGTGATGCCTTCAAGCTCCTGTACAATTGTGGAAATATTTAAGATTTTTTTCAGATGCAATAGTCTTTGTTCCATCTCCACTCGCCAGGAATGTTTACCTTTACTTTCTTTGTCTTCAGCGGTACTATATTCTTGATATTGTTGATGCCAATCTTCCAGCCAATCTTCAAATTCAACTAAGCGTCTTACTGCTTCGGGTAGTGGTAATTCATTTAGACGTACAGTAGCTTCACCTGAAGATATTGTTCCTACATCTTGTATGGGTGTAAAGAGCAAAATCGGTGATGGCGCTCCGTCTTTAAGAATGAAGGTGTGTAAGGCGGCTGGGCTGATATGCCAATAAACAATCGCTGTTGTGGGATTAAGCAGTTGTTGAACTGCGCCATAATGGAGTGAGGAAATCTCGTCACTCCAACCAAAAAGTAGCCAATTTAAACAAGCATTTTTGCCTTGTTCTGCCATTTCCCAGGCTTCCACCAAATCACCAGACTCCACAGCTAAATCAACTGCTAATTGACTAAAGCCGGAAAATTTCAAAGCGAGCTGTTTTTTAGTTTCATCAGAGCGAGTTGCTTCACTCAGCAATTGTTGCAATAAATCTTTACCGCGTTGTTGTAATTCTGGTACTTGTGTTGTTTGTCCCAAACCCACAAGCACTTTGCTCAGAGATTGCAAAACCTCCAGATGCAACAAAGCAAAATCTTCTGATGTGAGGGTTAGCAACGCCTGATGATATTCAGCTACAGCTTTGCGCCAATCGTTGCGGGGTTTAGGATTTTTCTTTCCTTGATCGTAATAAGTATTGCCGATCGCCAGATGTAATCTACCCCAACCTTCTGGGTGGGTATCTGGGCGCAGATGTTTTAATCCTTCCTCATAACTTGCTAATTTTCCCTCATAGCCTCCTTGTTGCAGGGCGGTACTCTCGCTCACCAATGCGTCAGTGTTAACTAAATATCCCGCAGCAGTCCCCCGACCTATCCAAGCTTCCCAATAGTCTTGTTTGATTTGCAAAGCTTTGTCATAGCAGGCGATCGCTTCGGTAAATTGTTCTAAATGAAACAGTGCGATCGCCTGGTTGTACCAAGCCAAGTGAAAGTCGGGTTTAATGTGTATGGCTTGGCCATAGGAGGCGATCGCTTCTTCGCGGTGTCCTAAATTGTCTAAAGCTATACCTCTGTTATACCAGGCTAAGTAAAAATCGGGTTGGTCTGAGAGTGCTCTGTCCCAAGAGGCGATCGCTTCTGACCACTTTCCTAAATTAAACAGGACTACACCCCGGTCGATCCAGACTTCGTGGAATTCTGGTTGAATTTCTAGTGCTTTGTCGTAAGATGCGATCGCTTGTTCATATTGTTCGCCTACAGCCAGGGCGATACCTCGGTAATACCAGTTTTCTTGGTCTTCTGGTTGCAGATTTAGCGCTTGGTCGTAACTAGCAATTGCCTCCTTCAGCCATCCTAATTTTAGTAGTGCTAAACCCCTGCTAGACCAAGCTTCTGGGTAGTCCGGCTTGATTTGTATGGCTTGATCGAAAGAAGCGATCGCTTGTTCAAAGTTTCCTAATTCTCCCAGAGTTCCACCATGTTTATGCCAAGCTTTGTAAAAGTTGGGTTTCAGTTCTATTGCTCTTTCATAAGCTGCGAGTGCTTCGGTAAAACGTTCTAAATGAAACAGCGTTAAGGCTCGGTTAAACCAATATTCGTGATTATTTGGTTGAAGTTCTATGGCTTTGTCGTAAGAGGCGATCGCTCCTAACAAATCACCAGTTTTAGCTTGCTGAAGACCTTGGTAAAACCATGATTGATCTGAAGTAACAGCATTTGATTGATAGGTCTGCTGCTCAATTATACTTGGGGTATTGCCCGTTTGAATTGCCAGATTAGAAGCCAGCTTTTGGACTAAATTAGTACTCTCATCTAACCTTACCCACAACTCATCTAAAGCATACGCCACATCTAGTTCTAAATTTACCAATGAGTTATCTGAGGTTGCTTCAGTTGGAGTGATAATATTTGCTGATCTTGCTGATGATTTTGGAGTTGGAGCAACCTCCTCTTCATACCCCCATCTTAGTTCACCTAAGTTGGTGATTGAATCTTCTTGTGTGGGAAGGAGGAAACCTGCTGGTTCTGCAATTTGAGTATCTACCTCTTCAGACTCCCCTCTTATTTCCTCTAAGTTATCCGTCAATCTTTCCTCTACATCTGCATTTTCGAGTGCTGGTGCTACTGTTTCGGCAATTTCATCATCATATTCCCATAACTGTTCGCCTAAGCTGCGGATCAGTTCTTGCCCAGGAGATGTTGATAAAGTTTCTTCATCGGTTTGTACCTTGTTGTCCTCATAGTCTATGGGTAGTAAGTTTTCTGTGGGTAAATTCTGCATCAATAACCGTGTACCAATGTCATAGGCTAAATCCCCTATTTTACCAACATCTAATTCACCTAGTTGCACCATCCGCGTTGCTAACTGATGATTCGGTGTGCGTGAATTTACCAATGTTTCGCCAAACATCTGCAACCAATTTATCCAGCGCTCAGCCGGAACGCGATTTTCTACTTGCCGCAGATAACTTAATACCCATTGCTGTCCTCGTTCTTGATGCACACCTTCCAACAACTGGGCAAATAATTGTTCCAGATCCGCATTGGTTAGTTCTGGTAGCGGTCTTACGACCTTGTGTCGCCTTGCACCCTTTAGAGAACGAGTTTGCTTACTGCCAAAGGGGCGCCTCCAATATCTATTTAGCCAATGCAATAGCCGCCTGAGCATCTGCCGCACTCTTGGATTTTGTTTCTCCTAGATTGTAGCCATCGTTGTGTTAAAAAACTCATGAATTACGTAAAAACCCACTATATATGGATAACACTGTCGTCATAACTGGCAAAAAATACATAAAACTTAATTAGTAGTTGCCCTGAGACAGTTGTCACAGGGAATCAACAGAGCAGGGGGAGAATAAATACTCAGCACTCAACATTCCTGAGTATTTACTGAATTAGTCAAGTTTCTGTTTGCTCTGTAGTTGATTGACTAGCAGCATAAAACTGATTTAACAATGCATCGACAATAATTTGTGGATCATCTGTTTCAATTGCGAGTTGTTGGGCCATTTGCTGGCATAGGTTCTTATCCTGCTGCAACATCACAAACAACTCTTCTATGGTGACGCTTTGGTATTCTTCCTCTGAAAGGTTTTCTGTGGCATCTAGTTCTATTAGGGTTGGTGAGGTTTCTTCAGATGGCATCATGCTAAGAGTATCTGGCTCTTCATATTCCCAAATTGGTTCGCCTTGATTACGTGTCAGCATTTGCATACCAATATCATAGGCAACGTCTCCGATTTCTCCGACGCCCAACTCACCTAGTTGTACCAACCGCGCAGCTATTTCATTATTAGGTGTAGGTGATGCTAGCAATCTTTCGCCAAAGCGCCGTAACCATTCAATCCAGCGTTCAGTTGGAATGCGATGTTCAATATTATGCAGCCACTTCAGTGCCCACGCTTGCCCTCTTGCCTGATGTACTCCTTGTAAAAGTTCATTGAATAGAAACTCCAAATCCGTATCAGTTAGGGGTGGTGCTGGTTCTTTTTGCACATCCCTCCTAGCTTTTGAGGCAGTCTGTTTTCCACCAAACAAGCGTTGAAAAAGCCTTTTGAGCCACTGAACTAGCCGCCTGAGCATTTGCTGCACCATTGAGTATTGCTTACCCTAAGATTGTAGCGATCGCACTGTATCATAACCTTGCTCCCATCAATAAAATCTGTAGGCGGGAATTATCCTGATTTCTTCTAGGGTATGACAATATCTACAAAGCAGCGCCAAGTGAGTATATTTATAGCGGCAGACTTCTGGTGGAATTAGTTAAAATAGTTAAATCCTACAACTCGACTCGGTGCTACTAATCAACGTTACAAGGCATTGAAGTCTATTTTTCCATGTCTTACGAACCCCTGCACCACAAGTATCGCCCAAAAAGTTTTGCTGAACTGGTTGGTCAAGAGGCGATCGCTACCACCCTCACAAACGCGATTCGTACAGCCAAAATCGCCCCCGCCTATTTGTTCACTGGCCCAAGAGGTACAGGGAAAACTTCTAGCGCCCGCATTTTGGCAAAATCTCTTAATTGTCTCAAAAGTGACAAACCCACTGCGGAACCCTGCGGCGTGTGCGATGTTTGTCAGGGAATCACTAAAGGTTACTCCCTAGATGTAATTGAAATCGACGCTGCCAGCAATACTGGTGTCGATAATATCCGCGAACTTATTGAAAAGGCGCAGTTTGCTCCTGTGCAATGTCGCTACAAGGTTTATGTGGTGGATGAATGCCACATGCTCAGTACCCAAGCCTTCAATGCGCTATTAAAAACACTAGAAGAACCACCGAAGCACGTAGTTTTTGTCTTGGCTACAACCGATGCACAGCGAGTATTGCCGACTATTATTTCGCGCTGTCAGCGGTTTGATTTTAGACGCATTCAGTTAGAGGCGATGGTCAGGCATTTAAGCGCGATCGCTCTTAAAGAAAATATTACTATTTCTCCTGATGCTGTTACTTTAGTAGGCCAAATTGCTCAGGGAGGATTGCGAGATGCCGAAAGTCTGCTCGACCAATTAGCTTTATTATCGGGTGAGGTGACACCAGACAGAGTTTGGGATTTAGTCGGTACGGTGAGTGAACGGGACTTATTAGCACTGTTAGAGGCGATCGCTCAAGATAACCCAGAAGCCGTTCTGGATTGCACTCGTAAAATCCTAGATCTTGGTCGAGAACCGTTAACTATTCTCCAAAACCTCGCCGCTTTCTACCGTGATTTACTTATTGCTAAAACTGCACCTAACCGCCACGATTTAGTTCCTTGCACTCGCCAAACCTGGATAGCACTGGTTGAGTTTTCCCAAAAGTTGGACATGAGTACTATTTTGGCAGGACAGCAACACCTGCGAACATCTGAAGTGCAAATTAAAAATACGACTCAGCCACGTTTGTGGTTGGAGGTAACATTACTAGGATTGTTACCCAGTGCGACGAATATTCAGCCACAAGCCTCAACTATCTCACAGCGAGTCAACACACCTGCTGTATCTTCCTATCCTCCAGCAGTTCCGAAAAATCACGCAGTCTTTTCTGCGTCTTTAGCTGAACCGCAAAGAAATCAAAATTCTTTGTCCCCAAACCATCACTTAGCAGTCGTCCAAAATCATCCCATCCCTTCATCTGCGTCAGATGAACCGCAAATAAATCATACTTCTGATACCAACTCAGTTATAGTATCTAGCCCAGAAACTGTATCTGTTACTTTGCCATCTGCAAGAATTGAACCAGTAACCTCAGAAGTTGTTGGAGCAGCAGAGTATGACTTAACTCAGATTTGGCAACAGGTGCGTGCTAATTTTCCCATGCCTTCCAGGAAAGCTTTACTAGGGCAAATGTGCCAACTAATAGAGTTTAACGGTACTGTAGCGCGTATTGCTGTCAAAGGGCCTAAATGGTATGAAACACTTAAATCTGATCTCCCGATGATGAAGACAGCTTTCCAGCAGACTTTTGGGCGTGAAGTTCAGGTGAATCTCGAACAAGTAAGCTCTGTAACTCCTACCTCAGCTAGAAAAGCTCCTCCACCAAAAGACTCTACTCGCATTCAGCAGCCACCTACTCCCAGTTACAACGGCCAAATACCGCCTCCAGCGTCAGTACCACACCCAGCAACTCCACCACCAAAAACCGAGTCAGTAGCAAGTAATGGAAATGGTGTGCAAACTTTGCCGCAAGCGCAACCCCAAACATCCGTAGCTAATTGGGAACCTGATGAAGTAGCGATCGCAGCTCAGCGGTTAGCTGAATTTTTTAATGGACAAGTTATCCGCTTCACAGATGACGCCACAGAGTTTTCTGACTCCATGACTACACCTGAGTGGGTAGAGGAATCAGAAGATGATGAGTAAAAGGGCATTGGGCATGCCCCATGCCCCATGCCCCATGCCCCATGCCCTATACCCCATGCCCTATACCCGTATGCACAGTCTTCACCCATTTCAACCGCTTTGGTCTTACCGACATCCGGGCTGTGGTACTGCTCATAACCACTAACCAGTGCAACATATATAAATTGCCACGCAGCGTCTGAAACAGTAACAAAAAATATGTATAAACCTGGAATTTTTGATCTTGACGTATCCGCTTCAGACCTGTATACATACCGACCATTGACATAGTGACTGACAAGCCAGTCACTGGACTGAGCATTGGGGGACGATGCCGAGCGATCGCCATTAGTAAATCTGGTACTGTTGCTGTAGGCAAGATATACATAATCAGCATAAACATCAGCAAATCCCAGGTTTTACGCCCTCCCATGCGGTTTTTGAGAATCAAAGCCCAGTAATCCAAATAGCGCTGATATCCGCCTTCTGCCCAACGGTTACGCTGATGCCAGAGTGCGATCGCATTGGTCACTCCTTCTTCTTGCACCGCTGGGTAGAACACACACTCAATATCCCATTTCTCTAAATGTAAGCGGATTGTCAAATCCAAATCATCGGTGATGGTTTCCTCATTCCATCCACCACAGCTATCTAAGGCTGAACGTCTGACAAATTGACCGTTACCCCGTAGTTCGCCGATTCCACCAAGGGCAGTCCGCTGTTGTTGAAACCAGGTATCAAGTGCCATTTCTGCCATTTGACCCTTAGTCCACAAATTTTCTTTGGCGTTGGCGATTGCTTTTCGCACTTGCACCGCCCCTACCTTTTCTCTTTGAAATAAAGGTATTACCTGTAGTAATAAGTCTGGTGTCACTTGGGCATCAGCATCAAATACTGCTATAATTTCACCCTTTGTTTGGGGCAGTACCTGATTTAACGCCCCCGACTTGCCGCCACTTGCTTCTGCTGAGCGCCTAAGTACCTTTAGTTGGTCGTATTTCTGCTCCAGTTCTGCTAATAACTGTGGCGTGCTGTCGGTGCTGTGATCGTCAATTATCCATACTTCGTATTGTCCATCTGGATATTCAAGACTACAAAGATTTTGGACTAATTTAGCAATTACCGCTTCTTCATTTTTTGCTGCCACTAATAAAGAGACACAAGGCAAATCTCCTTGCATTTCTTTAGGATAGTGGCAAGGTTTAGTAAACACCACCACTAAGGCATGAAGACCTAGGATAGTTGTCAATCCTAGGATAAATATAGAACCCCAAGAAGCTAAATGCAGTGCGATCGTGCCACTCCAGACGATGGTCAAAACTAGAGCGGCTTTACGTCTACGACCTTGAAACCGGGATGTTAAAGACACGGTATCTGTCTCTAACATGGACTCCTCGTCTGCTGATATGTCAGACAACAAGGAGTTGAGCGGATCAAGCTCTGTATAAGAATCTTTTTCGGGCCAGGAATTCGCTGGCATAGGTTACTTGATACAAAAACCAGTATTTGTCTACACCCATAAAGAAGCTGGAAATCGGACAACGTTAGATGTTGCAACCTTCACACATTTTTAACCTTCCGTGGGATTGGTGGTAATTGTTTACCTCCTAAAATCACGATAAAACTCGTAGAGTTATCCCTGAATAGAAACTCTAGTTTGGGCAAAGTTATGACAAGGTAGCAGCAGCTTGCCGTTGGCATATATAGCAATAACAATACCTATCGCTTTTCAGCGAAGATTTTTAGTGTCATTGCCCCTAGCTTCGATAAAAGTCAATGCAGCCTTATTGTAACCGAATTGTAACCGACATTTTCATATTTCTTAGTAGTAACTTCAGTAATTAATCATTGGTCATTGGAGACGGGAGAGCGGAAACAGGAGTTATTAACTATTCTTTATCCTCTGCTCCCCCTTCCTCTGCCCCCCTGTCTCTCTGCTTCCCCACTCCCCCTACTATGTGCAAATAAAGACACATTTTTTGGGAACACTATTGAGAGTTACTAACCCAAGTTGTTAAATAAATTGAGGAATATTCAACAATGTCTATAGAGCAAATCCAGCCAGCCACTCAACAACAAGCCAGTGTCTATTTACCTTACATTCAGGGTACTAGGCGTAATTTCTTACCCCATGCCATCAGTCTTTATCAAAAAGGTGTCTTGGAAGGGCATCGGAAAATAGAAGCCAGTGAGCACATTCCCTTTGTTGCTACTTGGAATGTTGCTACTTTACCGTCAGACTTAACGCGTTGCCGAGTTCAGTTTGATGGCAACGCTGATCTGAATTACGAACTGATGATGGCTAGTTTTGAGTTTATTAATTTTTTAATTGAACTTATGGACAACTATAAGCGTCATCGCGTGACTGATTTTTCACAAGGGTTTTACCGCAAGTTACTGCATATAGAAGAATAAGGGGAATAGAGGCTGGGATTAGGTACTGGGTACTGGGAAATCCTTACAATCCCCAATGCCCTATAATGAATGGCAGTTCCACCGCCAGAAAAAGCACTATTTGGTGTTGCATTTGTTGCGAGTTAGATAGTAACTCCTGTATTTGAAATTGTTAGCAACCCTACAGCAAAGTTTGACATAACTACTCCCTACCTACCTTTATTGAAAGTAGCTCATGAGAGCGGAAGGCTTTCGCCAGAACAAACTAGAATTAGTAAACACCGAACTGGGTTCTTCTGACTTTTGAAATTAGGAGTGCATGTGTGCCAAAATCCCCTAAATATTTGCTGATTGGATCAACTGAGACTTACAGCGGTAAATCTGCAACTGTTCTGGGTTTGTCTCATCAGCTACAGCAAAAAGGACTGGACATTGCCTACGGCAAACCGCTAGGTACTTGTTGGAATGCATCTAATGGAACTGTAATTGAGGAAGATGTCCAGTTCATTGCTTCTAGCCTGAATCTGCCGGAAAACTGCATTGCACCTACAATGCTGGCTCTGGATGAAGCAAATGTGCAAAAACGCTTACGTGGCCAAGACAAAACCGATTATCAGCAGTCCCTCATCCGGCAATATTTGCAAATGCGTCGAGGAGATTTGGTTTTGCTAGAGGGACCTGGTGATTTGTCAGAAGGCAATTTGTTTGATTTGTCTTTACTGCAAGTGGCTGAAGTACTGGATGCTGCTGTGCTCTTAGTAGCCCGTTACAAATCGCTGCTTTCAGTAGAGGCGTTATTATCTGCTAAACAGCGGGTGGGCGATCGCTTGCTCGGTGTTGTCATCAATGATATTCCTGCCAAACAACTGGAAACTGTTGACACTCTGTTGCGACCGTTTTTGGAACAGCGGGGTATTCCTGTGCTAGCAATGCTGCCGAACAGCGATTTGCTCCGTAGTGTCAGTGTTGGCGAACTGGTAAAGCAGTTAAATGCCGATGTTCTGTGTCGTAACGATCGCCTGGATTTGATGGTGGAAAGTCTGGCAATTGGAGCGATGAATGTAAACTCCGCTGTCAAATATTTTCGCAAACGCCGGAATATGGCAGTGGTGACAGGAGGCGATCGCGTGGAAATTCAGCAAGCTGCTTTGGAAACTTCTACCCAATGCCTGATTCTCACCGGGCAACTACCACCTCCCCCGTTCATTGTCAGTCGCGCTGAAGAACTAGAAATCCCTATTTTATCTGTTGATCTCGATACCCTAACCACTGTAGAAATCGTTGACCGCACTTTTGGTCAAGTGCGTGTCCACGAGCCGATTAAAGTTCAGTGCATTCGCCAGTTAATGAATGAGCATTTTGACATTGACCGCCTGTTATCTAAACTAGGCTTAACTCCCGCAGCAGCCTTACCTTAGTCTGATAACTAAACAATTAAGAGCATCCATGCTCAGTTATCAGTTCAAAGGCTTTATTGGTGGTGAGAAGTTGGCACGCTGTCACCTCCCAGGCGACGGTGTGCTGTCTCCCTTCGCCCCATAGCTGGAACGTGCTGAGTTGGAGCAGTAGTTTGCAACAACCTTCACCGTATTATCACCCAAGTTCAGAAACCTTAATTGTCATCGCCGATATTCGTCGCCACAATCGCCAATAATCTGATATAAATCGCGTGATTGGCGAGATACTGCATTGATGCGATCGCGATCGTCATCATCTAGACTAAAACTAAATACTTTGGCGTTATCTTCGATATGTTCAGATACACCGAGTCTTGCACCAACTATCACACCTCCGACACTTGGCTGATCTAAGATGTAACGCACTCCCACATTAGAGATGCTAACTTGATGCTTATCAGCAATTTCTTTGAGAATAGCAAGCAATTCTTGAAATAATTGCCAACCGCCCCAAGCATCGACCATATTCTTGTATTTTCGCAAGCTAACGGTAGCCAATTCCGAACCTCGCGGTTCGGGTTTTCCCAAATACTTTTCTGATAACAAGCCGCCGCAAACTGTGCCGTAAGTAAAAAGTTTTATATCCTGCTGTTGACAAAATTGAGTCATGTTTACTTCCGGACGGCGATCCACTAGAGAGAATTGCACTTGGTTAGAAACAATTTTTACACCAGCTTCCGTAATAATTTTTAGGTGTTCAGTATCAAAGTTAGTCAAAGCTAAATGCTTAATTTTTCCCTCAGTTTGAAGTTCCACCATATACTTGAGCGCATCCAGATAATTTTTATCCTGATATTCCCACCAGTGGAATTGCATCAAGTCCAAGGATTCTACATCCATTCTTCTTAAGGAGATATTAATATTTTCCTCGACCAATTTTTTCGTCATTTTTCCAGGACGAGGAACCCATTTTGTAAAGGCTTGTAAGTTAGATAAAACCTCTTTTCCACGTGTAGCAATTAGTTGACGACGGAATTCACCAATCAAGTCTTCGGCGGGGCCGTAATGGTCTGCTAAATCCCAAGTGCTAAAGCCTGCATCTAGATATTTAAACATAGCTTGAATAGCGGCTTTTGGGTCAATACGTCCGTGTCCACCAGATACTTGCCACATTCCATTTAAAATCCGGCAAACGTTTAAATCGGGTGTAAATTGAAGACGGCTGGTTATTGGTAAGTTCATATTTTAATTATTAATTGTTTAATGCCAGTTTTTTTCAGCTTGTTCGAGAACGTAAGCCGCAACATCTTGAATTTCTTGTTCAGAGAGACGATCTTTATAGGCTGACATATTATTTTTACCATTAGTTACAATGGATTTAACTGCCTCTATTGAATCCATACCATATTTTTTAAGCGCTTGTTTTTTGAGATTCTTACCTCGTCTGATAATGTTACCGCCATTAATATGACAACCAGCACAATGAGCACTGAAAATTTGTGTGCCGTTAGCTGTATTAGCTGCACTAGCAGACAAAACAAAAGTACTTGTCAATAACAAAAATGTGACTAATAACAATGTGAGTAATTTTTTCACTTAGCTTATCCTAATTCTGTATTAGCAGTTTACATAAATTAAGTTTCAGAACCAATACTACAAAGATTCAAAGTCAGTTGTAAATCCATCAAATTTGACACAATCTTCCTGAAAAGCTTCCGCGTCGCTAACATCCTCAATTTTATATGCCATAATCCGCGTACCATCAGGCATTTTTTTGGAACTAATCAATTCGCCTTGGTACTTATCTGCCGTTGTCTTAAAGTCAATAGCATAACGCTTCCAAGCATCGCCGGAACAAGTAATGTTTACTCGCCACATATTTTACTCTCAATTAATAGTAGTAAATATTAATCATCTCACAAAGGGGCAACATACAGTAGTGTTTAAAAATTAAATTGCTCACAAGTGTAGGGACATAATATGTTGCCCCTACAATGACTTGTATTCAATGGATTAAAAAACTGCTGTAGGATATTGGCTGTAACAGACAAGCATAAATAAGACTGAGCTAAATTGCAGAAATTTTCTATCTAAAGGAAGTGCCTGGTTAAAAGAGCCTACGCCATAATATGTATATAGCATCATGTCTAGAAAATTTTATCCCAATTAGTTAAATCCAAAGAGTTGAAGATGGCTAACAATATCAAACAACAAATTCAAGCAGATCTGCAACAAGCCAAAGAAACCGGACAGTTAAGAACTGAGAGAATTCGAGAAATTGTTAAAGCCGCAGTTTCTCAGGTAGCCTCTGAGTTTAAAGAAGGTTCAACTGAACTTCGTGGACTTGTTAAAGATGCTGTATCTGTTGTAATTGAAAATTTTCAAGAAAAAGGTACCGAACTGAAAGAAGAAGTGACAGCTTCCATTGAAGGTGCGTTGGAAGGGGTTAATACTAAAAGACACGAAGCTATTGTTAAGACTCAAACAGATCTCAAGAGGCTACAAGCTCAGTTAGATGGTGAAGAAGAACAACTCCAGCAAGAGGTTGATATAATTTTGGCAGAGATTGAGGAGACAGGGAAAGAAAGAACTGATGGTACAAAAACTGCAATAGACTCTGCTGTCAATTCCATCAAAAACAGTGAAGAAGTCGGATTGTTAAAGAAACGCTATGCTCAACTGCAAGCGCAACTAGCCATTGTCCAAGCTAATTTAGCCGCACGTTATGGCGGACGCTCCGCAGAAGTAAAAGGTTATCTAGACGAGGCTAAAAACTGGTATGATCAAGCTCGTCCACAAGCAGAAAATATGGCTGCCCAAGTAGAACAAAAGCGATCGCAGGTAGAAGATAAACTTGGTGAAGCTGGTACATCTATCGCGAAAAAAGAGCGCCAGATCAAACAAACTTTGAGAGAGTTACTGCTTATAGCAGCTGACTTGTTCAAAGAAAAAGAACCTGCTGCTAAAGAGCATGATATTGTTCGTAAGTAGACTGCATCTAAAAGAAGTAACCCGACATGGTATTTGTCAAGACGAATGCACACAAGGTTCACAAAGCTAACTTATCACATAGCATAAAAAGTAGGGTGGGTAATCCCCACCCTATTTTATTTGAGAATAGATTTTGAACTAAATTTAAGAGCTTACACTGTAACCATAAAAATTATAGATGGGTAATGGTTTTAGCAAAAGCAACCATTACCCAAATAAACATTGATTATTAGTAAGTCCCTGGCTGTCTATCAAGTTGCTCTTCATGTTTGGCAATTACCCAAACTGCATGAATACTACCAGGAAGCCAACCCAAAAGGGTGAGTACAACGTTAATAATTAACGTTGGGCCTACTCCAACTGTGAGAAAAACGCCTAAAGGAGGCACTACCAAACCTAGAAGAAAACGAACTAATTTCATGATTTTGTTACGACTTTGTGATTTTGTTTAATTACATTCTCTAGAAGATTCCGAATTAGAGAATCCATCTAATGAATTATCTTGACTCGGAGATTTTATTTGGAGTAGAGACATTTCTGGATATAGACATATTTGATGTTTCTACTCCCATTGATATTTATCTGGAGGGTAATTCACCTTGGGTTTTTACATCACTACCGCTGGTTAACAGATTTTTCTCAACAAAGTAGTTGTTAATAAATGTGTTAGCAAAAGTTAGAATTACTGGCCCGAGAAGAAAACCAATAATTCCATTAACTGAGAACCCAGGAACTAACACCGCTGCTAACCAAAAACATAAACCGTTGATGACGAGCGAAAATGCTCCAAACGATAGAAAGTTTAGTGGTAGAGACAACGCAGAAAGAACCGGCTTTACGGAACCGTTAATCAAACCAACCACTAAAGCAGCAATCATCGCTGCTGGAAAGTTAGCAATGTTAACGCCCGGAACAACTAAATCAACAATCAACAGGCTCAAGGCTGTAGCTAGGGCGGTTAAAAATGGTGTCAACATCCTTTTTACCTAATAACTAAAGAGATTTACTTTGTAAGGTGCTTATCTCATCTTCAGCTATGTGCTAGGTTTTAACCTCTCTTGGAAGATAGAATTTGCTTCTACCATTTGGCCGATTATTGAAAAAATGCAGTCTTTGAAACTCATATTTTGCACTAGTGTCATTGCTGCGATTTTTGTAAGGAGGTCATTACCTACTTTTGGTAGTAATCACCAGCTTACGCTTGTTGAGAATGGCATAAGAGTGCATCACATTTGTTGAACGCACCAAGCAAATTTTAAGATTAATTTCATAAAATAGTGCGTAAATTACTCAGCTTTTCCGGCTTCAGGTTTATAGTAAAGAGCTGATTTATACAACACTTGTTCTTGATGAGTTTCTAAAGTGCAATCAGACAAGGGGTAGGTGACACAACTAACAACATAACCAGCCTGTATTTCATTTGAGCGCAGAAATTTTTGCTCACTTTGATCAACTTCACCACTAATCAGTTTAGTAACACAAGCAGAACATTCACCTTGCTTACACCCAGATGGTAGACGGATACCAGCTTCTTCCGCTATGTCAAGAATATATTGGTCATCTGGTACTTGAATGGTGTGATCCAATTCAAGTGCAGGATTGATGAGTCGGACTTGATAAACTGCCATCAACTGTTTTTAAGTAAGTCATTATCATTAGCCTAAAGATATTTTACGGCTTGTAGTCAGCGCTGTCTTCGCTAAAGCAATAAGCTGTTACGCAAATAAACTTGTATATTTAGCGCTGAGGTTGTCAAGAGTCAAAAGTCCACATTCAAAGACTAGCTTGGACTTTTGACTCTTGACCTTGGACAGCCGAAGCGCGAGAATATTTGATCTAGACGCGCATCAGCTTAACTACAAACTTTATAAGAACGGCAGGGTGAAAACCCTTGAGGAACAGGCGCACCGCGCCGTATTCCGTACTTCAGGCAAGGGATGAAAGCCGCCTGAGAAGGCTTTAGCCTTCCGTGAGGTTATGTTTTTGTGGTTCCGGTAAAGTATCTATTAAGTCTTCAATAATTTGAGTTATTGTTTTATCTTTTTCCACTGCTAATAAGCGTAGTTTATTAATTCTACGTTCTGTTATACGTATATGTAAATCTTTCTTTACCATAACTTACACACGATGTGAACACATTTAGGTTAGCATATAGAAAGTTAAATAAAATAAGGAGGTGATTAAGTAGTGTTGGTACTAGAGTACAAAGTTAAAGGTAAGCGACAGCAATATCAAGCGATTGATGAAGCTATTAAGACTACTCAATTTATTAGAAATAAAGCTATCAGATATTGGATGGATGCTCCTATAGAAGTAAAAGTGAATCAAATTGCTTTGAATAATTACTCTACAGCACTACGTAAAGAGTTCATGTTTGTAGAACAGTTAAATTCAATGGCTTGTCAATCTGCTACCGAAAGAGCTTGGTCAGCTATTAATAGGTTCTATTCAAACTGTAAATCCCAGAAGTCAGGCAAAAAAGGCTTTCCCAGATTTCAAAAAGATTGTCGTTCGGCTGAATATAAGACATCAGGATGGAAGTTACATCCAACTAAAAGACGCATTACTTTTACTGACAAAAAAGGTATTGGTGAATTAAAGCTTTTAGGGAAATGGGACTTGCAAACATACAATGTTAAAGATATTAAGCGGATACGTTTAATTCGTCGTGCTGATGGCTATTACGCTCAGTTTTGTATTGGTGTTGATCTTAAAGACATTCAACCTAAAACAGATGCCGAGATCGGCTTAGATGTTGGGATTGAAAGTTTCTATTCTGACAGCAACGGATATCACCAACCCAATCCAAAGTTTTTGAGGAAAGCTGAATCAAAAATCAAGCATTCTCAAAGACGCATTTACAAAAAAGTGAAAGGTTCTAGCGGTAGAAGAAAAGCTAGAAAACTTTACGCCAAAAAACACTTAAAAGTAAGTAGGCAACGTATAGAACATGCTAAGAGAGTAGCGCGTTGCGTAGTCAAATCTAACGATTTAGTAGCCTACGAAGATTTAAGAGTTTCTAATATGGTTAAAAACCATTGCTTGGCAAAATCAATTAGTGACGCTAGTTGGTACTTGTTTAGGCAGTGGATAGAATATTTTGCAGCTAAATTTGACAAATTAGCCGTACCTGTACCACCTCAATACACCAGCCAAAAGTGTAGTAGTTGCGGTGTAATTGTCAAAAAATCCCTATCAACTCGCAGTCACATTTGTAGTTGTGGTTGTGAGTTGCATAGAGATACTAATGCAGCAATAAATATTCTAAATCTTGCAAGAGCGAAAAGTTTAGGGTGTGGCTCTGCCGCGCCCAAAGCTTTTCAAGAAGCTAGGGAAGGGCATTCCCTAAGTAACGCTAATGGACTAGTAACCTCTACGCTACTTGGCGAAAGCCTGGTAGAGCAAGTAACTAGGTTGAAGTTAGAATCCCCGTGTCTTTAGACCGGGGAGTGTCAAAAAGTTATTGTTTAACTGCTTTCATCGACAAACTAATCCGCTTGAGTTTCTCGTTAACTTCTAATACCTGTACTTTGACAACTTGTCCAACTTTGACAACTTTTTTGGGATCATCTACGAATCTGTCTGCTAGTTGGGAGATATGCACCAAACCATCTTGATGCACACCGATATCAACAAACGCGCCGAAGTTGGCGACATTGGTGATGATTCCCTCTAATTCCATTCCCACCTGCAAATCGTTAATTTCTTTAATTCCTTCTTTGAAGGTGGCATACTTAAACTCTGCACGAGGATCTCTACCTGGTTTTTCTAGCTCGCTGAGAATGTCCCGCAGTGTAGGTTCTCCAACGGTATCGGTAACGTATTTCTTCAGGTTAGTTTTTTGAAGTTTTTCGGCAATTTGTGTGACTTGATTTAATGGCACACTCAAATCTGATGCGATCGCCTCTACTACAGAATAACTCTCTGGATGCACTGCTGTATTATCCAACGGATTATCACCACCGCGAATCCGCAAAAAACCCGCCGCTTGTTCAAAGGCTTTTGGCCCCAACTTCGTAACTTTCAAGAGTTGTCGGCGATTTTTAAAGGCTCCATGCTGGTTACGATAGGCAACAATATTATTAGCAACCGTTGCTGTAATCCCAGAGACGGAAGTCAAAAGTTCCTTAGAAGCAGTGTTCAAATCCACCCCAACGTAGTTGACACAACTTTCTACAGTTTCATCCAACTTCTTCTTCAACAACTTCTGATCAACATCGTGCTGGTATTGTCCCACGCCAATCGATTTGGGATCGATTTTCACAAGTTCCGCCAAGGGATCTTGCAATCTGCGACCGATACTAATAGCGCCGCGCACGGTAACATCTAAATCGGGGAACTCTTCTAATGCTACTTTGCTAGCAGAATATATAGATGCGCCAGATTCATTCACCATCACTTTAATTGGTTTACGTTCTGTAGTTTGCAGCAATTGGGAAACAAATTCCTCTGTCTCGCGGGATGCTGTACCATTACCAATGGCAATTAATTCAATCTTGTATTTCTCAATCAAATTTTTGATGGTTTGTGCAGCTTTCAATCTTTGTTCAGCCGCTTGGTGAGGAAACACTGCTTGATATTCCAAAAATTTCCCCGTTTGATCGAGTACTGCAACTTTACACCCAGTTCTAAAGCCAGGATCTATCGCTAGGGTTGGTTTCATCCCTGCTGGTGCAGATAGCAGCAATTCTCGCAGATTTGCTTCAAATGTCTTGATTGATTCAATATCTGCATAGGTTTTCTTCTCAGAAATTACTTCCCCCGTCAAGGAAGCTTTCATCAGTCGGTTGAACGCATCTTTGAGCATCGCCTGATAAAAATCTCCAATTGTACAGTCTTTAGTTTTGATCTGTTTCGATTCCAGATACGAAAGTACTACATCCTCATCGAAGGTAATTTCAAAGTTTAATACTTTCTCCGTTTCACCCCGACATAACGCCAGCATATTGTGAGGGGCAATATTTTTTACCTGAATTTGATAGTTACGGTACATCTCGAACTTGGTTGTACCTTCGGGATAATCATCTTTGAAGCGGGAGACGAATACCCCTTCATCTAAGAGATATTCGCGGATATATGCGCGTAATTCAGCTTTTTCTGCCACTTCTTCCGCTAGGATGTCAGCAGCGCCTTTGAGCGCTTCATCTGCTGTTTTGACTCCCTGCTCCGAAATATACTTGGCTGCTTCCTCGTTCAATGAAGCCAATACAGGATTTTTTACATTCAGTGATTTAATGAATTCCGCCAGGGGTTCGAGTCCTTTTTCTCTGGCGATGGTGGCGCGGGTGCGCCGCTTTGGTCGATAGGGTAAGTATAAATCCTCAAGTTCAGTTTTTTGTAAACAGGATATGATTTTTGCTTTGAGTTCATCTGTGAGTTTACCTTGTTCGGCGATCGCGTTTAAGATTACCGATTTCCGTTCTTCTAGTTCTGTTAAATAAGTATATCTATCAGCCAAGTCACGCAATTGCACTTCATTCATCTCATTGGTGCGCTCTTTGCGGTAACGTGCAATAAACGGAATTGTTGCACCCTCCGCAAAAAGTTCCAGCGCGTTTTGCACCTGATGGGGTTTGAGATTTAGTTCAGTTGCTAGGAATTGAGGAATGTTCAGCATCGGGTGTCTAATCTTAAGTTGAAAATGCTACTCCTAAAGGTAATATGCTAAATCGTTCTTTTGGCGCAAGCCTAAAGTTTTAAGCTAATCTACCAGATGATTGCGTAATCTCAAATAATTATGCTGTTATATCAAATGGAGTATTGTAGCTAAAAGCTTCTTGGAGGTAAAATAAACCACGATTCTCCAAACAGTATAAATCTGTTTGATTTCTGCAAGCCGCACACTCGTGACTTCCAGTCATGAGTTAGGCGCTCCATATTTCTATATTTTTTCTTACTATGGTCATGCACATGGTAAGATAAGTTATGGAAGTAAAACACGGTAGAGGTTATGTTTATGCAATTGAGTATCATATTGTATGGTGTGTCAAGTATAGACATAAGGTGCTGAAAGATGAAATAGCTGATTTTTTGAAAGATGTTTTAGTTGAGACGGCAATTCTTTACAAGTTTAAGGTTGAGAGTCTTGAGGTAGTAGAAGATCATGTTCATGTTTTAGTCTCTGCAACACCTCAGCACACCATCCCCAACATAGTCAAAATGCTAAAAGGAATATCAGCCAGGAAACTGTTTTTAAAGTTTCCCCAACTTAAGAAAAAGCTATGGGGAGGTCATCTGTGGAATCCTAGTTATTTTGTTTCAACAGTTAGCGAAAATACAGAAGCACAAGTAAAA
The DNA here is from genome assembly GCF_015206995.1 of aff. Roholtiella sp. LEGE 12411. GTDB lineage: Bacteria > Cyanobacteriota > Cyanobacteriia > Cyanobacteriales > Nostocaceae > Komarekiella. The sequence continues at coordinate 48,389 of NZ_JADEXR010000003.1, read as the reverse complement.
AAGTACATAGAGAACCAAAATGCAGAAAGCGAAAAGCCCCGTGGGGGGGTTCCCCCCGTTGAGGGGACTTTTCAAGAGAGCGTTTAAAGTTACACTCATCCCTAATCACAATCAAGAAGTCTTAATTAATAAGACAATTGGTTGTGCCAGATATGTGTACAACCGCTTTTTGGCTCTGAAGAAAGAGTTATATGCCAGTGTTGGGAAAACCTTAAACTACAACGCTTGTAGTCAACAGCTAACTATACTCAAGAAAGAAATTGAATGGTTGAAGGAAGTGGATAAGTTTGCCTTACAAAATTCACTCAAGAATTTAGAAACAGCATACAAAAACTTTTTTACTGACTTCAAGAAAATTAAAGGTAAAAAAGGTGTAGGGTGTCTTGAAAAGTCCCTTCAACGGGGGGAACCCGCCGAAGTTGCTCCTCTTGGGGAGACCCCATCGCTTTTAGCGTCTCCCCTTGGGAGAAGACCGCACTTCTCCCCGCACAGGGCTTTCCGCTTTCCTAAATTCAAAAAGAAACATGGGTGTAAGCAGTCTTACAAAACTAATCTGACTAACGGCAATATTCAAGTAATAGAAAATCGTTTAAAGCTTCCAAAGTGTGGATGGGTAAGGTTTCATAAATCTCAGGATATTAGTGGAACGATTATAAACGTTACCGTAACTCGCACTTCATCAGGCAAATATATTGCTAGTATTTTGTGTGAAACAGAGATAGAGAAACACCCTCAAGTCTCTCGAAATATTGGTTTAGACCTGGGGATCAAATCTTATCTTGTTACAAGTGATGGTGAAGTTGTAGATAATCCCAAATATTATCGAACTCAAAAAAGGAAATTACGTAAAGCGCACAAAGAACTATCCCGTAGTGCAAAAGGTAGTAGTAATAGAGTCAAAGCGAAAATCAAGCTGGCTCATACCTACGAACGGATTACGAATTTGAGAGATGACTTTCTGCATAAGCTGTCAACCCGATTAATCAAAGAAAACAGTATTATCTGTATCGAAGATTTACGAGTCGCCAACATGGTGAAGAACCACAAATTAGCGTTGAGTATTTCAGACGCTAGTTGGACTAAGTTCATTACAATGTTGGAATATAAAGCTTTGTGGCACGACAGACTTGTGCAGAAAGTTGGTACTTTTTATCCCTCATCTCAAACTTGTAATCATTGTGGTTTTATCAATCCACTAGTCAAGGATTTAAAGTTGCGTGAATGGTCTTGCCCTAGTTGTAGTAGTTACAACTTGAGAGACAATAATGCAGCCTTGAACATATTGGGTGAGGGATTGAGATTAATAGCCGCCGTGGGTATCCCGGAGGCTCTAAACGCCTGTGGAGAACTTGTAAGTCCTGGATTACTCCAGGCACAGATCGTTGAAGCAGGAATCACGCGACTTCTAGTCGTGTGAGGTTCAAAAACCCTTCGGACTTTAGTTCAGAGGTTGTTATAAATGCCTTTGTTTTTTTTGATTCCACTGTGTACTGCTTTAGTAACTGGCTATCTATTTAAAAAGCGTACTGATGAAATTGCATACCTTGCGGATGTGTTTGCAGTTATCAGCTTGATTTTGAGTTTGGTGTTAGCACCTTGGCAGATCCAGCTTGTGCTGTTGATTGTTGTACTCATCAGTACGAATAAACTCTTGCGAAAGAATGAGTACAGACAAACTGAAGCTACAGGAAAACCACCAAGATAAACTAAATAATACTGACTACTACGAACTAACTTTTTCTCCAACCTAAATTACTGGGATTGAGTTATGCGTAAGTAAGCGGTCTTGGTTAGGAAGCTCAATTTACTAGGGGATAAATTGCGGTAAACATTAAACAGCAGTCACTACATTTATAATAGGAATGTGTGTACAGTGATAATTATCGCGATTTAAGTAATAAAAAATACTGCATCTGCCAAAGATCATTTATGTACTGACAAAGCAAGGCGATCGCCTCTCTTTTGCTAAAGTTAAGTAGCAACAAAAAGTTTTAGACAACTGAAATATACAACTTGGATGCATATTAGCCGAGCATTACTTAGGGCTTGCTGAATAGAATTGTAATATAGACTAGATAAGGATTTTAAGCCTTTTTCCAACAAACAAGTGCAAGGTCATAACATCTAAAGTCTCAAAACCCTTGCACAATCGTTAGCGATCGCTGGGTAAATTCTGAAACTGAGCGATGAAACAAGTATTTTGTAAGCTGTGTGGCTTCTACATTTGCTTGAGAGACTTATTCAGCAAGCCCTACTTAGTTAACAATAATCCTAGTAGTCGTTGATGTTGCTTTTCTGACCATTACTAACCATACCCAGGACTTTCATTTGAGAAATCTTTAGGTTATCTAAAGCTCGCTCTAGCACCGAGGAATTTGTTTTGTCAATCCTCACCACCAGTAAAATACCATCTGTGTAAGGTGCTAAGAACCTAACATCAGCTAGTCCAAGCAAAGGGGGAGTGTCATAAATCACTAAGTCAAAGCTGTTATGAAAATCTGCCGTTAGTCGCTTCATCTTTTCAGAGGAGAGTAACTTTGTGGGATCAGGCGGTATAGTCCCAGCAGTAATCACAGATAATTGGCTCATAGAAGGTAGTTGGCGGATAACTTCCCCTATTGGCAAATTAGTTGAAATTAAATTACTCAATCCCCACAAGTTATTTAAACCTGATAGAGTGTGAATCTTGGGATGACGCAAATCAGCATCCACAAGTAATACTCGTTGTCCCATTGCTGTAGCTATTTGAGCTAAATGGAAGGCAAGTGTAGACTTACCATCACCAGGCATAGCTGAACTAATGATTACAGAGTTAATCGGGCGATTAGAACTAATCTGTTGAATATTGGTATAAAGTACCCGTAAAGCTTCTAAAAATTTTTCCGAATAGTTGTTGTAGTCTTGCTCTGGTACAACAGCTAACCTAGGAATGTCTTCAAAAAGAGAATTTGGTACTCTTACTACAGGATTTTTGGGCGTGGAAGTGTAGTCTTTATAACTTTGAATTTGCTTTTCAAGGGGAATATTTCCTAACAATGGCAGTTTTACTTTCTCCTTCAGGGCATAGAAATTATGGTAGGTATTATCTAGCTTTTCCATTAATAAGGCGATGCCGATACCTAAAGCTAGACTCGCAATCAGCCCTGGTATCAAATAACGTTTTATCCCAAAATCAGAGATCGGGTTTTCCGGCTTACTTGGTTCCTGAAGTAATTGCCAACCAAGTTCTGTCTGAGATATCTGAATTTGTAGATTTTCGCGGGTAGATAGAAAACGATTTAGACTCTCAGTAGCCACCTGTAACTTTCGCTGTAGTTCAGTGTATTGTCTTGCTAGGATTGGCCATTGTTTGCGCTGTTGTTCAAGTTTTTGCTCTGCTTTGGCAAGCTCTTGGCTTTGCTCTTCTAAAGTCTGAAGCTGAGTTGCTACTTCTGCAAATTTTACACCCAGAATGCGCTGCTCCTCTTGTTTTATCAATGGCAGCAAGCTCTCTCGTTTCTCCTTGAATGTTTTGAGAGTTGGGTTATCATCTTGCAAACGAGTTGACTCTGTAGCAATTTGAACGTCTAATTGTCGTGCCTGCGTAATTAACTGCTGATACAAGGGAGCACTATTCAGTACTGCTAGCTGACCGTTTTTTCCCTGTAGGGTAGCTAAATTGGCGCGAGCTTGCGCTAATTGCTGATTAATTGTTTGCCGTTCCTCAGACAAGGTGTTGACTTGATTAGTAACTTGTCCAACCTGGGTATCTGGATCGATAAAGTCGTACTTTTGACGGAAAATTTGCAGTTCTTTTTGCAGCTGATCAACTCGATTCTGTGTAAATGGTAGTTGTCTTTCAACAAACCGAATTCCCTGACGTAACTTGGTTTGCCGCTTTTCCCGACTGTAGTCTAAATATTCTTTAGCAATTCGGTCTAGTACGAATTTAATTTGCTCTGGATCGTTACTTCGATAGCTAACTTGTATAATTTTGGTTGCATCTAACCGACTAATAGTCAGAGATTTGAGCAGAGAGTTATAGCTGATGTCTGGATAGGAGGCTCGTAACTGCTTAACGATGTTACCCATCAGTTCAGGACTCTTAAGAACCTGAATTTGGCTTTCGTAATCTAGACCAGGCTTGACTAAGTTAGCATCTTTGACAACATCGACTGCATTGGTATCATCATTTACAGGTTCCACTAGTAGATGAAAGTTAGCTTCATATTCTGGTTGTTTCTGATTTAGCGTCAAACTGACAATCACAGTGGCCATCACAGCTATAGTTACCCCAGCAATGACTAGCGATCGCCGCCGTACAATACTCAAAAATTCTGGAAAACTCCAGTTCTCTGTTTGTCTTTCTGTCCACGGAAAAGGTTGAGCCGGAAGAAATGGAGGTACAGAGTTATTAGTGCGATCGGCACTTGAGAATTGAGAAGAATGATTCTCCATTATTGATTAATACTTAGTAATAAGTCAGACAGGATTTGTATAACAGCTTTAGAATTCAAGGTGAGACAGCAACTGAAGTTGGTTTTATTATTAGCTTACGGAGTCACAAGTGACTTAAAATCCTTGTGCATCAATGATTTTAAGTCACTGTAGCAAAACTTGATGTACATCTGTTCTTAACCTTATTGAATCTAATATCAATAGAGCCTTGATTGAAAGTTCAACTGTACTATTGAAACTTACTACTCATCTGCTCCTTTATTTTCAGTATTCACTACTCTTAAATTCTGGCTCTGTATGGTATCAATCCATCCACAGTTGTTACTTTGTAACATTGTCAGTTCTGAAGTCTCTTTTAGATTGTAGCTCTTAGCTGAGCGAGTAATGTTAATTATACTTATGTTTTAAATTATACAGCGTTTTTAAGAGTTATACCTTAGCTAAGTCCCACTCAAACTTCAATTTTATTAAAGTATCATTCAAGTCAAAAAAACAATAACCTTATTAAATTAATCTTTGATAAATCAATTTCGAATAATTAGGTGGGTGTAAATAAAGATAACCTAGAATAATTGCTTTTCAGGCAAAAGTGTCTAGTGCCTCCTCTAAAAAAACACTAACGTTCATAATAAGCGTTTAAGTTTATTCACACCTACATGCTTAATTTTATATACTAGGATTAAATCTTCATTTGGCTTTATAGTCAACACTGTAGAGTCTAAATATATAGTTTCCGCGCTTTTTACAGGGTAGGATATCGAAACCATTACTAAGTTTTGAGATATTGAAAACTAATATTACTAATGGCTAAATAGTTACTCTTATAGACAAGATTTACACTTGAATTACGAGAAACACTGAAAAATTACTAAATATATTTAATAAGTATACAAATTTTTACATAATAAAAATTTATATAAAAAACAATATCTATTGTGTGAAGATTTTGTTTAAGGGCATTTTCAATAGATAAATTTTTCATGAAGTGTAACAGTCGATTTGAAACATTCTTTTCTCGTGGTATTCTAGTAGATAATTACATGTAACAATAAATTTTGAACATAGTTCTCTAGCCAAAAATTATATGTAACAAAAGAAAATTAAATCAAGCTAATACTGAGCAATGTAAAACATCCCAAGTCCGATTCAATCATCGTAAACTCCGAATAGCTAACGTCACTTTAGAATAGTGTTTACTGCCATTAAGATATCTTTTTGGACACTAGTATAGAGTTACGTATAAGCATGTATAGTAATTGACTATCAGATTAAGTAATCTGTCTACAGCTTTTTAATGCCTAATTGTATTTGCCCCTCGTTGTGTTCCTGTGTCTGAGACAAGAAGTTAGCGTATACAAAATTGAATGAGTATAAATTATTATTAGTCAACCTTGTCATTAGCATAGCTTGCAGATAAGTCTGTGAGCCTGTTGAAACTTTTGCCTAAGAGTTGATTATATAGATAAGCCTGGAGCAGATTGAAAATTATTGACTCCTTCAGGTGAGTATTTGTATGTAAATTAATGGCTTGAGCAGTTCAAAGTTATTTTTATCAAAATTTTTACAGCAGGATACAACTGATGAGACTCAATGAATGGATTAATCAAAAACTTTTGCAATCCATTTCTACTCGGTTAGACGTTAAAAATGAGTATTCTCTAAAAACTCAGCAATCTATCAAATTGTCTGTAATTACTCAGTTCTTTCCCCCAGACTACGCTCCTACGGGACAGTTGATTGAAGAACTTGTGAAACAGTTAGGTCAGCAAGGGGTAGATATTGAGGTTTTTACAAGTCAGCCAGGATATGCTTTTCAATCTCATACTGCTCCAGCAGTTGAACGTGCAGGTCGAATCCGAATTCAGCGATCGCGTACTGCTCAACTCTGGCCAGGGCGTATCCGTGGCAAAGCCGTCAATGGTATTCTATATACTTTGCGGGCTGTACTCTATCTACTCCGAGCTTGGCGACGTAGAAATGTATTATTGGTAACTACAGCTCCACCGTTTTTGCCACTTATAGGATATCTGGGTTATCTATTGTTCAGACTTCCCTATGTCTGCATACTTTATGATCTTTATCCTGATATAGCGATCGCTTTAGGAGTAATCTCAAAGCACTACTGGCTGGCGCGGTTATGGCGTGCCATCAACAGACAGATTTGGCTAAAAGCTAAAGGTATTATAGTTCTTAGCCCGGCAATGAAAAAGCAAGTGATAGAAAATTGTCCGCAGATAGCCGATAAGATTTCTGTGATTCACAGTTGGGCAAATCCTGAATTGATTGTGCCAATTGCCAAACAAGAAAACTGGTTTGCTTGGCAGCATAATCTAGTTAAAAAATTTACCGTCCTCTATTCTGGAAATATGGGTCGCTGTCATGATATGTCAACTATCCTAAAAGCTGCCAAGGAACTGCAAGATGAGCCAATTCATTTTGTATGTATTGGGGGTGGAGCTAAACGGGATGAATTGATTCAAGAAGTGAACCAATTAGAACTAAGAAACTTCACATTTTTACCATATCAAGATAAAGATGTGCTGCCCTATTCTCTAACAGCTTGCGACCTGTCATTGGTGAGTGTAGATGCATCTACTGAGAGTTTAGTTGTTCCTAGCAAGCTTTACTCAGCTTTAGCATCTGGACGACCAGTAGCAGTGATTTGCTCAGAAGATTCATATTTAAGACAATTAGTTGCAGAAGCTAATTGTGGCGGCACATTTGACAATGGAGACAGTCGTGCTCTAGCTCAATTTATCCGCTTACTCAGTCGCGATCCACAACTAGGAGAACGAATGGGTAAGGCGGGTCGTCAGTATCTGCGATCGCATTTCACTCCTAAAATTATCTCTCAACAATACCTTGATGTTTTACAACAAGCGATATTGCCTGATGATGTAATAACTATGTCTCAGAGCCAGACAAAATAAGCTTTCGAGAACTTTAAGTTTGACAAAATAAGAATAGATAAATGTGTTCAAGCAGCACAATTAGGCTTTTACTTCAGTTCTCTGAAATAGATTCAATAAGAGTCAGCATCACCATTTATCTTTTCAAGTCTTACTTAGTTACTCTTTCTGTAAACAGAATAATTTCAAGTAGCTAGCTTGTAACCCTTAGAGGCTTAGGCTTTAAATTATCAAAAACCAAGGATTTGTAGAAAGTCTTCGCAAGCAACAGTAGAATTTTTTATTCCTTACTGGATTTCACTAGTACTTTCTCAATGCTTGAATATAAAACTTTAAGCTTAAATGTTGTATTTTGCTCAAGTTGAAATATCAGATTTATGTTGAAAAAACCTTTAGCTATAGAGTTATACTTCATGCCTAATTAAAACAAAAGGAAATGTTTACAAAAGAGCTACAGTCTTAGTAATTGCCTAAACTGACAAGTTTTACAATATTCGTAAAGCTATCTTATTACGTTGTACAAATTTCCATAAACAATATCTAAAAGTTTTATTTTGTTAACATGTTGATTTAGATAAAGAAAACATGAAGCTCACTAAAATATGTTATACTTTGAGTTAGATTGACAAACAAAACAGTAGCTAACTATTTATTAATAAAAGTATCAAAATGTTGGTCATAATGATAAATTTCTAACTTAACCATATTTGTCAATCAGCGTACTCTAATTGAATAGTATTTAATTGTTAATTGTAGGAGATGGGCTTCGATGGTCTTTACGATCTCAGTCCCTCCTAACGTAACCTTCCTTTTTTATTTTCTATTGACTGATACGGGAGGTCGAATTGCAGAGAAGGTGTGACCGAAATCGAAAACGTTCAAAACGTCGTGCTATTTATTGTCCAATTCATGGCTCCTATCTCGATAGTATGAGTCAAAAATATCAAATGTTTGCCGAGAAAGCAGAGCAGTTACAGCAACATGGCATAAATCGGCGTAGTGCGTTGATGCTCGTAGTAACCCAAAGTGCAGTTCCTATAAAGGGAAAGTGGTTAGAAGCTTTCTGGTGTGAGCAATGCCAGCAAACAAAGTGGTATCACATTTGTAAGTGCGATGACGGCACTTATGAAATTTCAGTAGCACCGCCAGAGCTTTGGCAACAGGTAACAGGCGTGATTGCTCCTAATGGAAATCCTTCTGTTGGAGAGTTTACTCGTAGACAAGCACAACTTGTTGGCCATCAAAGCATTAAAGATTTCAAGTTTGTGAGTTAAGCGTTAGAGGCAGTCATTTAATTAATACTTATGAATAATCAAGACATTGCCTCCCAACAAGAGTTGGTGATTGAAGCCGGCCGCACAGAGCGGCAGTATTGGAAAGATTTATGGCGCTATCGTGAGCTTTTATATTTTCTTTCCTGGCGTGATATTTTAGTGCGATACAAACAAACAGCGATTGGCATTTCCTGGGCATTAATCCGACCGTTCTTGACGATGCTAGTGCTGACGTTGGTATTTGGCAAATTAGCGAAATTATCTTCAGGGGGCGCACCATATCCAATTCTAGTGTTTGCCGGTCTGCTACCCTGGCAATTTTTTTCTAATGCCCTGAGTGAGTGTAGCAACAGTCTAATTATCAATACCAACTTAATATCTAAAGTCTACTTTCCACGTCTAATCGTACCCGTCAGTGCTGTAGTTGTCAGCTTTGTAGACTTCATGATTTCCGGCATGATTCTGTTGGGACTAATGGCTTGGTATAATTTTGTTCCCAGTTGGCGTATATTAACGCTGCCATTATTCATAAGCATCGCCTTTGCCGCTTCTATAGGAATAGGGCTGTGGCTGGCAGCGTTAAATGTAGAATATCGAGATTTTCGCTACATTGTGCCCTTTCTTGTGCAATTTGGTATATACATATCACCCGTAGGTTTTAGTAGCAGCATTGTGCCAGAGCAGTGGCGTTTACTGTATTCTGTCAACCCAATGGTGTGCGTGATTGATGGTTTCCGCTGGGCTATTTTAGGTGGAGAGTCAACACTCTACTGGCCTGGATTCACACTATCAGTAGTATTAGTGGCTCTCTCATTTGTAAGTGGCATCTGGTACTTTCGCAAAATGGAGAAAACCTTTGCTGATGTAATTTAGGCGAAATTAGATTGCGTAAACAAGAAGCAGGTTGCCATCAGACATAACCTAATTCCGAAACTAGATTGTTGAACCGTAGAGTTTTAAGATTAGACAGTAGTCCTGAGTGCTGAAAATTCAAGACTACTTTCGAGTAAAGTCCAAAAGCCTTACAAACTTTAAACTTAGAATTACTTAATTAACTGCCTTTATAATTTTTTACTTTGAGGTCATTAAATTATGATACTAAAAAATCTTAAGGAAAAAATCGAGAACAAAGAAGCAAAAATAGGAATTATTGGTCTGGGATATGTAGGTTTACCAATCCTAGTATCTTTTGCCAAAAAAGGTTTTTCAGTGTTAGGTTTTGATATAGACCAACAGAAAATTGATCGAATTCGGGAAGGTCATTCATATATCAAGCACATTCCTTCTGAAAATTTAAAAAATGAATTAATTAATGTCACTAATGATATGTCTCGTTTGGGTGAAGTAGATATCATCATTATTTGCGTTCCCACACCTTTAAACATCCACAGAGAACCTGATTTAACTTATGTGGTTGACACTACCTATGCAATTGCTAATTCCTTAAAAATCGGACAACTTGTAGTTTTAGAAAGTACGACATACCCCGGAACTACAGAAGAGATAATGCTCCCGATTCTTACTAAAAATGGGTTAGTAGTTGGTCAAGAATTTTCACTAGCTTACTCTCCTGAACGTGAAGACCCTGCTAATGAAGATTTTTCTCTAGTCAACGTACCAAAAGTTGTTGGTGGAACAACACCTCTATGCTTGGAACTGGCTCAAGCTATATACAACCAGATTATTATCAAAACCGTTCCAGTCTCTTCAACCAAAACTGCTGAAGCTACTAAAATTTTAGAAAATATTTACCGAGCTGTTAATATCGCTCTTGTAAATGAATTGAAGATTTTATTCCAAAAAATGGATATAGATATATGGGAAGTAATTGAAGCAGCGAAAACCAAACCATTTGGCTTTCATGCATTTTATCCCGGGCCTGGCTGGGGGGGACATTGCATTCCCATCGATCCATTTTATTTAACTTGGAAAGCTAGAGAGTATGACCTCTCTCTTCAATTTATTGAATTGGCTGGTGAAGTTAATACTTTAATGCCTAACTATGTGGTAAACAGGTTGTCATCCGCTCTTAATAACCAATGTAAGCCTTTAAAAAATTCTCGAATCCTAATTTTAGGAGTTGCTTATAAGAAAAATGTAGATGATCAACGCGAAAGTCCTTCTCTAAAAATTATTCAACTTCTGAAGCAGCAAGGTGCTCATGTAGAATATCATGATCCCTATGCTCCAACTTGTGAAAACCATCGTCATTATCCAGAAATAAACTTAAAATCTTTGCCACTAACCAAAGAAAATTTACAAACTTTTGACGCCGTACTCATTGCCACTAACCATGATAATGTTGACTACGAATTAGTGGCAGATAATTCATCATTAATTATTGATACACGCAATATTTTGGCATCAAAAGGTTTAAAAACTGCAAATACTGTGTGTGCTTGAATAACCTGAAGTTTTCCATGAGTTTTTTTGAACATTGCTTGGTAATTTGTGATGAAAGTTGAATCATCTCCTTCTCGGCTACAATTTATCTCATATATAAGTTTATTTGTAAGTATTGGATTCGGGATTGTAGGACAATTGCTGATGAAACATACCATGAGCAATAATCAACTTGATGGATTCTTTACTTGGCAATTTATTCAGCAATTAGTTCTAGCTCTGACTATTTATAGTTTGGGGATAGTTAATTGGATATTTGCTTTACGAGTTGTCAAACTGAGTATTGCTTATCCTCTAACTAGCTTAAACTACGTCGGAATATTATTAGGTTCATACTATTTTTTTGATGAAAGAGTTACCTGGATTCGAGTAGTTGGAGTGATTATGATTTTTATTGGAGTTCTCTTGGTAGCCATTCCATTTAAAAATCGCAGACATCTTAAAGGAGGAGCTAGCTGAAACTGATGGTTAATCGCATAAAAGGTATTTAAAAATGAACATAATGCCTTGGTTGATATTAATGCTTGTGGTTGTACTAGGTACAACAGGACAGTTATCACTGAAGTATGCATTTAATGCTTCTACTACTAAAGGAACAAGTATGTCTATGCGAGATCTTTTACTTTCTCGCTATTTTTGGATTTGGTTTATTTCCTATGTAGTTGTGACTATATTGTGGCTTGTTGTCTTGCGGACTATTCCTTTAAGTCAGGCGTTTCCAGCACTAGGATTAACATTTGCTTTGGTGCCGCTGGCATCTCATCATTATCTGAGTGAAAAGGTTGTATTTAGCCAGTGGTTGGGAATAGTCATCATTATTAGTGGTGTAGTACTTGTTGTACAAAAATAATTGGATATACCAATTGTTAATTAACTCTGAAAATTTGATTTTTTACTAAGATTTTCCAAGCTTATGTCTCAAAGAATTTTGGTTACGGGAGTTGCAGGCTTTCTAGGTTCACACTTGCTAGATAGGCTTTTAGCATCAGGCCATCATGTGGTTGGTATTGATAACCTCTCAATGGGAAAATTAGATAATATTGCTGGGCATTTAACAAATAAAGCATTCCAATTTCTCCAGAAAGATGTTACAGAAAAAGCCACATTTGATAACTTGGACAACATCGATTGTGTTGTACACCTTGCTGCTTTCAAAATTCCTCGTTATGGAAAAGCTATTGATACTCTAAAAATTAATTATCAGGGTACAGAAAATGTTTTAGAGTTAGCCCGAAAGCTAAATTGTAAATCTGTACTCGCCTCTACTTCTGATGTATATGGTCGTAACCCGAAACTACCTTTTAACGAGGACGATAATTCAGTTATTGGCTCATCCAAAGTAGCTCGTTGGAGCTATGCAGTATCTAAGCTATTCGACGAACATTTAGCTTTTGCTTATCAAGATAGCTATGGGATTCCAGTTGTACTTCTGCGGTTTTTTGGTTCCTATGGGCCGCGTCATCACCTATCTTGGTGGGGTGGGCCGCAGTCTGTGTTTATAGAACAAGTATTAAATGATGGAGAAATTACTATTCATGGTGACGGACTGCAAACCCGTAGTTTTACTTATGTGAGCGATACTGTTGCGGGTATTTATGCTGCGATTACAAAACCTGAAGCTAATGGAGAAATTTTCAATATTGGTAGTAATCATGAAATTACCATCATCGATTTAGCTAAAACAATAAAAAAGTTAAGCAACACCCCTGAAGAACTCAAATTAAAATTTATCCCCTATGAATCTTTTACAGGTGGCAAATATGAAGATGTTAGACGGCGCGTACCTGATAGTAGCCGCTGTGAGCAAATTCTTAATGTTAAAGCTGAAGTTGGATTAGAAGAAGGGTTATCTCGCGCTATTGCATGGCATCGTAGTCTCGGTATCTATAAATACTAAAACTTTCTTGAATGCGAAAGATAGTGCGTCACAAATCCAAGTAACGTGCTATATAATAACAAATCAATAATAAAAATCGAGTTTTTACTCTACTTTAAAATATATGAATATTGGGATTATCGGCGGCGGAATGATGGGGCTAGCTTTAGCTTATCGTCTTTCGCAGCAAGGTCATAAAATAACTGTCTTTGAGAGCAACAAGCAACTCGGTGGACTCACCACTCATTATGATTACGGCCCCTTTGTCTGGGATCGTTTTTATCATGTTATCCTACCGTCAGATACTGACTTAATCAATTTTATTAAGGAGATTGGACTTGGGGACAAGCTGCGTTGGCGTCCAACTCTTACAGGATGCTATATAGATCAGAAACTGTATTCGATTAGTAACACTATAGAATTTCTACTCTTTCCGCCGCTGACTATTATCGGAAAGCTGCGCTTGGCAATCACTCTGTTGTATGGTTCACGGATTAAAAACTGGCTTAAACTTGAAAAAATTCCTGTTGAAGATTGGCTTTTGAAACTTTCGGGCAGAAATACATACGAAAAGCTTTGGAAACCTTTACTGTTAGCCAAAGTTGGGGAAAACTACAAGCGTGTCTCAGCTGTCTTTATTTGGGCTTATATCAAGCGCTTGTTTTCAGCCCGTGATTCATCTTTGCATAAAGAACAACTTGGTTATGTTGAGGGCGGTTATAAAACTGTTTTTGATCAATTAGAAAAATTAATTAGCGCTGCTGGCGGTAATATCTGCACAGGTGCGACAGTTGAATACATTGCACCTAGTACGGAGGGTGGAATGTGGATTGAGCACAATGGTGTAAAAGAGCATTTTGATAAAGCAATTTTTACTGGGCCAGTCAATCTTCTGGAACATATTACTGCCCCAGATTTGGTAAATATCGCAGGTACAAGCGATAAAGTTGAATATTTAGGTGTCATTTGCATGGCACTAATTACCCGTAAGGCATTAGTTCCTTATTACGTAGTGAATCTTGCAGACCAACGTATTCCCTTTACAGGAGTAATTGGGATGAGTAATTTAGTTTCCTTGCAGGAAACAGCAGGACTACACATCACCTATTTTCCAAAATACATACATTTTAAAGACCCTCTTTTTGAAAAATCCGATGATGAATTACGAAAGGTGTTTTTCCAAGGACTACGTTTGATATTCCCAGATATCAATACAGACGACATCGTAGTAGCACACATTAATCGCGCCACTAAAATCCAACCGCTACAAGTTTTAAACTATTCAAGATTGGTTCCAAAAATTATCACCGAACATGAAGACTTTTTGATCCTTAATAACTCACAGTTCGTAAGTGACACACTTAATAACAATACAGTTGTCAATCATGTGAACGAATTCATGAAAAAATCATTTCTATAATTAAAAAAATCTAGCTGGATAATCTAAGTTATGACAGTGCGATCGCTATTTAATTTCGTCATGAAAATTGTTAGGAAACCTTAGATAATTACTATAGATAAACTAATAAGATAAAAAGAAAAATGCCTTATACTGCTAAGTCTGACGTGACTACAGTTAAAAAAATTCAGCTAAAAATATTTTCACATATTGATCCCTGGTTAGTTTCTGTACTTACCTGTTTTACTTTACTAGCTTGGGCCAATTGGGGCAAGGTGTCGAATCCAATCATGGATTTTAGTCGCGAAGTCGAAATACCTGCTCGTCTGGTAGATGGACAATTGCTTTATCGCGATGCATCAACCTACTATGGCCCACTTGGCTACTATGCCAATGCACTGGCACTATTGGTTTTTGGACACCGTTTAGAAGTATTTTATGTAGTGGGACTAGTTTTAGGGTTGGTAACGACATTACTGTTTTATCGCTTGGCAAAGCGGTTAACTGATACTCGTTGGGCAGCACTCTCTACTATCTGCATGTTGCTTTACTGCGCCATAGGCCCGGGGTTATTTAATTTTATAGTGCCTTATAGTTATGGGGCAGTCTATGCAACAGTATTATGCTTATTAGCGGTTACTTTTCTTGATTACTATACATGTAAAGGGCAGATTAAATGGCTAGTAGTAGCTGCGATCGCCTGTGGATTAGCTGGGCTTGCCAAACAAGAATATGGAGTTGCCGCACTGGGAGGAGTGTTAGTCGGCGCTAACCTCTACTTTCCTCAAAACTTCAGAACCAGAGTTACACGTAGTTTACTTGTGCTTGCAGTAGCATCTGCCTGCACTTTCTTACCCCTTGCCTTACTTGCTCAACAAGTTTCATGGGAAAAGTTGTACTTATCTCTGTTCCCAATCCCCAAAGCGGATTTTTTAAAGCAAAGCACTCTCTTTCAGGTTTCACCAGCCAAAACTCTTCGTCATTGGTTTGCTACTTTTAGGCATTTTTTTGCCGCTTCAGTATTAATTTTGTTATCAGTAGCAGCTGCTAATTGGATTTCAAAACTTAAGTTTATCCACAACTTCAAAAAATTCAGGTTCTTTGTAGAAATTTTGGTGGGTGTTGCTCTTGCATGGATAAGTTTGAGCTTTCTAGGATGGGTATGCCAATTTATTCCCTACTTTAACTTTCTACACTCTATTAACGATATTGTTTTTCATCCTCTTAGAGATATGTCTTGGTGCTTACCAGTATTTGTAGGATGGTTTGCTCTTAACCGACCACAATCACCCCAATATAAACATGCACCACTTCTATGGACATTGCTAGTTTTCTCGCTTTTACTAAACGCCCGCTGGCTATTTTACATCAACTTCTACGGACTTTATGCTACGCCAGTGGTGCTCTTATTTTTCACACTGCTTTACTATTTAACTCAACGGGTTAGAGGAGTAGTGTGGCGTTACTTACTGGTTTGTCTGGTCATCGGTGGCAGTATGAACTTAGGCTCTCTAGCACAGTATCATTATGCAGTTAACTCATCTTATGGAACTTTCTACACATGGAATGCAACCCTTGCCAGCAGCTTCAACCAAACTATACAAGCTATCAATTCTTCCAAAGCAACCTCAGTACTAGTTTTACCTGAAGGCTCGATACTATCTTTTATGACAGCCACTCGCTCACCAAGTCGAATAATTACTTTTCAACCAATAGCCCTCTTAGGTTCTGAAGCTCAGCAAGACTTCCTTGCCAGCATGAAGATAAACCCTCCCGAATTAATTGTTTTTGTTGACATGCTTTTTCGGGAGTGGGGTTATGAAAACTACGCTGAATTTAACCCGCTTGTTAGCAATTGGATTACACAGCAACATCGATTGACTCATACCTTTCCTATTCCTGTCTTTCCTGAAGGTGAGGGTTTTATTCGTATTTACTCTCGCAATTAATATGTTGCTGATTTCTTTGCTCTGGATTGCAAAGAAGAAATTTCTCAAATGTTAACCAACATTCTCATCATTCGCGTAATCGACTACCAGAACTATTAATTTTGTACAAATTGTTAGACATTGTACTTATTTTTTACATCCAACTCTAGTCAGTTGCTTTAGTTCAAAAGTACATCGTCAGCTTCTCGTATTGATTCCAAATGTTTAATTTAGTTACCGCTAGTTAACTTTTGTAGAATTTTCAAAAATTAATGATTTCCAAGTTGGATCACGCGAATAAGGAGTCACTCAAAAAACATATTCTCAGTCACAAAACAGAAAATTCTTATGACTAATCAACATGACTTTTCCGAGCAGGAAATGCTAATGGCTCAAGCTCAAACACAGCAAACGGTATTTACTAATCAGGTGCCGAGTAATCCAAATGCCAGTGATAGTGGCACTTCTTATGAACTGGGGATGAATTTCCGCAGCACCAGTGCAGGACAGATTACTGCAATTCGCTATTGGAAAGCGCCTAGTGAGACTGGCAGCCATGTTGGTAAAATCTGGGCAGCAACAGGTGGCACTCCATTAGCAACAGTTACTTTTACTAATGAGACAGCTTCGGGATGGCAACAGCAAGCTCTGAATACTCCAGTTAACATTCAAGCCAACACAACCTACGTTGTTAGTGTCAATAGCAATAGTTATTTCTCACTGACTTACGATCAATTGGCAACACCAATTGTTAATGGTGTTCTCAGTTCCGTTGCTGATGGCAACAATGGAGCATTTGGTAGTCCTAATAACTTCCCAAACAATTCCTTTCGGAACAGCAACTATTTCCGTGACCTAGTTTTTACTGCCAATGGTATACCGACGATCGCCAAAGTCAGCGGCGATAATCAAACAGGTACAGCGGGAACTGCTTTATCTAATCCCTTGGTTGTGGAAGTCAAAGACGCTTCCGGTAATGCTCAATCAGCAGTCACAGTCAACTTTGCAGTTACTAGCGGCGGTGGTTCAGTTTCACCAACTAGCGCGGTAACTAATGCCAGTGGTCAAGCAAGTACTGTACTCACTTTGGGAACTACACCTGGAGCGATAAATCCTGTTACAAACACAGTAAGTGCAACGGCATCTAGTATCGGCAGCCTCACCTTCACTGCTACTGCTAATCCTGCGGGACAAACCAATAATCAAACCGTTTTTACAAATCAGGCGCCAACTAATCCAGATGCTACTGACAGCACCTCTTATGAACTGGGGATGAAGTTCCGTAGCGCCAATGGAGGACAAATTACGGGAA
Organism: aff. Roholtiella sp. LEGE 12411; assembly: GCF_015206995.1. GTDB lineage: Bacteria > Cyanobacteriota > Cyanobacteriia > Cyanobacteriales > Nostocaceae > Komarekiella. Next base: position 30,851 of record NZ_JADEXR010000003.1, on the reverse strand, counting down.
TCCGTTTTTGGAAAGCGGCTAGCGAAACTGGTACTCATATTGGCAAAATCTGGGCAGCAACAGGTGGCATTCCTTTGGCAACTGTTACTTTCGCTAATGAAACGGCATCAGGTTGGCAAGAGCAGCTTTTAGACGCACCACTAACCATTAATTCCGGCACTACTTATGTAGTATCTGTTAATGCTAACTCTCATTTTGTTCTTTCTTACGGTGGATTAGCAAGCTCTATTACTAATGGGGATCTCAGTTCAGTTGCGGATGGGTCTAATGGTGTGTACGGTAGTATCAATTCTTTCCCTACTAGTTCCTACCAAAATAGTAATTATTTCCGCGACATAGTATTCCTTGTTGCCAGTGGTATCGTCAAGGTAAGTGGTGATAATCAAAGCGCTACGGTTGGTACTACCTTACCCAATCCATTAGTAGTGAAAGTTAGAGCTTCTGGTGGCAATTCACAATCAGGAGTCACAGTTAACTTTGAAGTGACTACTGGCGGTGGTTCAGTTTCGTCCACCAGCGTACTCACCGATGCCAATGGTCAAGCAAGTACTAACCTAACTGTAGGAGCTATACCTAGTGGCCCAAATAATGCTGTTATTGTTACTGCCACAGCTGTTGGCATTGGTAGTGTCACTTTTAGCGCCAAAGCCAGTCCGGTAAATGCTAATGCCATTTATTTAGAAAACCAAAGATCTGGCACTACAAATTGGAAACTCACTAACCAAGCTATCAATGAAATTGCTGGCTATGCGACGGCAACTAGTGTCAACAAGGGCGGCAGCATAGACTTTAAAGTTTCTGTGGCACAAGCGGGAACACCGTTCACCATTGACGTCTACCGTTTAGGTTACTACGGAGGCCAAGGGGGGCGGTTAATGTTGAGCAGCGGTACGCTCAATGGAGTCACTCAACCTGCGCTTACACTCAGAGATCCAAATACCCGTCTCTACGATGGTAGTAATTGGACAACTTCCTACACCTTAGCAGTGGGAAGTGACTGGGTAAGTGGTTTGTACATTGCCAAGCTGACCCACCAAAGTGGCAAACAGGCACATATTTGGTTTGTTGTCCGTCATGATGCTAGCACCTCTAACATCTTGTTCCAGAGTAGCTTTACCACCTTCTTGGCTTATAACAAGATGAGCAATCATAGCACGTACGGATACAATAGCCTGGGTGGTCAAACAGCATCAAAGGTTTCCTACGATGTACCATTTGCCGCAGCGAGTAACCTAATTGCTACTGATGAATTCAACACCATGCTGCAATACGAGTACAATATGGTGCGGTGGCTAGAATCGCAGAGTTATGATGTATCCTATGTAACTAATATCGATGTTCATACTAACTCGCAGTTACTACAGCAGCATAAAGTGTTCTTGTCAGTTGGTCATGACGAGTACTGGTCATTAGAGGAGCGTATTAATATTGAACAAGCTCGTGATGGGAGTCAGCCAGTTAACATAGCATTTTTCACAGCTAATACAGCTTTTTGGCGAGTGCGATTTGAGAACTCGAATAGTGGTCAACCTAATCGGGTGATGGCATGTTACAAAGAAAACTGGTCGCAAGATCCTGTAGCACAAACCAACAAATTCCGTAGCCCGCAGAATAATAAACCGGAAAACGCACTGCTGGGAGTAATGTACACAGGCGCTAGAAGTAACCGCTTTGGCGGGTATGATTTTGTAGTTACTAATAGTTCAGATCCTTACTACGCCAATACAAATCTTAGCAACGGTGACACCTTAAGTATGTTGGTAGGTTTTGAATGGGATGCAGTGATCAACAATGGCTCTACTCCAAACGGATTAGTCGTTCTATCAGAATCGCCAGTTGAGCCAGTAGGAGCGGATCAAGATCTGCCTTCAGGAACGAATTACTTTATATCAAATGCAGTCCGATACACTGCTGCTAGTGGTGCCAAGGTTTTTGCCACTGGCTCCATTCAATGGATGTGGGGGCTAGACAGCTATGACATTCAGACACCACGAGAAGATATTCGTGTTAAACAGATTGCTGTTAATGTCCTAGCAGATATGGGTGCTAAACCCCAAACACCAGATGCAAACATAATTGTGCCTTGAAAAAATGTAAAGAGGCTGGCAAGTTAGTGCCAGCCTTCACATAGTGCCTTTGACTATTGAGCAAAGGCTAGAGTTTTTGATACAAAACCACTGATTAGAGGATTGTGAGTTATGAATTTAATAGTCAAACGCCGCAGATTTGGCCAGATGGCGATCGCTAGTGCTGCGACAACTGCGATCGCTAATTTAGCAGGTAAAACTATGGCGCAACAAAGCGAATCAGTTATTTATGGTTTTAATTTAGGTAGCATCGGCAACACTGTTTTAAGTAGTACCACCAACGCTATTTCAGATAAGGCAGACCTGATTAATTTAAGCAACTCCACTGGAGAAATGATTGTCACGGCTTTAAATCCCTTGAGTGCTAAGGTAAATTCGACTGTTAAGCTTGTATCCAAAACAGTAGAAAACCAAAGTATACGTGTTGAAATCGATCAGAAAGCCGTGTCTGCACCGAGAAATCGTTTAACCAGTGTTACCCCTGTATCAAAGGGTGGTTTCATTATTTGTTGTGTAGTTAGCTCACGACAAGGCGATATCAATCGGTTAAGCTTCGTTGAATCTCAATCCTCAAGTCCCAAATCTTTGTCAATGGGGATTAAAAGAGGTCTGAAAATATCTGGATTTACTACGAAAAATAGTACAGTTGAAAACCTGTTATTAACTAAAGAGAACCAGTTAATTAGTGTAATTAGTCACTATGGGGGTCTTCCACCTTTTGAGATAGTATTAATCGATCTTAAAACAGGCAGAATCAGACCTGGCGCTGAATTGAGTTTACCAGACTTACCATCAGATCAACGGTTAAGTAATCTTACTCAAGCTCCAAATGGAAAATTTTATGCAACCATTCTTGATCGCGATAATAGCACAACTTTAGTACAGCTCGATCCGCAAAAAAAATCGATCCTTACTGGTAGATTATTGATTACCAAAGTGATGCCATTAAATTACAATAACGAGCCTTTGGTGAATGACTTACTGAGTTTAACGTTTTCTCCATCTGGTCAACTATTTGCGCTTGCTAATCCGAAAAATGAGAAAAATAATTCTATATTCAAGATAGATATTAATGACGTAAAAACAGGAAAAATGCAACTGATAGGAGGAGTTTCAGTCAATAAAATTTGCTTCGCACGTTAGGTGAATTCAGTAAAACAATATTAACTAAATTCTGTTTTTAAATGATGCATTTATAACCTCTCAAATTTCTTGAGAGGTTATAAATGCTAAAGCGGAAAATCAATCTATCTCAATTCCTACATTTTGTGAGTTTTCTCATGAGGAAAGAAAGCTCATAAAACTTAACATTAATTCCAACAACAACTTCCCTTAATTTAGAAGCTGAAAAAAATGAATTTAAAATCCCAAGAATATGAAAACTCACAGAAGAAACAATCAGTAAGCATTATCATTCCATGCTTTAATGAATCTGAAGGTGTTGAACCCTTAAAGAAAAAATTGCTCCCTGTTTTAGCGAAGTTACGTTCTGTTAGAAGAATTGAAGTTATTTGTGTTGACGATGGTAGTACTGATGATACCTTTTTGAAGTTACAGAAACACTTAGGACAACATGCTCAAATATTAAGTCATCAAACAAACAGAGGACTTTCGGCAGCTATACAGACTGGGGTACTATACTCAACAGGTAATATTATCTGCACTATAGATAGTGACTGCACTTACGATCCTCAAGATCTTGCGGGTCTTTTGGATTTAATGCGTGGTGGTGTAGATATTGTTACAGGCTCACCATATCATCCCCAAGGGGGAATAAACAATGTTCCTGGCTGGCGTTTATTTCTCAGTAAAGGTTTGTCTCAGCTTTATCAAATAGTCTTACCGCAAAAGCTCTACACATATACCAGCATGTTTCGTGCTTACCGTCGGGAAGTCTTGGAAAATATACCAGTCAATTATCCAGGATTTCTCGGTCTAGTAGAAATTGTGGCAGAAGCAATGTTACAAGGATATAAAGTTGCAGAATATCCTTCAAAATTGAGTCGCCGAGAGTTTGGGCAGTCAAAGCTGCGTGTAACAAGAGTTATTTGGAGTCACATAAAGTACATTGTTAGGCTAATTCTCCGACAAGCTTTCAAACCAAAAAAAGTCTGGTTACAACGACATAAATACACCACTAAAAATAACTTATGAAAATCGTTACGATATTAGGAGCAAGACCGCAATTTATTAAAGCATCTGTAGTCAGCAATGCTTTGAAACATGCTGGAATTGACGAAATTCTTATCCATACAGGTCAGCATTTTGATTCCTTAATGTCTGATATTTTTTTCCAAGATTTAGCCTTACCTGTACCTCACCATCACTTGAACATTCATAGTTTGAATCATGGGGCAATGACAGGTCGAATGATGGAGAAAATAGAGGAACTTTTACTTGAACAAGAACTTCCTGATTGGGTATGTGTTTATGGAGATACTAATTCTACATTGGCAGGTGCTTTAGTCGCTGCAAAGTTACATATTCCGCTGGCTCACATAGAAGCAGGGCTGCGAAGTTTTAATCGGCAAATGCCCGAAGAAGTAAATCGAGTTGTCACAGATCATTTGGCTCAACTTCTTTTAGTACCAACGCCACTAGCGGTTCAATGCCTCCAAAAAGAAGGAGTTTCTCAAGGTGTTCATCTCGTTGGCGATGTAATGATGGATGCAATCCTAACTTATAAGCAAAAGGCGAAACAGACTTCTGACATTTTGGCAAAATATCAACTGCGTCCAGAAAAGTTTTACTTAGCAACAATACATCGACCTAGTAACACAGACGAGCAATATCGCCTTAGTGCTATTATCGAAAGTCTCGCCACATTAGATTATCCGGTTGTGTTTCCAATGCATCCTCGGACAACTGCTCAAATTCAAGCAATGGATCTAGAGCGCTACTTTGCACTGAATTCTATTATTGCTATTCCGCCCGTTAGTTATTTGGATATTTTGATGTTGGAAAGTTTCTGTAAAGCTGTAATTACGGATTCTGGCGGTATTCAAAAGGAAGCTTATATTCTGGGACGTCCATGCTTCACAATGCGTGATGAAACAGAATGGAAAGAAACCGTGGAAGTAGGCTGGAACCATCTGGTACAACCTGAGACGTTACATAGTGCGATCGCTAATTTTACTCCGCCCACAGAAGCTCCTACACTATATGGTAATGGCGATGCTGCTACCCAAATAGCAGAACTGTTCCTTGCTTCATCTTAAATGCTATTTCTATAGCTGCGAACACATATCAAAAGAGTAGTTATTAAGGAAAATTTCATCATTTAACAGCATACAGTATACTTAGTAAAACCAGAGCTTATTTTGGATTGTCATATCAAATTAGTATTGTAAATTTAAAAAAAAAGGAAAGACTGCGTGTCTGACACTGTAATTAGAGTTGAAAATATTAGCAAAAAATATATTCTAAATCATCAGTATGAAGGGAGAAAATACAAGGCTTTAAGGGATGTAATTGCAAATGGAGCAAAGTCGATAAGTAAAAAATTGCTTAACAATTATGAAAAAGGAAAGTTTAAGCAAAACCATGAAGAATTTTGGGCTTTAAAAGATATTTATTTTGAAATTAAGCAAGGAGACAGAGTTGGCATTATTGGTCGTAACGGAGCAGGAAAATCAACTTTATTGAAAATTCTAAGCCGAATTACAGAACCGACGAGCGGTAGAATTTCAATTAAAGGACGAGTCGCAAGCTTGTTAGAAGTAGGCACAGGCTTTCATCCAGAGCTGACGGGTAGAGAAAATATTTATCTTAACGGTGCTATTTTAGGAATGAGCAAAGTTGAGATTAAACGTAAGTTTGATGAAATTGTTGATTTTGCAGAAGTAGAAAAATTTTTAGATACTCCTGTTAAACGCTTCTCTTCAGGGATGTATGTGCGGTTGGCGTTCGCAGTAGCGGCACACTTAGAACCAGAGATTTTGATTGTGGATGAAGTGCTAGCAGTAGGGGATATCCAATTTCAGAAAAAATGCTTAGGCAAAATGGATGATGTTGGGAAAGAAGGGCGAACCGTTTTATTTGTGAGTCATCAGATGTCTACTATTGAAAAGTTATGCTCACAAACTATTATGTTAAATTTAGGCAGCATTCAATATATTGGTGATACAAAATCAGCAATTAATTTATATTTAAGAGATTTAGAAACACAAGCAAAAGATGTCAAAATTTCAGAATTAAACCGTTCTGGTACAGGAGATATTAGAATTACTAACTTCTCTCTCGAAGACTCCCTTGGTAATCTTCTAATGTCGGCAGCATCAGGAGAAGACTTAGTTCTTGTTTTCCACTATCGGATGCTTAGAGATAAACTAATTAAAAATGTTAGTGTTGGTTTTTCTCTACATAATCTTTCTGGAGAAAGAATTTCACTACTTTATAGTGATTATGTTGGCACTACATTTTCGGACATTCCTGAGATAGGTAAGTTTAAATGCAAAATTAAAGATTTACCCTATGCTAATGGTAGATATTTTGTTGCAGTTAGAATTTTAGCCAATGGGATTGAAGCTGATTGGCCTAGAGATTTTATTGGTTGTATTGATGTTGACGCTGGCGATTTTTATCGCACAGGAATTTCTGGTCATAGTGGCACAGGAACACTCTTAATTCGGGGTGACTGGCAAGTAGAGGCAACCTAAAAATTGGCTAAAGCAAAAAGTATATTTTTTATGTTTTTAAAATAGGATGAAAACTACTAATTTTTTGTATAGAGCATCAAACCACTTGGCATGGCGCTCAGAGAATCTGATGGCAAACTTGCAAAATGTTGTGATATCTCAAGAGCTAGCTAAGCTAGGATGTAGCCGTGCAAACAGTATATCTACACACATGACTACTCGTGAATTGAATACTCTTTATGCTTTGACACAAGAATTTGGAGAATCAGTCAAAGTTTTAGAGATTGGCTCATATTTAGGTGCTTCTAGTTGCTATATTGCAGCTGCTTTAGCTCCCCAAGGTGGACATTTATTTTGTGTTGATACTTGGGAAAATCAAACTATGCCAGAAGGTAAAAGAGATACTTTCTCTGAATTCCAAGAAAATCTTGGCGGATTGGTAAACTATATTACGCCCATTCGCAAGAATAGCAAGGATTTGACCATATCAGATGTTGACCAACCATTCAATCTCGTTTTTTTAGACGGCGATCACAGTTATTTAGGCGTCAAAAATGATTATGAAAAAACTGCTCCCTGGATTGTAGGAGGAGGAATACTTGCTTTTCATGATTGCGTTGCTTTTGAAGGAGTTGCAAGAACAATTGGTGAAGCGCTTGCTAGTGGTTTATGGAAATTTGGGGGACAAGTAAATAATCTACTTTGGCTCTGTAAGGTAAAAAAAGGTTACTTAGAATTTGAACACCCAGCATTTGAAAGACACTGATTACGACATGGAAATACTGCTAAGTGTCATTATCTGTACTCACAATCCTCGTTTTAGCTACCTTGATAGGGTCTTACAAGCACTTCAATATCAAACATTATCGACAGATTTGTGGGAGATTTTATTAGTTGATAACGCCAGTAATAAAGTTCTATCTTCAGAACTTACTCTGAATTGGCATCCTCACGCTCGTCATATTCGTGAAGAACAACTAGGTTTAACACCTGCTAGACTACGGGGAATTCGAGAAGCGCAAGCAGAAGTATTGGTGTTTGTAGATGATGATAATATTTTAGATGCTAACTATCTAGAAGTTACGTGGCACATTAGTAAGAATTTTCCTTTTTTAGGTGCTTGGGGTGGGCAAATTAGACCTGAATTTGAGGAGCTACCCCCAGCATGGACAAAGCCTTATTTAGGAAATCTAGCAATTCGGGAATTTGAACGAGATAGTTGGTCAAATTTGCCGAATCAGCATGATACTACTCCTTCTGGAGCAGGACTTTGTGTTCGTAAGGTTGTTGCCCAAAAGTATTCTGAATTAGTTTCTAAAGACCACAGGCGAACAGGTTTGGATCGCAAAGGTAAACTCCTGACATCCTGTGGCGACTCAGACTTGGCATTTACAGCCTGTGATATAAGCTTGGGTACAGGGCTGTTTACATCTTTGAAGATGACCCACTTGATACCTTCAATACGTTTAGAAGAGAGTTATCTCTTACGTCTAGTAGAAGGATTGGCTTACTCACAAAATATCTTGGGCTATTTACGCGGTACACTCTTACCTCAAGCATTTTGGAGATCATCCAAAATATATTTGCTATTTTTACGTCTGCGATATGGTTCTAGAACGTGTCGCTTTTATAAGGCTGGACAAAGAGGTAGAATGCTAGCTATTAAAGAGATTGCTAATTGGGAAAATGATGTTAGTCTTTAAGAAGAATTGCTCATTCCAGTACTTTTTCAGTAGTAATTTAACTCATAATTTTTCTATACCAATTCTCAATTATAAATATAGTCGCTAATGAAAACTCAAATTCATGGAGGCTTACGTCTGCTTGGCAAACAGCAATCATTTGACGAAAATTTACCAAGCATTTCTATCATTACAGTGACCTTCAATCGACTTGAAGGTTTACGTGAAACATTTCATAGTATTACCTCTCAGATATATAAGAACATAGAATACATTGTTATCGATGGGGCTTCACAGGATGGCACAGCTGATTTCCTGCACAAAAATGAGAACATGATATCTTGTTGGGTCAGTGAAAAAGATTCTGGAATTTATGATGCGATGAATAAGGGAGCCTTAGCAGCTACCGGAGATTGGATAATTTTTATGAATTCTGGCGATAAATTCTTTGCAGAAGATACCCTAACTCAGGTTGCACAATACCTTGATAGCTCAGTCGATGTTGTCTATGGTGGGTTTGAATCAATTTTTGTTGACAAATATCAAACACGAATTTTTCAGAGGAAACCTCGCAATATTTCAGAGATTTGGTGTGAAATCCCTACTTGTCATCAAAGTATTTTTGTAAAGAAGAAATTACAAGTACAGTATTTGTTTGATACATCACTTACTTGGTGTGCAGATCATGATCTCTTAGTCAGACTCTATGCAGATGGTTATAAATTTCAAGAAATTCCTATACTTGTTTCAAAATTTGACGCTTCTGGCGGCGATGGTAGAGACATTCTCTCTTACACAAGACAACGATGGCGTATTAGTAAACGTCTTGCTAGTCCTTTGAAAAGGTATAGATATTTTTTGAGAGAATACTATAATTTTTTCATCTGGAAATTTTTTATCTTAAAAATACGTCAAATGCTGCCTCAAGGATGGGTAATAGCTTTACGAAAACACCGCGGCACTGGTTAGGTTAAGATTTTATTGAGGAGCTATACACACAAACTACTCTGATAGTTCAGAATAGCAGATTGTTTAATCCATATTCCTGAAGATATAAAAGCTATGTCAGTTGAAGAACCTATAGCAACAAAAAATAGAATAAATTCAGTTTCTATATTAATGCCAACTCACAATCGTGATTGGTTGCTCAAAAAAAGTCTAGATAGTTTGACTCGGATTGATGTACCTTCCCATATTACATTAGAACTGATTGTTACTGCTAATGCTTGTACAGATAGTACTTTGAGTTTATTAGCTGATTATCAAAACAAATTTCCTTACATCTTAAAATATTTTCATGAAATAGAACCTGGAGCTAATCTTGCTAGAAATCGTTGTCTCCAGGAAGCTGAAGGTGAAATTATCGCGATGGTAGATGACGATATTCAATTTGATAAAGGATGGCTACTTGGAATAGTTGAGGCTTTTGAAAATTTTTCTGTAGATATTGTTGGTGGGCGCGTTTTGCTTTTGTGGGAAGCTATAGAACCTCCACATTGGTTAAATCACCAGCTAGAAATACTGCTTTCTGCATACGACTTAGGTAATGAGCTTGTTTCAATTGATTTACCTGGGCCTCTAACTGCTAATTTAGCATTCCGTCGCTATGTTTACGAGAAACTTGGACTTATGCATACAAGCGTTCAAAATAAAAAGATTAAAATTCATCGGGGAGATGAAATAGAATACCTGATCCAAGCTAAGAAAGCCGATTTTAAAGCAATTTATGTACCTAAAGCACTAGGATATCATTGGATGCATCCCAATAGAATCAACTCTGACTTTTTTAAATTTGCTGGCTTGGGATTTGGAAAGTCTAGAGCGTACGTTAAAGAAAAATTAACTATATTTAATACTTCTAGATCACTAATAGGATTTTCCTATCTCTCTTTGAGGTATGCATTTGCAATGATGTTGGCTAAACAGGGAAAAAATGAATCAGCGTATTTGTACAATTTATATTTATGTATGGTAGGTGTAGGTGGTCTTCAAGGTACTTTTGATAGATTATTCAATTCAACAACGTCATAAACTTGAGCGAGGTTCAGTGAATGCGAGAAGAAAAAAATCTAGGAGCATATTTTCTAGCAAATGATTTAATTTATGACTGGGTTATTACTTTTTTAGAAAGCTTTCGTGAATTTAATCCTTATCTCAAGTTATATTTAATTCCTTTTGATAATAATTATAGTAATTTGAAGTCTTTGGATAAAAAATTTAATTTCGATATTTTTGAAGAAGATTTTATTTTTAAAAGGCTAGAGATAATTGGTAAGCAACTAGAAACTGGTTATACAACTACTAGTCCTTACTGGTTTAGGCGTTTTGCAAGCTTTTGGGGGCCGCTAGATAGATTTATTTATCTTGATAGCAGAATTGTAGTTTTGAATAATCTTGAGCCTTTAATTAAAGCTCTTGATAGTTATAATTGTGATTTCTTGCATTTTGAAGGTGGCCTAGATCAAGTGTACAACCTTGGTTATTTAAGAGAAAACTTAGTAATTGAAAAGAAAGCACAAGGTTTCAATTCAGGAAAATGGATATCTAGGAAAAATTTATTTAGTGTTGAATATTTAGAACAAATGAGTTGTTTTTTAGTAGAAAATCGTTCTCAATTTAATGCTCGTAATACTGATCAATTTTTTCTGAATTATCTCATACATTCTAGTAATGTAAAATCTGCTTCTATACATGATTTAATACCTCACTTAAGTCGTTTGACCTGGCCTCCTATGCCAGGAAGTATCTATCGTGAGAATGGAATTTATAAAACTTGGTCTTATGGAATGTCTGAGCACAAAAAGGAAATCATTTTACTTCATTGGGCAGGAATTAAGGAAAGTCCTATAATGCCTCGTCGTCATATATTCTTAAAATATCGTTTAAAATCTGAGCCATTATATCTAAAATTAAAAATTCGGATACTAGATTTACTGCTAAAACCCATTTTATGGTTTTACATACGTCTTAAAAGTAATAGAATAGTAAATATGTGGTATCACAAATATAGCTAGATAACATTTGAAAATATAAAATAGTTTTTAAGAATTTTTTAAATAACTTTTACTATAAACTCAAGTCATCAGTTATTATTAAACCTGTCATATAGCTGAATTTATATTCTATTTTTTGTGAACGTAGTTGCTTATATTCATCCCATTCGTACCTACCTCCCTTGCACAGGAATAGGGCGACACATGAACCAAATTCTGCTCGGACTTGCAGAACGAAATGAGGTAGACTTAGATTTGCTGTTCTCAAAGCAATGGTTGGGGAGCGATGGTAAGCTTGACCGAAGCTGTCCACTACGTGAACTACCAATACGTACTTTTCCCTCCCCAGAAAATCTTACCGAGCGTACATGGAAAGTTCTTGGTTATCCACGTGTCGATAATTATTTACCAGATAAGACAGACTGGTTATATGCACCGATGGAAACTTACATCCCCGTGTCCAAGTGTCCGGTTGCTGTGACTATTCATGATATTCAAGCGTTTGAACTCGATTTACCCTGGTCGCGTACTTGGCAACACAGATTTTTTCGCTATAAATGGGAACATTGGGTGCGGCGTGCTTTGTCTGAATGTCGGGTAGTGTTTACTGTTTCAGAATTTTCTAAGCAGCGGATGGTGGACTTATTAGATGCTGAGCCACAGAAGATTGTAGTGGTTGGTAATGGTGTCGAAAAATGCTTTTTTGATATTGCTTTAACCAATTCATCTGATCTGGAACGCCCTTTAGAAGCACCATATATTTTTGTTATTGGCGGCTTGCGTCGAAAAAAAGGAGGAGATAATGTTTTAGCTGTTGCTAAAGCTCTTGATCAGCGTAAAAGTAACTTGCATATTGTCGTGGCTGGCAATTCAGAAGCTAACTATGTTAAAGCAGCTCAGTCTATTTCAAACTTGTTGCTGCTAGGAATGGTTTCAGACGAAGACCTACCACGTTTGCTGCGTGGAGCATCTTCTTTCCTATTCCTCTCTCCCTATGAAGGATTTGGCATCCCTGCACTTGAAGCAATGGCTGCTAATGTCCCAGCTATTGTATCTAATAAAGCTTCTCTTCCAGAGGTAGTTGGAGATGCTGGGATTGTGATTAATCCAGAGGCAACAGATGCCATTGTAGATGTTTTAATAGAACTTGAGAATAATCTACAGTTTCGCGAGAAATATATTCAACTAGGACAAAAACATGCAGCGCAATATACCTGGTCGCGCTGTATAGATGATTTAATATCTGCATTCAAAAAGTTTGCATAATGCTAGCAATTAATAATAAAACCAGCATCCCCTTCACACAGAAGGCATCTGTCCAGTTTGGTTGTGGACTCTGTGCTCCCAGTCAATGGCTGAATTTCGATTCCAGTATTGCATTGCGCTTGCAAAAGCTTCCCATTGTTGGCAAGTTTGTTCCTGGTGGGCCGTTTGGAAAATTTCCGCCAAATGTGAGATACGGGGATATTGTGCAAGGATTGCCTATCCCTGACAGTAGTGTTGATCTTTTGTATTGTTCACATGTACTAGAACACCTTTCTTTAGAACAACTGCGTCAGTCTCTCAAAAACTGTTATCGGTATCTCAAACCTGGTGGGATATTTCGCTTAGTTTTACCAGATTTGGAATACATGGCTCAACAGTATGTAAAATCTACCTCTCCAGAAGCTGCGTTAGAATTCATGCGTGTAACCTGGTTGGGAAAAGAACATAGACAACGTAGCTTGTTTACTTTTTTTAAGGAATGGGTTACTGTCACTCAACACCTCTGGATGTGGGACTATAAATCACTGTCACTGGAACTCAAAAATGTTGGGTTTCAAGAAATTCGTCGAGCATACATAGGAGATTCTGATATTCTTGCCTTCAGTGAGTTGGAGGATCCAGAAAGGTGGGAAAATGAACTTGGTATTCAATGCCAAAAGTAGCTATGAGTCTAAAGATTGTCTTCTGCTGGGCTGACATCTCTGGTTACATGGCTGCCTGCTGGCGAGCCTTGCATCAGATGCCAAATATTGATGTTTGTGTCCTTGCGTTTCAGGCTCGTACTGAAACTGCATTTTCTGATCAACTAATGTATGGTATTCCCTGTAAGCTTTTAGATTTGCAGGAAAGACAGGATGCTGATCTGATCAAGCGTTTGGTGTTAGACGAATCTCCAGATGTTATAGTTTTCCCAGGTTGGTTACACAAACCTTATCGTCAGTTGGTTTTTGCCTCCGAATTTCGTAAAACAGCCTTCATTATGACTATGGATACCCCTTGGTGGGGTACTTGGAAACAGCGCTTAGCTCCGTTGGTATTGCGTTCGTATTTGCAGCGTATGGATAGGGTTGTTGTTGCTGGGGAACGCAGCTGGCAGTATGCCATACGCTTGGGGATCAAACCACCAAAAATTATGCGTGGGGTTTATGGTATTGATTACGATGCTTGGCTACCACTGTGGGAAAAACGGCTCCAATCACAATGGCCGCGTTCCTTTTTATTTGTCGGGCGCTATGTTCAGGTTAAGGCAGTTGATGTGCTAGTGGAGGCTTATCAGCTTTATCACTCCCAGATATCCAATCCCTGGACATTGATATGCTGTGGACAAGGAGTGTTAGAATCACAACTCCAGGGACAGCCGGGAATTGAGAATCGAGGTTTTTTACAGCCAACGGAAATGCCAGCAGTATGGCAATCAGCGGGAGCTTTTATTTTACCTAGTCGGTTTGACCCTTGGCCACTGGCGTTAGTTGAGGCGGCGGCGGCTGGTCTACCAATTATTTGTACTGATGTGTGTGGATCGGCAGTTGAGGTGATTCGCCCCTGGTACAATGGCTTGATCGTACCTAAAGAAGATCCGCAAGCTTTAACAAAAGCAATGCTAACCCTACACCACCACTATAGTGATTTATCGACTTGGGGAAAGCGATCGCAACAACTAGCAGCTCCTTACGCCGCTAATATCTGGGCACGCCGTTGGTGGGAACTTATACACGAGGCACGCCATACCAAAACAGTCAGGCAAAATTCAAGCAATCTGCTTGCTGAAAAACTGACATGAAACATTAACGTATGGCTTCCAGCTTTGTCAATCAACTTGTTAATTTAATCATTGGCCCCTATGCCTTAATAGGTATTGCCATTGGGTTGCTAATTTTATATCAAGCTAAGCGCTCTCGTCGTTTAGCTTGGCTATTATTCTCAGCCTGCTGTTATGCTTCTTCGTTAGCAAAGTATCAGGATTTTTGGATTAAAGAACCGCCACCTTTAGTTTTTCCTTTGCAACAGTTGCGCGACACAGGCCGCCCCATAACAATCGTCCTACTTGCTTTGCTTCTTCTGTTAGGAATGCAGACACGAAATGGATGGCGTCGGATACTTATTCCACAGCCGATTTATTACCTGATGGCGGTTCAGGCTGCAATTTTTCTCAAGACTTTGTTGTATGGCAACATGGAGTTTGCCTTTCTAGCGGCCCTGACCTTTGGGTCAGTAGTGCTAATGGTCAGATTAGGGCCGGCGCGTTGGCTACAGGATGAATATAATTTCCAACTGGGCGTCTGGTCGCTCGCTATGGTCGGTGTTATTTTTGCTTTTGCTAACGCTTATCAAAGTTTAGTTGATATACATGCAGTTACATTTGCTCAGGGAAGATTTATTGGAACTACTGCTAACTCACAACATGCTGCTGCTCTTTTAGCAGGTACAGTTCCTTGCTTTATGTTTCTGATTGAAAACCGCAAGAAATGGGATTTGATAAAAGTTTTCTGGATAGGTAGTTTAGTTTTAATTGGATACTTTTTATTTTTAACGGGTTCACGCACTGGTGCAATTATGGGGATCACCTCTATTTTGTTTTTCTATCGCCAAAGAGCAGGATCTTTAGTACGCTTAGTATTGCTGATTGGTATTTTATTAGCCATCTTACTCCCCTTGTTAAATCAAGATTTTGCAAATATTAATTTACCAGTAGCTAACAGATTCATTTTAACTGAAAACACGCGTCAGCAAGTCTGGTCAGGCCAATGGAATGGTTTTATTAACAACCCTCTTTTCGGCAGTCCCCTTGAGGCAGATCGTTTAGGATTTGGGGAGAATGTGTGGTTAGCTGCTGCTGCGAGTACGGGATTGCTGGGGTTTATACCTTTAGTAATAATGGGGCTAGGGTCTTTGAAGATGATGCTTGCACTTCATCAATTAAGTCTTAAAAAACCTATTTATTTCATGCAATCTAGTACGATTGTTTCAGGTTTGGCATGTCTTTTATCAGGAAGCTTTACAGAAGCGCTTTTTCTGGGAAATCTTACTTTTCCTGTTATGTCACTAATGATATATTTGTCACTGGGAAAATATTTACTTGATGTCAATGATATGCAAAATAAATATATGTTATGGCTAACAACACAGAAATAAACTCTATTTAAAAATCTTGAATAACAGTTATTTTGATAATATCGCAATTCATCTTACGTTGATATAAGTTGGATTATTACAATTAATTTAGTTTGTTTAGAGGTAATAAAAATTGCGATATTATTCTGTTCTCGATATATTAGATAGTTGTAAAGATATGATTAGTCTCATTTAAAGATTCTATTAATTAATAAAAAACTAGCTGATTAATACTGAAATTATTATTTTATGAGAGTTCTCCACGTTATTCCCTCTGTACCTGAAGTAAGGGGTGGTACCAGTCAGGCTGTTTTAGATATGGTCAAAGCGTTGCGAGCCGACAATATTGATGCTGAAATTGCTACCACCAACGACAACGGTAATGACTTACTTGATGTACCTTTGCAAAAGTGTATTGAGTATAAGCAAGTTCCTGTCTGGTTTTTTCACCGCTTTTCACCTAAAGCAAGATCTGTTAGAGAATACGCTTTTTCTGGGCAATTTACACAATGGCTCTGGCACAACATTTCTACATATAAGTTGGTACATGTTCACGCTCTCTTCTCTTATCCATCTACCATGACAATGGCGATCGCTCGCTACAGAAATCTTCCCTATATCGTTAGCCCGCATGGTTTACTGTGCGAGTGGTCTTTGCAGCAAAGTACCCGCAAAAAGCAAAGTTACCTGAAGTTGATCGAGCAAGCCAATCTCAACCACAGTCAGGCTATCCACTTTACTTCCCAACAGGAACAGCAAGAAGTTTCCCAACTGGGACTGAGTGCGCCTAGTTTTGTGTTACCTCTTGGACTCACACCACCAAAGCTAATTCCCGATGCTCGTTCTCGTCTGCGACAACGCTTCAACATCCCAGCAGACGAACCCGTGATTTTATTCTTGTCTCGGTTGCATTATAAAAAAGGATTAGATTATCTCATCCCAGCACTGAGTAAACTCACTCACCACCGTTTCACTTTCATTCTTGCAGGTAGTGGTACTCCAGATTATGAAGCTCAAATTCAATCTTTACTCATCTCTACTGGACTTTGCGATCGCACACATGTTGTGGGATTTGTTGAAGGTGAAACCAAAGATATATTGATACAAGGCTCTGACCTGTTTGCACTCACCTCTCACTCGGAAAATTTTGCTGTAGCAGTCCTAGAAGCTTTAACGGTTGGTCTTCCCGTTTTAGTGACTCCTGGTGTGGCGCTAGCTAGTGTTGTTTCACAACACCAACTGGGCTATGTTCCAGATTTGGATGTGTTTGCGATCGCCAATGCTCTTGATGCTTACCTAAGCGATCCTCAAGCAGCTAAAGATATGGGTAATCGTGCTCGTCAACTTATTTTGGAAAAATATACCTGGAAAAAAATTGTCTCACAAATGCAACATGTTTATACCAACATTCTGCAACACAAACCTTTTCCTACTCTTTTGTGACAACCCTCATGCAAATCCCTACTAATCAGTACGAGTTTTCTTACACAGATACTGCTGCTGGACACCACCACGCCTACTTATTATCTCCACTTTTAGAGTTGATATCTCAGCAGACTATTACATCGACGGAGAAACTAAAAATACTAGATTTAGGTTGTGGTAATGGTAGTCTCAGCCAAAAAATTGCCCAACAAGGATATGAAGTAGTTGGAGTTGAGGATTCAGCATCGGGAGCTTTGTTTGCTCGTCAAAATGTTTTGGAATGTCACTTTATTCAAGCAAGTATATACGACTTGTCTGCTTACACGGAGTTAGAAAGTGCATTTGACGTAGTTGTTGCTGCTGAAGTGATTGAACACTTACTCTATCCTAGAGAACTGCTGCGATCGGCTAAGAAATGTCTCAAACCAGGAGGAAGTTTGATTCTTACAACTCCCTATAATGGCTATTGGAAAAATCTAGTAAGGGCACTTTTAGGAAAAACAGATCAGCACTATACTGCCCTTTGGGATGGAGGTCATGTCAAGTTTTTCTCTGTAGCAACTCTCTCTCAATTGTTGCAGGAAGAAGGATTTGGTCAAATTAACTTCAAGTTTGCAGGCAGATTTCCTTATTTATGGAAGTCCATGCTTTGCTCTAGTTTTGTAACGAGAAATTGAGTTAGTTGTTATTGGATTGTTATGCATGTTAGAGAATATTACTCCTTTAATACTAACTTTTAACGAAGCACCAAATATTGAGCGTACCCTTGAAAATCTCACCTGGGCAAAGCAGATTATTGTTATTGATAGCTACAGTACTGATGAAACCCTGGAAATCTTAACATCTTATGCTCAAGTTAAACTCTTCCAACGAAAATTTGACACTCATGCAACACAATGGAACTACGGTTTAGAACAAGTTACTTCTGAGTGGGTACTATCTTTAGATGCTGACTACATAATCACAAATGAGGTAATTACTGCAATTAAAGAATTACCCGAAAATTCCCAAATAGACGGCTACTTTGCCAGATTCAAATATTGTGTATTTGGTAAACCTTTGGGGGGTACTATACTTCCTCCCCGACAAGTTTTATTTAGGAAAGACCAATCCATTTACATTGACGATGGGCATACCCAGCTTCTACAAGTTCAAGGTAAATCAGCCACGCTAACAGGCTATATCCACCACGACGATCGCAAACCTCTAAGCCGTTGGTTGTGGGCACAAGAACGGTATACAGTGCTTGAGGTAAAGAAATTACTGGAAACTCCTGTGAGTGAACTGAGTTGGAGCGATCGCATTCGCAAACAAAAAATTCTAGCTCCGTTCATTATCTTAATCTACTGCCTAATTCTTAAGGGCGGTATTCTTGATGGCTGGCATGGTTTGTACTATGCATTTCAACGTGTCTTGGCAGAAGTTATCCTGGCAATTCGTCTGATTGAAACAGAGAAACTAGAAAATAGATAATAACGCGAAACTACTTTCTACTGAATATTGCTTTATCTCAAGCGTGATCAAGAGGAACTCACATTAACAATGCCATCTCTAGGAAATTTAGCTCAATTTTTGAGCAGCATTAATCTAAATAAAACCTCTAAAACCATCTACCAGACCTTTTTGCAAAAAGGCTATTACATTCATGTTAATCTTAAACCTACTTCATCTAAAATTCCCCTTACTATATGATATTTGTTATGAAAATTATAAAGGGTTAACAAAAAACCCGCGATGGTTATTAATGCGTAAAATCGCTAGATTTAATTTAGTGCGTTCTGTAATTAAATATTTAGCTAGCCTCAAAAATAAACCCTATAAATTTTATGTCAGTGAAAGCCAGACTTTGTTTCCAGATGTTAACTCAGACTTAGTGGTTGATCACTTAAAAAAAGATGGATTTTATTTTGGGATTAACCTACCTAGAGAGATAGTAGAAGAAATAGTTTCATTTGCTTACTCAAATCCTTGTTATATCCATCGCAAACCTAAACTAGGCTTCTATTATCATCAGAAAAACCTGGCAGAAAGCTATTACGGTAATAAGTTGACATTAGCTGGTTATTTCAACACATCTGTGCTTTGTCCTGCTATTAATCAACTACAAAATGATCCGATATTATTGGCAATAGCGGCTAAATATTTAGAGCAAGAGCCTGTACATATCGCAAATTTGCTATGGTGGAGTTTTACTAGCGACGGGACAACAAGCCAAGAAAAAAAACGAACATTTCAAATGTTTCACTACGATGTAGATGATTATCGTTTTTTGAAATTCTTCTTTTACTTAACAGATGTTGATCTATATAGCGGGCCTCATATTTGTATTCGTGGTAGTCACAAAAAAAAGAAATTATCACATTTGCTACTACCTAAATCTAAAACTGATGACGAAATTCTCAGTTATTATGGTAGCGAATCATTAGTAACTCTTTGCGGACAAGCAGGCTTTGGTTTTGCAGAAGATACATTTTGTTTTCATAAAGGTAAAACTCCCATTATTCGAGATCGCCTGATGTTACAAATAGAATTTGGCACAACTGATTATGGTATGCAACATGATCTTCGAGAACCTTCTCTTTTACAATTGATGAGTAGTAATAAATAGGATTACAGGAGCCATAAGTCAGGAATACCCACCAATTAAGTCTTTAGAGAGCAATTCTGGCTATTGACTTCTGATTACTTCTCATCAATTGAGGAATGAGTTTATTTGTGAAACAGTTTCATCGCCAACTTCAAAGATATTGGATTTTTTCTATAACAGGTTTTATCCTCATCCTACTGCTGATTATTCCTTTACGTTTAGCCATCGCTTATTACCAAGCTCCTCAACCTCAAGCTATCCTTACTCTTGGTGCTTGGATAGATCGAGAAGAATTCACAGCTGAATTCGCCAGATGGTATCCATCTCTAGAAATATGGGTTTCTTCTGGTTCATTTCCCTACATGGTACGTCCGATTTTTCAAGCAGCTGGTATCCGAAGCGATCGCTTACATCTTGACTACCGTGCTGTTGATACAGTTACCAACTTCACTACTCTCGTCCCAGACTTCAAACAACGACAGTTTCAACACCTTTACCTGATTACCTCCGATTATCACATGCCACGAGCAAAGGCGATCGCCACTCTAGTACTTGGTAGCCAAGGCATAGCTTTTACCCCCCTATCTGTACCATCAAATCAACCTAAAAAAGAATCTATACGCCCAATTATTCGCGATATTGGTCGCTCCATCCTGTGGATTTTCACAGGTCGTACGGGAGCCAAACTCCAACCTTTTCTTAATCATTACTTTTCTCAGTACCATTTTGGCTTAAGATAGGTAATTTAAAAAATTAGTAAACTTAATTAAATGAAACAATTATGAAGATTGAAACTTTTGGTCATGCTGGACTATTACTTACAGATAATAATGAGCAACCTTTATTAGTTACAGACCCCTGGATTACTGGTTCAGCTTATTGGAGAAGTTGGTGGTTACAAAACTACCCACACGAAAATCAAATTGAGAAATTATTACAAGTAAAATATGTTTATATAACCCACGAACACCCCGATCATTTTCACCTACCAAGTATACGCAAACTAGGTAAAAAACCAACGTATCTTTTTCCAGATCTACCAGATATTAGCATGTCGAGTTTTTTAGGTTCAGATAACAGCTATAACCTAAAAAATATGACTGCTAATCAATGGCATTCAATATCGGACAATGTATCAATTTTAAGTTTTCCTTTATGGAATGATGATAGCATTCTCTTAATTGATACTCCAAATGCTTTTATTATTAATTTGAATGATGCTAAGCCTAATTCCAAAATTATTGCCCAAATTCACAAAGTTAAAAAATATTTATCAAATAAAAAAACTATTGTTTTGAGTAGTTATTCTCCTGCCAGCATTGTTAATGCTTTCATGAGACAAGGAGAACGAGTACACATGAAGAATAAAGTTGATTATGTTAACTACCTTAATCAAATCAACAAAGCTTTAGGTGCTGACATCTTTATGCCATTTGCTAGTCAAGCTGTATTTTTAAGGAGTGATTCTCTATGGGCAAATGAATATAAAGTGACATTTAACGATTTACAAATGTATTGGGACAATGATGCAATACTCTTACCCTCATATTCCACTGTTGATTTAGACTCTTTTCATACTAGCTATATTCCTCAATGTGAGTACAATGCCAAAGGAGATAAGAAATATCTACTTATTCACCAAAGAGAAGAGTTAGAAAAAGAGGCGGTTATTAATGCTGAAGATATTAGTAATTTAAGTAAAAAATTTAACTCAACACGCTTGTTTTTAGCCATTTTATTTCCTAAAGGAATTGGTATATCTACAAATAATTGCCATCTAGTCTATAATCCTATCTCAGGCAGAGTTTCTCAATGCGACTTAGAGCAGTTGCAAGAAAATAACTTCTGGTTGAAAATTCCAACACAAACTCTCAAAGACTCGCTCTTTAATGACCATTTTGGTGATTTGGCAATCACAATGTTTATTGAAATTAATCTCAATCGTCAAGTAAAACCAATCATGATTTATTTATTCTTCATATTTTTAACCATTAATGACTATCAACACAATAAGTCAGTGTCCCATTTAATTAGATGGTTTCTCTCCACAGTTCGTAAAACTTTTGTGACTTCACCAAAAATACCTATGCCAACAACAAAAGAGTGGTCATGGTCGAATTGAAATCCAACAATATTTCTAGTAAGGTATCCATAATTAGGAATACAATATAAATTGCTGGCGAATAAAAATCTACACCTAAAATCTTTTATTTAAAACCTCAGCAAATGTACCTTGACCAATACAATAAAGGCTCTTTTACTCTGGGTGCTCCCTACTGGAAAGTCTTTCTCTGGTATGCAATAGGGTCGCCATTAATACAGAACCACTTACTTGATGGGCTAAAAACTGGACGCAATCTAAAAGTTTTAGTTTTGCGTTGGTTTGGAGCTAGTGTTGGGCAAGGAGTTCTCATTAAACCGGGAGTAAAAATTAAGCTTCCGTGGCGTCTTCACATAGGCAATCATGTTTGGATTGGTCAAGATGCGTGGCTTGATAATGCAGCCGAAATTTATATTGAAGATAATGTATGCATTTCTCAAGGTGCTTACTTATGTACAGGAAATCATGATTGGAGTGATCCAACATTTCGACTGAAATTAGGTGCGATTCGGATTGAATGTAGTAGTTGGATAGGAGCAAAAGCAGTTGTAGGGCCAGGGATAACTATTGGCAGAGGTGCTGTACTTAGCCTGGGAAGTGTGACTGGCAAATCACTTCAACCAATGACAATATATGCGGGAAATCCGGCAATAGCAATTAAGCAACGCAGCTTGACTCACATACCCTCTATCGAACAGTTAGAAAATGTTTCTTCTGAAAAGAATATGTTTTAGAGGCTGTTTGAAAAATTAGAGAAAGGTTATATCCAAAACGGAACATCACATTTAGTATCAAGTCGTGACCGCGTGTCGTAATTTGGAATCATTAGCAATTGTTCCTTTCGTTGCGGATAATAATTTTAGAGCTAATTATTCGAGAGGTTGATTGTGGTCTTTGCTCAAACCAGTTCCTCAGATGTAATAACAACTCGCCTCACATTGGACGAGTATCGGGCTATGGAAGAAATAAACCCCGAACGCCATGAATACCGCAACGGAGAGATTATTACTATGTCGGGAGGTTCGGAATCTCATAGTGCGATCGCTAGCAACTTCTTAATTTACCTGGGGTTTTTACTGAGAGACACCGATTTTCGTTTGTATAACAGCGACTTGGCAAGTTCACTCTCACCTTGAGCGGGCGATTTTTCTGCATAGTTTAAACATAGAAATTCCACTCACTGAAATCTATCGTCGAAGAATTATCTTATGATTGTTGATATACATACATTTCCAGTAAATTATCTTTAACAAAACCAGTAATTAAAAAATTAACTATGGATAAACAACCGATACAAGTAATTGGAGGTGGATTAGCTGGAACAGAAGCAGCGTGGCAAATAGCTCAAGCTGGAGTGTCGGTAATTCTGTATGAAATGCGCCCAAAACGCTTCAGTCCTGCTCATCATACAGAGCATTTGGCAGAATTAGTGTGTAGTAATTCCTTTGGTGCAATGGCAAGCGATCGCGCTGCTGGATTATTACACGAAGAATTGCGCCAACTTGGTTCTATAGTTATTTCTAAGGCTGATGAACATGCCGTTCCCGCTGGTGGTGCTCTAGCTGTAGATAGGGGACAATTTGGGCAAGACTTGACCCAAACTTTGTCTAGTCATCCTTTAATTGAATTCCGTAGGGGTGAAGTGCAGGCCATTCCTGAAGGAATTGTAGTGTTGGCAACTGGGCCATTAACTAGTCCTGACTTGGCGGAAGATTTGCGCCGCTTGACGGGGATGGAGTATCTCAGCTTTTTCGATGCTGCTAGCCCAATTGTCGTAGGAGAATCGATTAACCGCGATATTGCCTTTATGGCATCGCGCTATGACAAAGGTGAAGCCGCTTATCTCAACTGTCCAATGAATAAAGAGCAGTACTTGCGGTTTCGAGAAGAATTATGTAAAGCGGAACAAACAGAACTCAAAGATTTTGAACGGGAAACAGCAAAATTTTTTGAAGCATGTTTACCCATTGAAGAACTAGCACAGCGCGGAGAAGACACGATGCGCTACGGCCCTCTCAAACCAGTGGGACTGTCTGATAGTCGAACTGGGGAGCGTACTTACGCCGTAGTGCAGCTGCGACAAGAAGACAAAGCAGGTCAACTTTGGAATATGGTAGGATTCCAAACTAATCTGCGTTGGGGTGAGCAAAAGCGAATATTCCAGCTAATTCCAGGTTTGGAAAGTGCTGAGTTTGTTCGACTGGGCGTGATGCACCGTAACACTTTTATCAATGCTCCTCAGCTAATGCATCCTACCTTGCAATTTAAGCAGCGCCCAACTCTGTTAGCTGCTGGGCAGTTAATTGGGACTGAAGGTTACACCGCAGCAGCTGCGGGTGGCTGCTTAGCTGGTAGGAATGCTGCAAGGTTAGCTTTAGGTAAAGAACCTTTGATTTTACCGCCAACAACGATGATGGGGGCGCTGTTTGAGTTTATCAGTTCTGCTTCGCCCAAGCATTTCCAACCGATGCCGCCCAACTTTGGAGTTTTTCCAGAACTGGGTGCGAAAATCAAAAGTAAGCAGGAGCGTTACGGACGCTATCGCGATCGCTCTTTGGCTGATTTAGCAAACTGGAAAGCCAGTCAGTAATCAGCCAATAGGATGAACACCGCTACACAATTGTTCATCTTTGGGGTCTTTAGTTTAGCAGCTTCCTGAGTATAGGCGATCGCAGCAATCGTCTTCAAAGCTAGAGCCAGCTTGTCGCTATCGAGTTCCCCATTGGCACTTATAACTGTACGTTCATAGAACTGATTAATATACTTGCTCAATGCTGGCATAGCCGGAATCCTTGTGTTACAAATTGGCAGACTAATTTGACACATAGCACGTTGGAGTGAGTGGGATTTTGGGAATAATCCTCATAGTGTTTGGAAGCATCGTTTTGGTCAGGCTCACACTATGAGAGCGCCATTTTTAGAAAAAAAGAATATTTTTTGCTGTCTATATATTGCATTTTGCTGCATTTTATGTATTTATTTGGCTTTACCCTTGCCAGTACATGCGACATCTACAGGGTCAATTGACACCTTACGGCGACAGCAGCAGCAAATGAACCAGCAGCGTCAGAGTGTAGTTAAGGAACGCGATCGCTTAACCAATCTGCAAAATGATGCCCAAAATCACCTCACTGGTTTAAAGCAAAATGTGCAAACTACAAACAGCTACATTCAAGACAGCGAGTTGCAATTACGACTCGCTAACCAACACCTCCAGCAGTTAGAAACTGATTTAGTTGCGGCAAACAGTTCATATCAGGAACGTCAGATAGCTACAGTCGCACGATTGCGATATCTTCAGCGATCGCCAGCATCTATAGGATGGGCCGTTCTGCTCCAAAGTCAAACTGTCAGTGACTTTATCAGCCGCCGTCATCAATTGAAATTAGTGTATCAGGCAGACCAGCAAATTTTGGCAAAACTCAACGAGCAAGCAAATCTGCTCAACAAACAAAAAGCCGATGTAGAACAGCAAAAAAACGAAATTGCATTGATTCGTGAGCAATTACTAGCACAAAAAGCCGATTATCAAATGCAAGCGCAGTCACAGTCAGAACTAATTCAACGCCTAAATGGCGATCGCCTCGCCTTGGAAGCAGCACAAAACCAGCTAGACAAAGATTCCAAAAATTTGGAAGTATTGATCCAACAAAAGGTAGCAGCAGCACAAGCAAAGACCAATAGTCGTACAAGTGTGATCATTCGAGGAACTGGTGTATTGGCATATCCGAGCAATGCACCCACTAGCAGTCCTTTCGGTTGGCGGATGCACCCAGTTCTGGGATATCGCCGCTTTCATTCAGGTCTGGATTTCGCCGCTGGTTATGGTAGTACAATTCAGGCAGCTGATTCAGGAATAGTGATTTTTGCTGGGTGGTATGGTGGCTATGGCAGAGCTGTAATTATCAACCACGGCAAAGGTATTACTACACTGTATGGACATACCAGCGAGTTGTATGTTTCCGAAGGGAAAACAGTGGAAAGAGGACAAGCGATCGCTGCTGTTGGCTCCACAGGTTTATCGACTGGGCCCCAC
This sequence comes from aff. Roholtiella sp. LEGE 12411, assembly GCF_015206995.1. GTDB lineage: Bacteria > Cyanobacteriota > Cyanobacteriia > Cyanobacteriales > Nostocaceae > Komarekiella. Next base: position 4,926 of record NZ_JADEXR010000003.1, on the reverse strand, counting down.
CTCCACTTTGAAGTCCGTCAGAATGGCACACCCGTAAATCCCGCCGATTATCTATAGCGAACAAAAGCGTGCTATAGTTTAACGGGATAAGGGCGCGTAGCTCAGTGGATAGAGCAACAGATTCCGGTTCTGTTGGTCGGGGGTTCAAATCCCTCCGCGCTCGTTTTTCAAGAGATAGACAAGCAAGGTATAAACTCTACCAAGCTGATTAATATTCAAGTTGCGTGTTTAAACAAAATTCAGGGGTCATGAGGCTTATTTGTTTTGACTCATAGCTCCCCTTAATTAAGAAAAATGCAAATTTAATGCATATCATCTTACTTCATCAGAAACTTTATATATAAGTTTTTTCAACAAAACCAGATTAATTATCAGTAACTAATCATCCGATCCAATTGCGAAGAGATCTTGAATAGTCTACGCTGGAAAACCTATTGTCGTGAATATTATATGGCCCTTCATACGTATGGTCTATGTTATTTATGCCATCGTCATTAATAGTAGTTATAAGAACAGGAGGATAACCTCCCAATATATTTCCTGCTTGCACCGGAGCCAGATTATGTGTAAATGTTTTTACATCAATAACATCTAAATCAAAAACTATTATATTAGCCATTATCTCACCCTATAAATTTTAAGTAGTTTTGACTCTTCAATTGTACATTTATAGTTAAAATTTAAGCATGCAAAATGCAAAAGTTTTGGCTAAAAGCATAATATTTTAGACATTATTAAATAATATTTTTCTGTAAAATTAATTATTTTATAATAAGTAGCTAAATACAAACAAAGCCTGCTCATGCAGGCTTTTCAACTATGAAACTTTTAGAACTAGGGTAACAAGAAGATCAAATTGAGAGTTAATCGTGAGAAATCTATTGTAAGAATCTTGTTGTTATAAAAGCCGAATGGCCCATTAGATGTAGATGATGTATTACCTACACCATCTTGAATGCTAGTTAATTCAAGATCAGGATCGCCACCCCATAAATGCAGAAGATAATTATCTAATGTGGCATCAATTTGTATTGAAAACAAGTCATGCAAAAATGTCTTCGCATCAAGATGATGTAAATCAGAAATAACTATTTTAGCCATGGTCTTATTTTTGAGGTCAGGTTATGAACAGTTTGGTAACTTTAGTGGAGCAAAATTACCGACAAATTAACTGATAGAATAATCTGTTTTTTCTCTAAATGAGAGTGATATCTGATGACAATTCGCTCACAAAGTTCTGATTACAGAAAGCCGAAAATCAAACTTAATCTTTGTATCAACGTAATGTTTTTTAGGTGAGTTTATCTAGCTATATCTAGGTTGTTGTTATTTGGATTTTTAACATGAATTAATTTATTACATTAATGCGAATTTAGCCTCACAAACTAGCCTAGTTTCACCAAAATTTAAGCGTTAAAACTATCATCCAGTCAACTTTATCGCCTTTCTTTAACTCTCTCTATGTGTTTTAGCAATACAACCTGTTAAGTATCAGTAATTAACTATAGATAGATCCAATTGCGAATAGATCTTGAATAGTCTATACTAGAAAATCTGTTATCGTGGATGTTGTAAGCACCTTCGTATGTAGTTGATATGTTATTCACGCCACCATCATTAATGGTGTATATGTGAATATAACCTCCTAACAGATTATCTGTTTTTCTTGGAGGTAGATCACATATATCTGTATCATTAGGATGAAAGTCGGGAATTACTATTTTAGCCATTACCTTACTCTCTAAATCATTAATCAATTTGACTCTTAAATTCTACTTTATTAGTAAGCTTATTTTCTGACGATATGTAAGATTTTTATATAGAAGAAGGGCTTTTTTCAGACATAATTAAATGATTTCTGTCTGGAAATTGGAAGTTTTTCTATTAATTATTTGCTGAAGAATAAATTAATACAAGACTACGTTTAAATGTGAAACTTACAGTAGCTAAGTTTTTTACTTTGTCTCAGGATATTAGGACTGTAAAAATAGATTTATTAGGCATACTAAACCTTGGATATGACAAACGAAATTTTTGGTGTTGGGGTACTTGTAGGGGTCAAAAATAGAACTTATACAGCTATTGCCAAGACACACTGCAAACTTGCCTTCTTAGATGAGCAAGGGTTTCTCTTTGCTGTTCAAGAAACACCCGTGTTTTCCCTAAAGGTAATGAAAAGCTACTCAGAACGCTTGAGTCGCGTGGAGCACATGCTTTAGAGCACTTCAGCCAGCATAATCAAGACTAATCAGAACAATAAAGCTCAGCATAACGCTGGTCTTCATTATTTTCTAGCTATACTTTTCAATGCAGGATGCAAAGTGCTTAGGCGTAGCCCGTTACAGAAATCGCCCACCTCATTCATTCCCATAACCTGACTGTACAATTAAATATGAAAACTCAAGACTTTCGGCCGCTGTGAAATTTTTTATTGGTTGTGCTGTTTGGGCATATAAAGGTTGGATAGGTGAACTCTATCCCCAAGGAACTCGTACTAATGAGTTTCTTCATCTCTACAGCCGTCGCTTCACCACTGTAGAAGGTAACACTACTTTTTATGCAGTGCCTAACCAAGAAACTGTCACTCGTTGGGCTGCTGAAACACCACCAGGCTTTGAATTTTGCTTGAAATTGCCGCGAGATATAACCCATCAAGGGTTGCTGCAACCGTATATCCCTGCTGCTTTAAAATTTTTAGAACAGATGCGCCCTTTAGGAAATCGTCTTGGCCCGATATTTGCCCAGTTACCACCTAGTTATGCACCTGGATTGCTCGACGATTTAACCACCTTTCTAAAAGCTTGGTCGCGTACAGATACACCTTTAGCGCTAGAAGTTCGGCATCTTGACTGGTTTACAGAACCCCATGCTAGTAATTTAACGGCGGTGTTAGAAAAGCTAGGCGTAGGGCGAGTGCTGTTAGACTCGCGCCCTATCTATACTGGAGATGATGAACCCCAGCTACAATCAGAAAGGCGAAAACCCAAATTACCGTTGCAATTCAGCTTGACAGCGCCTTTCAGCCTAATTCGGTTTATTTCTCATCCGAATTTGTCAGTCAATCAACCTTTTATGGAAGATTGGGTGACGCAGATTCGGCAGTGGTTACAAGCGGGAGTGCGAATTTATTTCTTTGTTCATTGTCCTACAGAAGAGCGATCGCCCAGCACAGCGCATTACTTCCAACAGCTATTGGAACAGAGCGATGTGGCAGTTCCGCCTTTACCTTGGAATCACCTTGAGCATCCCCCCAATCAGCTCAGCTTATGGTGATAATACTTACCAGCTAAGCAATCAAAATCACCGCAATTCACTACAGTTAATAAAAAAAGCTCTTGCTTTGACACAAGAGCTTCTAAACTATTTAATTGCTAATCATGAAACAAAGTTTACAACCTAGTCGAGGTCGTTCATAAACATCACTGGCTCAGTTTCACGGTTGATACCTCTCTCGAAGCCACCAGCTGCTGCTCTAGCCCGACCAGCGTGCCACAAGTGACCAACTAGGAAGAAGAATCCCAGTACGAAGTGTGAACACGATAACCAAGCGCGAGGAGACACGTAGTTGAAAGAGTTAATTTCGGTAGCCACGCCACCTACAGAGTTCAAGGAACCCAGAGGAGCATGGGTCATGTATTCAGCAGCACGACGAGCTTGCCAGGGTTGAATATCATTCTTGATTTTTTCCAGGTCAAGACCGTTAGGTCCACGCAGAGGCTCCAACCAAGGGCCACGGAAATCCCAGAAGCGCATGGTTTCACCACCGAAAATGATTTCACCAGTGGGGGAGCGCATCAGGTATTTACCTAAGCCTGTGGGGCCTTGTGCAGAACCAACGTTAGCACCTAAACGTTGGTCACGAATCAAGAAAGTCAGAGCTTGAGCTTGAGAAGCTTCAGGGCCTGTAGGGCCAAAGAATTCGCTGGGGTAAACAGTGTTGTTGTACCAAACCATGATGGAGGCAATAAAGCCCATCAAGGAAAGAGCGCCTAAACTGTAGGAGAGATAAGCCTCACCAGACCAGATAAACGCACGACGTGCCCAAGCAAAAGGCTTGGTAAAGATGTGCCAGATACCGCCAGCAATACAGACAAAGGCAACCCAGATATGACCGCCGATGACATCTTCCAGGTTATCGACGCTGACAATCCAGCCTTCGCCACCAAAGGGAGACTTGATTAGATAACCAAAGATGACTGCTGGGTTCAGTGTGGGATTGGTAATGATACGAACATCACCACCGCCTGGTGCCCAGGTGTCATAGATCCCACCAAAGAACATTGCTTTCAGCACCAACAGTAGCGCACCGCATCCTAGGATGATCAGGTGGAATCCGATGATGTTGGTCATCTTGTTCTTGTCTTTCCAGTCATAACCAAAGAAGGAAGAATATTCTTCTAAGGTTTCTGGGCCACGGACAGCATGATAGATGCCACCAAAACCCAGCACAGCTGAAGAAATCAGGTGAAGTACACCGACAACAAAATAAGGAAATGTGTCGAAGACTTCACCACCAGGGCCAACACCCCAGCCTAAGGTGGCAAGGTGAGGTAGCAAAATCAAGCCCTGCTCATACATGGGCTTTTCAGGGATGAAGTGAGCAACTTCAAACAAAGTCATTGCTCCAGCCCAGAATACAATCAAGCCAGCGTGAGCAACGTGAGCACCTAGCAATTTGCCAGATAGGTTGATCAAACGCGCGTTACCAGACCACCAGGCAAAACCGGTTGATTCTTGGTCGCGTCCAGCACCGTCTAAGACATTTGGTCTATTAGAGAGCGTTACCACGTGGTAATACCTCCTCAGGGAATACAAATTGTTCGTGAGGTTGATCTTGAGGAGCCATCCAAGCGCGGATGCCCTCATTCAGCAAAATGTTTTTGGTATAGAAGGTTTCAAACTCTGGGTCTTCTGCCGCCCGCAATT
>NZ_JADEXR010000036.1 GCF_015206995.1 aff. Roholtiella sp. LEGE 12411 | reverse complement strand
CAGGGGGCATGGGGCATGGGGTAGACTCTTCTTTTTGCGCTGTTGTCTCCTTTTGTCCCAATTGTCGCCAACTGATGATGGTAAGTCCAACTGCTGCTACCGAACCCGTTAGTAGGGGGATGTCGTGAGCTGGTATGTTGAAACCAAGCTCAACCAAAAAATTGGTTAGTGGTTGAGTCAGTGAGGGAAGCACAATCACGCCAAACGCACCCAGAAGCATTGCACTTAACCAGGGAATCCACTCTTGTAACTGCACTAATTGATTTGGTTGATCCAAAATCCAGCGCTTAATTTGACTGTAAAATAAAGCTGCAATTATGCCACTGATAATCGGTGTTAAAATCCAGCCAATAGTAATTGAGCCAATTGATGACCAATCAATTGCACCCACTCCCAAAGCTACCCAACTAAATCCAGCGATCGCACCAACAACTGCATGAGACGAGGATACAGGTAAACCGCGTGAGGTGGCAATTTGCAACCATACCCCACTCGCCAGTAGCACCGTTACCATCCCAGTCACTAATATTTGAGGCGTAGCGGCGAATAAAACAGGATTGGTAATTTTCGTCGCTAGGGTTTCTGTTACCTCATGTCCAAATAACGTAGCGCCCGTAAACTCTAATATCCCAGCAATAATTAGCGCTTGTTTTAAAGTGACAGCTTTGGAACCAACAGAAGTTCCCATTGCGTTAGCAACATCGTTAGCTCCAAGGTTGAAAGCAACGTAGAAGGCTAGGAGGGCGACTGCAATTAGGGTTATAAGCATTTGGTGCTGAGTGGGGGAGTGGAGCAGGTAAGTGAACAATTATTATTATCCCTCCCTCCTCTTGTCTCCCTCTTCTTAATCCCTTCACTGGGGATAAATTAAGATTTTGTAAGTTTCCGCTGTGGGTGCGATCGCCTGTGCAACTGCTGCTGATAAATCTTTTAATGGATAGCGATCGCTAATCAATGCCTCTACATCGATCCGGCGATTAAATACGATATCAGCAGACAGATTTTGCAGGCGGTAGGATGAACTGTAACTACCCATCAAGTCAATTTCCCGGCGATACAGGATATTGGGGTTGACAGGAATTTCCACCTCATCGGGGAATTCTGCAAAAAACAGAATTTTACCGCCTTTGCGGGTACAGTCAATTGCTTGAAAGAAAGCCTTCTCACTGGGAACAGCCAATAGGGCGACATCAACACCTAATCCACCAGTGAGCGCATGAATTTTTGCTGGTAAATCGGCGTCACGAGCATCAAAAGCCGCCTCTGCACCAACATTTAATGCTTTGTCAATTCTAGATGGTAGTAAATCGGTGGCGATCGCTTTTGCTCCGAAATACTTCACCAACATGATAAACATTAACCCAATTGGCCCAGCACCAGTCACTAAAACAGTTTGTCCAGGGGCAATTTGGGCTTTTTTCACTGCTTTTAAGCAGCAGTTAGTTGGTTCTACAAAACTCGCTTCTTCAAAACTGATATGATCAGGGATGGGAATTAGCCCGCCGTTTTGCACAATATGTCCTGGCACTTTGACATAATCGGCAAAGCCGCCACCACTGGCGTTAAAGCCTGCGGTTGTGGAAATGTTTTTGTAAACATCACACATAGAAAAGTTATCGTTTAAGCAGTAAGCGCAATGCATACAAGGGATGTGGTGCATCACCGCCACCCGTTGTCCTATTTGCCAACCTGTGACGTTATTTCCTACTGCTGCGATGGTACCAGCAGTTTCATGTCCAAAAATGCGTGGCGGTTCATATAGGGGATAACGAATTTTTTTAATATCTGACTGACACAACCCCACTACCTGCACTTGTACCAGCACTTCATCTGGTTCCAGCGTTGGGACTGGGATATCTTCGTAAGACAGTTGATTGACGCCTCTAAATACCTGTGCTTTCACGTTGGTTTTTCTCCGCTCAATGATATTTAGATGTAACATTAGCAGTCAACGTTAAGCTATGAATTTTGAGATTTCTCTGTTTGAGCTTCTTGTAATTGTTGCTCTAAGCTTTTTTCAAAGATTTGAAATGCCTCAACATCTGCTGATGAGAGATTACCGCCAATTCCCCCATTTTCAAGCCTAAGAATCTCACTCCGATTGTCCTTAGCCGTAATTGTTAAAATTTCCCCTTTTTGCCAGAGTCGATACCGTTCACCCTCAAAGCATCGACCACCTTCAGGTGCTTTATTTGCAAACTGACTGTTCAAAGCCTTTTTGGCAGTTTGCACAATTTCGTCAGAATAAAGTTGGCAGCGAATACTACGAGCAAATTTTAGTACTCTATTATTTTTTTCTAACTTGTCAAGCGACTCAGTAACGGTCACTGGACGTTTAAGCTCATTAGACTGCTGGCAAATAATTTTAATCATTATTCCTGGATGTTGCTCATCAAGGTAAACCAAAAAATCATCTGGATGCCAAGCCTCAATCTGATAAGGAGCTAGAGCTTCTACAGTAAAATGTTTGAGGTTAGCAGTAACTATGACTTCTGCTTTGGCAACTATAGCAGCAGCAACAACATGGCGATCGCCTATATCATTTGTCATTGCTGCAACTAGATACTCTGGTACTTCCACTATCGCGTCAGGAAAGTTTGTCTTGATTTGTTCTTGAAAGTATCTTTCCTTGGCATTTGTCATCCTCCCATTATTTACAAGGTTGCGAGTAGCGCCATCCAGAATTTCTTGTGAAAAATGAAGTTCGTATAACTCTGCCTCCGCAGCACGCATGAGAGTATCACACAAAGGCATAGGGTAGATGACACAGGAATCCAAAATAACCGAGAGTACCATTTTACTGATCTAATTCGCTAGTCTCGTCATCATAGAATCCCTCATCTTCCAAAAACTGAGTAAATTGCTTAAGTCCTTCCTGACGCTTACTATCGCGCTGTCTTTTATATTTCACTAAATCCTCAAAACGAACACGCCGATGTGTTCCCACCATAATGTGGGGGATTTCTTTCTGTTCTAATAACTTAATCAGATGGGGACGTGAAACTTTAAGAAAATCTGCTGCTTTTTGAGTCGTCAGTTCTCGATCTTGAATAACTACGGACACCACTTTACCTGATGCCATTGCATGAACAGCTTGATGCAACACCTGGTACACCGAATCAGGAATGGTAATTTGCTCTCCGTTAGCTCCTACCAGTTTCGCCTGGGAACCTTTAACGCTAAGTATGCGCTCTAGTTCCTTGATAGGTTGGGCTTCTAGGTTTGGAGATATTACAGAATCTAAAGACACGTTATGTCTTAACATCATAAATCTGTCTCCTACTTTGTCGTGGGGCTTGTCATTATCAATCCTATTTACACACTGTCAATCCTATTTACAGTTTATCTTACACACTACATAAACGAAATATCCGAAAAATAAAATAAAGTATCTTGTCTGATGCCAAGCTTACTGGAGAGAATATGTCGGAACTCTAGTGAGGTTAAGCGATGTTGAATCAGACATACACAACTGATGTCTTAGTTGTCGGTGGGGGAACCGGAGGTACTGCTGCGGCTATCCAAGCGGCTCGACGGGGAGCCAAAACCATTTTGGTGAGTGAATTTCCTTGGTTAGGGGGAATGCTAACTTCGGCTGGAGTGTCTGCACCCGATGGAAATGAATTAGAAGCCTTTCAAACGGGCTTATGGGGGGCGTTTTTACAAGAATTGCGACAACGACAGCCCGGAGGATTAGATAACAGTTGGGTAAGCTTTTTTAGTTACGATCCCCGGATTGGGGCAGAAATTTTTGCAGATTGGGTGCAGGAGTTGCCCAATCTGCAATGGATTTCTGGGCAAGTGCCGGTAGAAGTTTTCCGCCAAGGTGATTCTATTACTGGCGTCCGCTTTACTGATTTTATAGTCACAGCCAAGATTATTCTCGATGCTACAGAATTAGGAGATTTATTAGCTTTAGCTGAGATACCTTACCGCTGGGGCTGGGAGTTGCAATCTGAGTGGGGAGAACCCAGCGCACCAGTGACTTTTAACGCTTTCACCAAAAAATATCCAGTGCAAGCGCCCACTTGGGTAGTGATTATGCAAGACTTTGGTGAAGCTGTGGCCCCAGAAATTCCGGCGGCTCCTAACGAAAATCCATCACTTTTTACTGGTGCTTGGGATAACTACGGAGCAGAGACATTTTTGAATTATGGACGTTTACCTGGTGGCCGATTCATGATTAATTGGCCAATCTGTGGCAATGACTACGGCGAAGGAGTAGAGCGTCTGATAGATTCAGAGCTAACCAAAAGGGAATTTCTCCAAGAATCTCGCTGGCACAGCCAAAATTTTGCCCGTTTTATCCAAAATCAGCTTGGTCGTCGCTATGGTTTAGCAGAACAGCTTTTTCCTTGCACCTCTACTGCTTTTGCACTGCATCCCTACTACCGGGAAAGCCGCCGCTTAGTAGGATTAACTACTATCCGAGAACAGGATATCTTACCAGTGGTAGAAGGTAGTGTTGCATCTATATTTAATGATGCGTTCGCCCTTGGCGTTTGCGTTGGCGAAGCCTCTCTACGAGAAGCGATCGCTTTTGGGAACTACGCCAATGACCACCACTATCCTGGAGTTCAGTTCCCACTACAACCTAAATCTATCCGCTGGGGGGGGCGTTGGACTGGGACTCCCTTCACAATTCCTTACAGTTGCTTAATTCCAGCTGCAACAGATGGTTTGTTGGTCTGTGAAAAGAATATTTCTGTCTCTCACATTGCCAATGGGGCTACTAGATTACAACCTGTGGTTATGGGCATTGGTCAAGCAGCGGGGATGGCAGCGGCGATGTGCATTGAGTTAAGCTGTCAACCAAGAGATTTATCTGTTAGGGTGCTGCAAGCCGCTTTATTAAAAGATCATCGTGCAAGAGCGGCAATTTTTCCTTTCTTTAATCTTCCACCCAATCATTCGGATTGGCTGCACTGGCAACTGTATTACTTAGATAACCCACAAGCCTATCCAGCCAGTGGCTATTGCCCTTGTCCATCGTGGGATAAATCCTATGACTCTGCTTTTGACAAGATATTAATACGAGAAAATGACTGTTTCCAAGGTATTTTACACCGCTTGGATCAGCAAAACTACAGATTTACTATCATCACACCAGCCGCAAATCAAGGTCAAAGTTGGCAGCTTGTGACTTTGCGATCGCATATTAATGAGCAATTGCTAATTTGTCCCCACGATCAATTAATCACAGTATGGGGTCGTCAAAATCACGTCGGTAATTGGTTATTAGTCGAATATCTAGACGGAGTATAAAAGTAGTTTATTTTCAGTAAAGAACAATACTTTTTTGCAAATTGTCCGGATATTCATCAAAAAGCTAAGTATCAGTGAATTGGAGAGTTCCAAAATAGACATCTGCTATGCGTGCTGCCATTTCACTTTTAGTATCGAGTCTGGCGTTCGGCCCCTTAGCTTCTAACTGCCAAGCAATGGTCAATGAATTATCTGATCAACTCCTTTCCACGCCTGGTTCGCAACAGTTGCTCTCGGCGAAGAAAACTAATTCACAAGATCCTTCGCATCGGGGTAGTGGACGCAGAGACTTAACAGGAAATTTCGCAAATATCCATCCTGCTGTTTAAGTAATGTAGGGTAATGGCCTCTTCTAGCAAGAGAATCAAATTACCAGAAAATAAGGTGTTGTGATGCTTAACATCTTTTACATGACCTCTCTAGCAGAAATACAACAGCTGACACAGAAAAAACCAAGAGCGATCGCCAAGTCTTTCAACTGTAAACTCTGTATATATAATTGGCGCAAACCCTTGCAATCAAAACGCCCATAAAATTGACTGTCTTTATCAAACGCATCACCAACTTCTCAAAAGCCATACAATTGTGCTCGTATTTCGGATAAGCTCTGCGTTTCCATCTTCAACCAATCTAGAAATGGATGTAATTTAGGGTATCAGTTAATCTCAAGTACATCTAATTCGCGTATTTCGCTTGTTGTAAAACAGGCTTGAAGCAACTTTGTTTTACTTCCAAACAGATTTTCTCATGCGTCAAGTAGCTAGTTATTTGTATTAGGAAATAATTAATTTTCGCTCTGGCAACTATTCGGCATTTTTTACCGAAGCATGAAATTCGTATCGCCTCGTTTGAGCTTGTCTAGGGCATGAATCCACAGAATTAGTATAGCTTTGTTGCATTTAACAGCAAATAGTACTCTTGTTAACCTAATCTTGCATCCTAGTTTTTTTCCTCACAGCCAGCTGTTGACCAAATAAATATTAAGAAGGATCTGCTAGATCATCGTTAGTCATTTTATCCCTAAGACCAGATGCGAAATTTTGCATTTGGTCTTTTTAGGGTCTTTTAAGTAAAAAACTACACTCGATTGATTTAAAGTACGGACAAATATTCAGTTAGGCAACCCGCCGCAATTTGGTGTCGTCTCAAGCTGGCTTATGAGCAATGAAATACTTGCTTGCAAAGTGGACTTGCATCTCAATATTCTCAAAGCCTGCTTTCTCTAAACGTGCTACCAAGTCATCAGTGGTGTAATGTCTGTAGTAGGGTTCATGGAAAGTTTCAGGGAAAGAGTCCATTAGAGACACCATTTCAGGTGAATCACTCAATTGAATTGAGTCACAGATAATAAAGACTCCTCCTGGTTTTGTCACCCGGAAGCATTGCTCAATGACGGTTTGACGCACCGCCGCTGGTAACTCATGGAAGAGGAAAACAGAAGTTACAGCATGAAAATAGTCATCTAAATAGGGCAATTCTTCAGCATTTGCTTGGACAAGTTGCGGCAATTCTCCTGGAATTTGGGACAGTAATTCATTTGCCTTACGCAAATAAGCTGGTGATAAATCTGTACCAAATAAAGACGCTTGAGGTAGCACTGCTCGAATCAACTTCAGAGTACGCCCAGTTCCACAAGCTACATCTAAAATACGCACTTGTCGTGGTAGAACAGATTCAAAAGCTTTCAACCCTTGCTTGAGAGGAGCAAGAATACGCCGCCGCATCGCATCGGCTGTGCCACCAAAGAGAAGTTCTACTTGTAAGTCATATAAATTTGCTGATAGATCGCTCAAGTAGCCATTACTTTGGTGATGGAAGTTCTGCACATAATAGCTGGGATAACCATCTATCTCTATTTCCGGCGCAAAGTCCTGATATTTATTTTGTTTAGCCCGTTCCCAGATTTGAGGTAAATCTACCAACACCAATGGATAGTAACGGAAAAAGTCTTCCCAGGAGTGATCAAACAGCAGGCTCTCTGGATATACACCATTTTGGGCATCTTGCCAGTCTGCTTCTAGCAGGTGATTCAATCTTTGTTGAAATTTGAGTAAAGTCTCGTTGGAGATAGGTTTGATCTTCTGTTCAAGTGTGGGATAGGCTAGATTCCTTACTTGTGAACTGAGGATTTTGTGGGCTAGACTGAAATAATTTTTGCCCTGTTGGAGAGTCTGATAAGTCAGTTTAGTAAAAGTGTCAGACATAGAAATATCTCGAATTTTGAGTACTTATATTTATTCTATGTAAACAATTGTAACGAATAAAATATCTACTGTTGGAAAGGTACATGCCCCAAGGTAAAACCCAACGCAAGCAAGATGTGAATCGTCAAAGCTAGTTAGGGATTGATTTTCTGAGGTTTTTGGCAGAAAAATACACGATATTACCAAAAATATAAATTTTTGTAAAAATAGACAATTCCGTAGCTTATGATACAGAATTTAGCTATACTAATAGATGAACGAACAGAAAATAATAATACATTCACTACAGTAACCCGGAGGACTATAGTTATGTCTATCGCCGAAAAATCTCGTGCGTTAATGGTGCGTCAACATCAGCAAGTCAAGAACCGTCAGCAATCAATGCTAATGCGTGCTGCACAAGAACTTGGTCTACACGAAGAACTAGCCCACTACTGGAACCCCACTCAAGGGAAGATAGAACCTACTATGCGGATGATTTATGGGCGTAGCAACGCCACCATGAGCTAGTAGTCTGTCAAAAAATAATTGAAGGGCGAGAATTGTTTATAGTTAGCGCTTTAGCGCTAACTATAAACCGATCAAACCAACAACAACTCAGTAAAGAAAGCCACCCTAGATAGAGGGTGGCTAAACTTATGTTCTTAGATTTAGATACGGCTGTTAATTAAGCATCGTAATAGAGGTTAAACTCATAGGGATGAGGACGTAGTTGCAACTGCTTAACTTCGTTAGCCAGCTTGTAGTCAATCCAATTTTCAATGAAGTCTTCCGTAAACACGCCGGATTCTGTCAAGAAAGTGTGATCATTTTCCAGTGCTTCCAATGCCAGTTCCAGAGAACCTGGAGTTGAAGGAACTTTCGCCAGTTCTTCTGGTGAAAGTTCATAGATATTTTTATCTAAGGGTTCACCAGGGTGGATTTTGTTCTTGATGCCATCGATACCAGCACAAAGCATGGCAGCAAATGCTAAGTAGGGGTTAGAAGTAGCATCTGGACAACGGAATTCCAAACGTTTGGCTTTGGGGTTACTGCCAGATAGAGGAATACGGATAGAAGCAGAACGGTTCCCTTGGGAGTAAGCTAAGTTAACAGGAGCTTCATAACCAGGTACTAGGCGCTTGTATGAGTTGGTGCTGGGGTTGGTAATTGCCAACAGCGCTGGTGCGTGTTTGAGAAGACCACCAATGTAGTACAACGCCATGTCGCTCAAATCAGCATACTTATCACCTGCAAACAGAGGTTTGCCATCTTTCCAGATGGACTGGTGACAGTGCATACCAGAACCGTTATCACCAAAAATCGGTTTTGGCATGAAAGTGACGGTTTTGCCGTATTTTTTAGCAACGTTCTTGATGACATATTTATAAATCATCAACCAGTCAGCTGCTTCAATTAACTTCCCAAAGCGGAAACCGAGTTCGCACTGACCACCAGTAGCAACTTCGTGGTGATGCTTTTCAATAGGTACGCCGCATTTTGCCATTGTCAACAGCATTTCTGTACGGATATCTTGGAAAGAATCCGTCGGCGCAACTGGGAAGTAACCTTCTTTGAAACGTGGTTTGTAAGCTAGGTTGGGGCTTTCTTCTTTACCAGAGTTCCAAGCACCTTCTACAGAATCTAAGAAGTAGTAGCCTTCGTTGGCTGTTTGTGCAAATCGGGCACTGTCAAAGATAAAGAACTCAGCTTCAGGGCCAAAGAAAGCTGTGTCACCAATACCAGTTGAGACTAGGTAATCTATTGCTTTTTGGGCAATAACGCGTGGGCAGCGGTTGTACCATTCCCCCGTACGGGGTTCCTTGATGCTACAAGTTATACTTAGCGTTGGTACTTCCATGAACGGATCGATCCAGGCGGTATTCGGATCGAGTACCATCGTCATGTCCGATTCGTTGATCGCTTTCCAACCCCGAATACTGGAGCCATCGAAAGGTACACCATCACTGAATGAACTTTCATCGATTTGGTTGTAGTACACTGTAAGGTGCTGCCAAGTCCCTACCGTATCAATGAATTTTAGATCAATCAGTTGAATTTCCTGGTCTTGGATCAACTTTAATACTTCTTGTGGGGTTGTCATTGTTACTCCTTCTTTAGCCAATTACTGAAAGTAAACCTAGAATCTTCAAAGTATCCTAACCCTGTTGAGCTGAACCAAGTTATGACACATCTGGAAATATCCTCCTGAAATATCCTAGAGATAGGAGATTGCATGATTTTGTAGTTTTTGTTACAGATCATCTGGTTTACAGGTTAGATTAACCTTTCCTAACTGTCTGCACAAAACTGTAAAGTTCATCTCAATAGGGGTCAACTTTGGCATAGAATCCTTAAGTAGCGGATGGATTGTTTTTGTGCCGAATCTATATTTAAATAGCACAAATTTTTGTTGATGCATAAAAGCAGACAAATAAATATCAAACCATAGATAGCAATGATTGGGAGAAAAGAGAATGCGCGATGCAGTGACAAGCTTAATTAAGAATTATGACGTAGCTGGACGGTATTTTGACCGGAATGCGATCGACAGCCTTAAATCTTATTTTGATAGTGGTACAGCACGAGTACAAGCGGCGGCAGCGATCAATTCTAATGCAGCGGGACTTGTTAAGCAGACTGGTTTGAAGTTGTTTGAAGAGTTGCCAGAATTGATTCGCCCTGGTGGAAATGCCTACACCACTCGTCGTTATGCGGCTTGTCTGCGGGATATGGACTATTACCTCCGCTATGCTACTTATGCGCTGGTTGCTGGTAACACAAATGTGTTGGATGAGCGAGTGCTGCAAGGGTTACGGGAAACTTACAATTCTTTAGGAGTACCTATTGGGCCGACGGTTCGTGGTATCCAGATTATGAAGGATTTAGTTAAAGAACAAGTAGCAACAGCAGGTGTGGCTAGTGCAGCTTTTGTAGATGAGCCATTTGACCACATAACTCGTGAGTTGAGCGAACAGGATATCTAGTCATCCAAGGATAAGGATAAAATATAGCGATCGCATTTTTGTCTGTGTTGGGAAAAGAGCGATCGCTTTTTTATGAACCTTACCAGGCTTTGAAAAGGGCTTTATTTAAGTTTTCGCCGCCAGATGGTAAAATCGCGCCTCTGCAAAATAATAATATTGCTACATTAAAGCTGTGTTTTTGGAGCTATCTTTCGACTAATGCCAGCCAGAGATATCTATCATGCGGCAGTTATTAAAGCACTTACAGCAGATGGTTGGACAATAACCAACGATCCCTTATACCTCGCTTATGGGGGTAGAGAACTTTACGTAGATATTGGAGCAAAAAGAGTTACCATTACTGCTGAGAGGGATAATCAAAAAATAGCTGTTGAAATCAAAAGTTTTCTGAGTCCTTCTCCCGTGAGTGACCTCCAGGAAGCTGTAGGACAGTATGAAATTTATCGCAGCGTGCTTAAAGAAGTAGAACCAAAACGCCAACTTTATTTAGCAGTTCCCAAGCGAGTCTATGAAGGTATATTTTCCGAACGCTTTGGTCAGCTAATTCTTAATAGCATAGGAATAAACCTAATTGTCTTTGACGAGCAACTAGAGAGGATTATCAAATGGATAAGCTAGCTCGGTATCGTGAAATTATTCGTCAGTTGATATTTGAATATGCTACTCACAAACCAGCTAACGGTCAAATAGAGCCAGAACCAGTCATTGACTCGGAGCGAGACCACTACGAAGTGTTACATATCGGTTGGGATGGAGTACGCCGTGTACACGGTTCGGTGGTACATATAGATATTATTAATGATAAAGTGTGGATTCAATATGATGGTACTTCTGTTCCAGTAGCAGAGGCATTATTAGGAGCGGGTATTTTGCGCGAAGATATTGTCTTGGGTTTCCATCCCGCTGAACTACGGCAATACACGGATTTTGCTGTATCTTAATTATCTTTAGTTGTGTATTCTCTAAGAAGAAAGAAGCAAGAAGTTAGGCGATTTGCGGCGGGCTGCACCAACGCAAATCGCAGTGTATACTTTCTCAAAATTATCTACGAGAATATCTAGAATTATGGGATTATAAGGTTTGCTGCTACTGGGTAGTGAAGAATAGAAGCCGCAGCTAATGCAATATCTGCTCAGGCTCTTGGAGCAGTGTGAGAAGAAACAAGCTTTGGGAGATGCAAAAAATGAAAAACTCCACCCACAAGGAGATGGAGTTTTTGGTAATGGGGAATGGGGCCTAGGAAAGAAGCTACAAATGCCCAATGCCCATTAGAGCAGGCATTTTTATAACTAACAACTAAGGTTTATGGGATAACTATGTCGGTAGTCTGCTACTCTAAGAAATTTGGACGGGGAACAGTCAGACCATTCCGCCCAACAGCTGGTATTTCCAATAGCGCATCTGTCGCAGTAGGAGTCCCATTAGTATTGCCACTGGCTGTCACTGACAATTGATTGCCGGGATGTCCATTGGGGACAAACAGTTGCGGATGGTCAAAGGGTGCTTGATCAAGGAGGACTCGTTGATCAGTGAGTCCGGTTCTTAAGAAAGTCACTAAATCAGCTTTTTTAGCATCGCTTAAGTTCAATGGTGTTACACCAGTTGGTGCATTAGGTCTAGTGTCGTCACCTCGACCACGACTGTAAAAGTCTACTACTTGCTCCAGGGTTGCCATTCCACCATTATGCATGTATGGAGCAGTCAAGCCGATGTTACGGAGGGCAGGTGCTTTGAATCTTGATGTAGTGAAGTCTCCAGCACCTGGGTCTTCTGAGGCAGGTCTAACACCGTAGTTAGCAAAGAAGCCGTTAGTTGCATTAATGAGCGGATTAGTAGCATCAGTTGAAGCTACTCCTTCGGTTCTTCTCACCGAAGCTCTAGTGAATTCTGGAATCGTATGGCAAGTGTTACAACCACCACCACCATTAGTTGCAGGAATTGCGGGCGTGCCGTTTGAAGCAGTGACAAACACAGTCAGACCACTTTTTTCCTGCTCGGTGAGAGCATTGACATCTCCCGCCTGGAATTTGTCAAAAGGTGTCTGGTCAGATACAAGAGTAGAGATATACTTTTGCATTGCTAACCCAGAGAATAAGGAGAAGTTCCAATCCCTGAGGGAAAACTGATTTGCAGCTAAAGTCTGTCCTTCCTCACTGTCATTACCATTAGAATTTCTGGGAATGACTGTTGGTGCTCCATTACTGTCAACTTCAATGATTGCCCTTGACCTCCACCATTGCGGCTTAAAGGCTTGCCGAATCAGTCTATCATAGGATGCGATCGCCAGACCTGGTCTAGGGAATCGACTGTCAGCTCCTAAAACACTGTCTTGCTGATGTACGACTTGTTTACCTAATGGTCTAAGGCTTTTAATACTCTGACCTCTTCTTCGGAAAAACTTAGTACCGACTTCAGGTAAAGTACGACCACTAGCAGATACCTCAGATGGACTCAATTGTGGTTCGGTTACTAAGGAAGCTAGAGAAGAATTGTTCAACGAAACGGAAACTGGAGTTAGTTGGTTTCGTCCTGTAGCTATGAAAACTCTAGCATTAGAATCTACTACACCTTTAGCATTCACTCCATTGAAGGTTTCCTTAGCGCGACCATCCCAAAACTGGAGTTTGTTGAAGATTGCATTAATTACCGTTGGAGTATTACGCGGCTGAACTTGACGCACATTAATTCCATTGACTTGAAAGCCGTTTGGATCTGCTATGGATGTCACATTATCCACTGCTTGACCTGGAACAACGTTATTCAAAACACTGTTAAATACACCTTGGGATGAGGCAACATCGTTAGTGTCAAAAAGAACTGTACTGTTTCGATCGTTAGGATCTGCCAGTTTGTGAAATGGAAAATCTGCCGCCGTCAGTTGATAGTTAGGAGCACTAACTACTTTTTTGTCACCTACTTGGAAAGTTATATCTTTCAACGATGCCAGAAGACCAGGACTGATTTGATTCTTAGATCTATTATCTGCTCCCGCATGAAAGTGACAACTAGCGCAGGATTGAACGCCATCACTACCAAGTTGCATATCCCAGAATAAGGATTTTCCCAGCTTGAGTAGGGCTGTTTCATTTTGAACAAAGTCTGTGAGATTGCTTGGTTGAGCCACCGCAGCTAGCAGTGGCGGCTGCGCTGGGGTTGGGTCTCCAGGCGTAGGTGCGGGAAGGCTTGTGATGTTGTTTAGAGGAGCCGGATTAGGAGCCGGGGACAGTGTTACTTGTGCAGATACTAAACCTCCACTAGCGATCGCCATAGCAACGATCACAAAAACTGCCACAAAGCGTGAAGATCTTTTTGGAACTGGCCTTAGCCCGAATCTGATGCACAAAAAAGTTGTCAAAAACGCAATCAGTACAATTGCTGGGACAAAATTTGCTATTTTCATTTACGGAATAAAATAATACATAGCAATATTACACTGTATAGTCGATTTTTATACTAAAAAAAATATTCAAATTTAGGTTAAGTTCTGCTAGAAGAAATATCAAGCAGGACTTAGCATCAGATTATTGCTACTTTTAATCTTGAATACGCAAATATTGACAGAGATACGCATTCTGTTTCGTAACTAGTGCTTTGATGCTGGGTCTGTTTAATAGGATGCCAGACGTAGTGAGATATTACGTTAGCAAAACAAATGTACTGGGTATCGATTGAAAGTTCATTTATGGACTACCCAACAGAACTTACGCACACTCTACGAATTCTTCTCTACCAGACCAAGGCGTTGGCGGAGCCTCCAGTAGAGAAAGCAGTTCGATCAATTGAGCCTTGGGAGCAATTTTTGCGTCAGCCCTGTTCCAGATCTCGGCTTCTAGCAGTGGGGAGTTTTCAATTTCCAAGCTTCCCGGATGGTTTGTTTTCTTCATTGAAAACAGAATTTGCATAAATGGCCAGTTGCGATCGATTTTTGAGATTGAGACGGCTGAGAATACTGGTTACATGAGTTTTTACGGTTCCTTCGGTAATGTAAAGTTGTTGGGCGATTTCGCGGTTAGTTGCGCCAACGCCTATCAAACGTAAAACTTCTTGTTCTCGTGCGGTGATTTCCGATGGCTTTGATGAGGCGGAGTCTTGGCTAGTCGTAGCTGATGTAGCTTTGGTAGCCAACAATTTATCAAATAACCCAGGCCCAAACTGAGTATAGCCATAATGCCCAAAGCGGATCGCATCTGCTAGCTCACGTGAGGGCATATCCTTGAGCAAATATCCTTTTGCGCCTGCCCGCATTGCTCCTGTAAGATAAGAGTCATCATCAAATGTGCTCAAGACGAGAACTTTAACATTGGGAAAGTTTTGCACAATCAGTTTTGTCGCGGTTCTTCCATCCATTTCGGGCATCCGAATATCCATTAGCACCACATCAGGCTGGAGTGCGGCCACAAGCTCTAAAGCAACCTTGCCATTCTCGGCATCACCGACCACGTGCAAATCAGGCTCCTGTTCTAATATTGCTTTAAGTCCCTGACGAATGAGGCTCTGGTCGTCAACGATTAATAGGCGAATTGGAGAAGATTCATCATTTTTCATCGGGGCTACCTCATATAAATTCGTTAGGATTCCTATTTGATTTTTGAAAAAACTGCGTACACCTCTAACTCCCTTTTTTCCTGTTCCCTATTACCTATTCTCCATTCGGTGTCTCTACGAGTCAGTTCACGAATCAAATGGGATTACTATATATATCAATTACAAATTACAAATTACCAATTCCGAATTCCGAATGGAATTATTTCACGGTTCACGATTGGGAGTTCTATAAACAAGCACAATAAGAATTAGTGACGATCGCAGCCGGAGTGCGATCGCACACATTTAGGCGAGTTTAGAGGATGTTTGAAAAGTATTAGGCGAATAGAATTCGCTACTACACAAACGAACGCGAACAGCGTTCGCAGAGAAGTCCACCTCCGTGGACTATGAAAATCAAGGGTTTTGATTGTGTAGCCGCGACTTCCAGTCGCCCGGTGAGTAATAAATTAGACTTTTCAAACAACCTCTTAGACTTTAAAAAGGATTATAGAGTAAATAAAAATATAGCCCGTTCTCTTTCCATGTTCCTCCATTCGAGTCAACAGATATTAAAGGAATGCCCCAGTCAAGACGAGCAGTGAGGCGATCGCCTTGTCTCCAGCGCAACCCCAGACCAACGGAAGCTAAAGTATTAGGACTGGGATTGTCTCTACTCGAACTATTCCAGGCGACACCGAAATCAGCAAAAGGGATGACTTGTAATGTGCTATCTATTTGGGGTAAGCGGAGTACCGGGATTTGCACTTCAGCAGAAGCAAAAGTGCCATTATCTGTCAGCAAGAAATCTTGACGATAGCCACGAACATTATCCTGACCACTTAAGCCAAATTGCTCTAAAGGCAGAAGCGATGTGGATGCTAGTTGCGTATTTAAACGGAGTAACAGTAAGGTTTCAGGGGCTAAAAGACGTGCCCACTGCGCTTGACCTTGCCAAGCCAAAAAACGGCTATCGGGACGATCTGAATTAATTGTGGCATCTAACGCACCGATGCCCAAGTTGAATTGAGAGCGGAGGGCAATAACTTCACGGCTGTTGCGACTCGTCCATTCTTGAAAAAATCGCAACGCAGATACCCTGGTACGTCCCTTTTCATCCGCTCCTGGCGAGAGTTCATTAAGGGAAGATTTACCTTGAAACCGCAAAGAAGATATTTCACTTTCCCGTCGGGAGGCTGTTAAACCAAGTACTAATTCTTGTGTGGGAGTTTGAATGACTGGCTGACGGAATGTCAATTCGTAGTAGCGGGAAGCTGATTCGATATTGAGCTTATTGAAAGGACGTTCAATGACATCGCTCGATATAGTGCCATAGTTGAAAATGAGTGTCCCGTTGTTGGGATTGAGAGGCAATGTATAGCTGGTTTCAAATGAGTTGCTACCATCGGTATTAGCGTAGGTTAGATTCAGACCATCTCCCAGTCCGAGTAAGTTGGCTTCACCCAGTTGGATTCGCCGCCGGAAGCTTCCTACGGCTGGCGATCGCCCATTATCAAGTACTATTTGGGTACTGAAGGTTTCTGCTTCCTTAATCTTCACTTCTAGCACACTTGTACCAACACGTGACCCTGCTGATAGTTCAGCAGACAAGTTTTGAATCAGAGGATTGAGTTGCAAAAGTTGCAGTGTTTCTAAGAGTCGCTGTCGATTCAAAGGTGGTTTTGTAGCTATTGCTATACGGCTACGGACATAATTGGAATTTAGCCGCCGATTACCAGTTACCTGGATTTCGTCCAATTTACCTTCGACCACCTGAATTTTGATGACACCGGACTGAATTGTTTGAGGTGGTATATAAGCACCAGAAGTAATGTAACCGTTGTTAATGTATAGTTCAGTAATTTTAGAACGGGCTTGATACAGTTGGGCCAGTGATATCGGTCGTTTGGTAAATTCAGCAGTAGCTTTAGCTAAGTCTTCTGGACTAAAGACTGTACTACCAAAAACTTCAAACCGATCAACAGTAATAGTTAGAGGAATTTTACTAGGAAGTGATTCGTCAGGTGTGAGAGTTGGAGCAGAGGGTGGAAGTAGTTCTGCTGGTGGAGGAAGTGGCTGTGGTAGTTGAGGCGAGGGAAGTGGAGAAGGCGAAGGCGGTTGAATATCCTGTGGCGGTGGGAGTTGTTGAGATGGTATGGAATCATTCGGTAGTTGCGCGTTATCAATAACCTGCGCTTCTAGAGGTCTAGAATTCATGCCGCTAAACAACATAAATATACTCAGCTGCAACCAGGACACTGCAAGCTTTTTCAGGTGTTTATCGATCATGATATTGAGTTAGGTGTTGCAGGGATATTATCTGTGCTAATCAAGACTCTAACCGTGCCGCTGCATTTTCTCAGTACCCTCAAATATGCCTGGTGTTTCAGATCACCAATTAGTTTGAGAATTACTACCTTCGCCATATATTAATGAGAATTTGATTTTTGTTATATCAAATAAACAATACCAAATAGTGAAAGTTATTTTACTTTATATTTTGCACCAAGTGACTAGGATAATATTGGTAGCAAAGTTATCAATAATGTTAATCCACCGAAATAAGGCGGTCAATTGGGAGCTTCGCGTTTTCATAACGAAGAGCAAAGGCGGCGCAATAAGTTTTAACTACTATGCTCTTTGAGCCTTTCAACTGTAATGAGGGTGATTGATGTAAGCTTGAATAATTGCAGAGCTAATTTTCCCAATTGTCTCATAAAAATAATCATGAGTCCAAAGTGCAAGCAACTTCAATGATTCTGTAAACCTTGCCACAGAAACTGAGAAAAAAGCCGCTTCAAAGCTTTGGTAATTTTATTGATGGCAACTATTGGTTATACTCATACCGAGAGAAGCTAACTCTTAATATTGAGTTCCTTCGACGGATTAGAACAACTTGACATGACCCTACACTATATAGTTATAGAGAAGAAGTTAAGGGAGTAAGAGTTACAAACTAATACAGTTTATATAAAACCTAATTACTCCTAACTTCTTTTACTATTTAATGTTATGGATTGTCACTGTGATACAAATCTAAAATCCCACTGCGAACAATCAGTTTTGGCCAAACTAACACAAAAAATACCATCCAAGCCAATACAGGAATGGAGATAAGAGTTGTTAGCCAGATTACTTTAAATAGTAACCAGCTACCAATAATCAGCGTGACGCCTGTAAGAATTATAGACCAGGGCTGACACCACCAAGGTTTATAGTTCCAAGGACTTACCGACTTTTGTTTAGACATTGGTTTTATTTGGAAAAGCTGTAAATTTTTGTTGAACAAGTTTTAGCATAAATACAAAACAGTAGAATGCATAGACGCAGAAATGTTGAATGTTGATATAAAATTTTGTAATCCATGTATTTCCCTGGATTTTAGCCTTCTGCTACTGCCCAAATCATCACCAAATCCACTTCTGACCTGTTCATTAAGTGAACAATAAAGTTGTTCGTGTCCATCACATTTTTTTACTTTTATTCTGTTAATTATTAACTTATCTCTAACAAACTGAATAACAATAAATATTAGCATTTTTACATTCATACTCAATAGCAATATCTACTATATTATAGTCTATTTATTATGAGTAAATGACTACTAATAAGCGCTTTAGTCATAGCATACAGATTTCATTAACAGAAGTACTGAGCTATTTGTCTAGCATGTTGGTTCACTGATAGTAACTTGATGAATACGATCAATGCTTAGTCTTTCATGCTACGCTGCTCATAGTTCCCTAGTTCAATACGTACTGTATACAAAGGAGCTAATATCTGTAGACGACTCGCGGATTTGTTGAAATTTGTTGGACAAATCAATCCAATTGGCGATCGCTAAATTATAACGGTAATTCCCGCCACCCTTATTCAAAGCAGTTGCACAAACTAGTACAGCTTGGCGTAAGTTAACCGCAGGGCGGCCGCATCATGTCAATAAGCAATACATATTCTCAATAGAGTTTAAAATAATGTCATTAATTCTTGTTTATTGCGAAAAATTTAGGCGTAGGCGTAGCCCGTCGTAGATATCGCTTTGGGGCTTAAAAAATAATCAAACGCGAAAGGAAAGATTTTTTCGTTGGTTCTTAACTTTCATTGTGATCAAGAGTAATTTAGATGCGTTTGCCCTGGTCTATACACTTGTCGTCTACTTTGAAGTTAAACAGTGTAAAATTAGTTTGTCTTGTAGCTAAATAAATGCTGTTATTAAAATCAAATCACGTTTGTTTTACTACAACAAATATCAATAAACCAATTACCTAAATTAGGGAAAACTTATCAACACAAGTAATACCGCTTTCTAATTCTCTTATCCCTTTCCTAATAGGATCTCGATTCCATCCTAATTCTGATTCTGCAAGCCTTTGCCCTCCTAAACCTAAGCCCTGAAATGTCGAAGCCATAAATTTACGCTTTGCTGCACCAAATAATTGAGATGCAGTTTCAATCAACAACTTGTTGAGAGAATCAGTTAATACTATAGCCATCAGTTACCACACTCAAAAACAAGCGTCATTATTCAAATTACTACAAAATGGGGATGAAAGGGCTGCCCCTTCATCCCCATTTAAAATAATTATCATTATTGTTAAGGGAATAGTTTATTTTCTGGAAGTTCCATTAATCTTTCCCTTTCTTTGTCTGTGATTTGACTTGGGGTGTTACTAACTAGTGAGGTTTGGTTCTTGTTCTACGGATAGAGATCGCTGCTGCTGTTTTTGATTCCTTCTGATAGCCGCAGAAACTGACCCCGTTCTTAATTGGAGTATGTGCTGAGTCAGCTCGGATTGAGTTAGTAAATGCAATATGGCTGGAGTACAACAAGGACAAAACAATGGTTCAAGGAGAAGCATGACTATTACTGCCTCAGATTTGTATATTGAGTTAAGCATTCATGGTGCACTAACGACACCAGTATGTGTGACGAACTAAGTCAGGGGACTCTTGTCAATCTTCTCGTTTTTCATGATGAGTTTAAAAGCTAAAACCCCACTATTCAACCGAATGGATCGCCAAAGTGTCGCAAATCTCATTGATCCATTGCGCTTTGGAATGGCACAAGCTATTCTCATCAGAGAAAATCTCCCTCTACGTATATCATCCTTTATGAAGGGCAAGCACCTTTACTAGGGTATCCTCACGCTGGGATTGCACCACAAACATTAGAAAAACTCACTCTCGGTGCTATCGTTGGTGCCACAAGCGCTATTACAGGTGTTATTAGTACCATTCAATTGAGAGGTAGTAGTTGCACCGACTGCCATTACTCGAGACCATTCACTGACGCGGTTGTTATCTAAGACGGCTCGCACTCGATAACCAAGCTGAATTTTATGCATTAACAAGATTAAATCACGGTTGAGTAATCCTTGTGATTTTTGGTTTTCATTAGATGCAGCTTGTATACGAAAGCAGCGATCGCCTTGTCGTTTCAACTTGGGAGACTTGCCTTCGGTAAGCACCGTTTGCAGTTCGTATGCTTTAGCTTCAGGATATGCTTGCCAGCAAAGTTGCCAGTAAGTTGACCAGCGAATTAAGTCTGATGGTAATTCCTCGACTTCATCCGACAATGTAGAGACAAGTCCGGTGACTGAAGGCTGTACAACTTGAGGCTGATTTGAGGTGATTTCAGCAGCTATAGATGAACTGTCATCAACACCTAGTATCAATCCGAATATCAAAGTGAACAGCACAATCAATCGTAGGCATTGTAATTGCACCGACAATATTTTCCGATTCATCATGATGCAAAATTCAGTTGCTTACCACTCCACAGGTAAAATCAGGTTGCCGTTGTCTGCATAGATTGTTCGAGAACGGATATGCGTTCTGGGAGCTACTGTAGAGTTGAAGACTGCGCTTCTTTGCCCAATTGCTGATCTGTTGCCAATGCTGGCGCGGAATATAACAGAGTTCGGCCCTAACCCTACTGCATCACCTACGCTAGTTTCAGGGCCATTAGCAACACCATTGACAACCTGCCTACCGCCATGAACTAGAGCGCGAGGCCCATAACCAATACCATTACCAAGAGTCAAACTAGTGGTTTCTAATGCGTGAAACACAACATCGTTTGCCATACCGCCAATTCGTCCAACATTAAAAGGTTCACCCTCATCAGCACGCAGCGAAATTCTATTAGCTAGTTTGTTGTTGAGCGTTGCTAAAGAATCTTGGAAAGTAAGATTACCGATAATGCGGTTACGATAGTTCGGATCACGAGTTGGACTTCCACCTATCTGCGGCAGACCTCCAGAGTTAAAGAAGGTGACAGGAGCATAATTAATTCCTGTTACGTTGGTCAAGTCTGCTCTGGCTAAATCTGTGTAACCTTTGGCAAATGCTTCATTGACTTCAATAATGCCTCCCATTAATGCAACGTCTGCTTGTGTCAAGTTTGCCACCTTCCCCAAACTGCCGCTAGTAGCTTGTTGATTAGTTGTGACGTTTTTACCAGGCAAGACAACTTTACCAGCGGGTAAGGTAACACCAGGGCCAACTCGCGCCAGAAAGTTGACTACTGTGTTTCTTTGTATAATTGCACCGTCTATTTCACAATTGAAGGCGAGAAAAGTCTCTGGAACAGTGTTGCTAAACTGAGTATTGGTAACTGTGTCGGTAAAAGGCCCTGTGGAACCTTGAGTACCAATTTTAGCTGCACCTTTGACAACGGCCATGTGTGCCATAATGACACGCTCGCCAATCTGCACTCCCGTTCCTGAAGCTGTGATTTTCACTTGGTCTTGAGCATTAGAATCTGCTGCAATACTAATAGGAGCATTAGTAGCATCTAACTTAGCAAATGGAGCGACGTAGACTTTTTTGCCCAAGGTAATATTTGTGGGATTGATGATTGTTGCTTTTGGGTCAATAAAACTAGCTGACTCGGAAGGTGCGGTACTTGGGCATACAGGTAGGTTTCCCACAGTTGGATTACAGATTCCTCCAGCAGCTACTGCGGGTTGTATATATATCTGTGTGCTGATGGCAAACGCTAGGATAATTGCAGTTAAAGCACTAAAAATTGTGCGAGGTTTGAACATAGGAAAAAAAGTCCTCACGGGTTATGGAATATTTGACTATGGGATAATCTGCGTTAATGAATGAGAGATTTATTCAGGCGATGTCTAGCAACAAGACGCAGAGCGTCTACGCAGGCTGAGAAATTACCAAAAATTACACTGTAACAGCCTCTATTGAGACTCCTTTTAGGTATGAGACCAAGAATTAACCGCCCCAAAAACCTGCCAACTTGAAGAATATTTGTAAGACAACTGATAACAAAAAGCCTAAAAGCGGCACTGAAATTGTCGTTGTTGCTCCAGCAACCGCATCATTGTAGACAGTCTCCCAAGCATCTGGCCCAGTTGTGGACTGTCCATATACTTTAGTACTCACAGCTAACGTTAAGCTAAGTACACTTAAACCAGCTAGTATTACGCGACGTTTCAACATTATTCCTTGTTACCTAATAGTTGGCCAAGTTTATTGGGTAATGTAAACCAAAAAGTTACAGGACACGCTTAAACTTTTCGGTTTACCTGACCTAATAACTTTCAAGTTTAATTTCATGAACTGTTAATTGCTGCATCCAGCAACTAACAGTTTATTGTAACCCTATTTACTGCTTAATACTAGAGTTTTAGATATTGATAAAATTTATGTAAATCATACAAATGATATTAAATTTATAATGGAAAGCTGTATTCAAAGGATAATAATTTACTAAGAAAATTCATCTATCTTAAGGAATAAGATTAGATTAATTGCTGCTACTAAAAGATAATCAGTATAGGTAAAAAATTAAGGTATCTCCTCAATATTTCGGGAAAAAAGTTATTCAGTCACCCATGAGCAACCAAAAGGATTGAGAACAGATTTTTCGCGAATAATAGACCCCAAAGATGGAATATTTCCCAGATGAGAAATGCGATCGCACATATAAGGGACTTCCAGAAAATAAACTATTCCCTTAACAAGAATCAATACCGTTGCCAAAATAAGAGCATCAAGAGGTAGAGCGTTTCGTAGTAGAGTTATTGTCTCTCACAACGACAACTCAAACACTACAAGCAGCCCATGCCTGATATCTTATCACTCCTGCAATGCCTGCTACCGCAGATCAACGCGACAACGATGCGACAATTTAACCAAATAATCCTGGCGATGTTAGCGATGAGCGGGCGAGTCACGATGTTGGGAATCTCGCGATGGGCAGGGGTTGGTGGTAGTTATCGGACGATATTGAGATTCTTCCAGACAGTAATACCTTGGGCAACGTTGTTTTGGCTATTTTTCCGCAAGCATTTGTTCGGTGCGAATGAGGTGTATTTGCTGGCAGGAGATGAAGTTGTAGTGAGTAAATCAGGTAAAAAAACTTATGGATTGGATAGATTCTTTTCCAGCCTAGTAAGTAGACCTATATTAGGACTATCTTTCTTTACATTATCATTAGTAAGTGTTGAACAAAGGCACTCGTTTCCAATCCAGGTAGAACAGGTAATCAAGAGCGATGTAGAAAACAGGGCGGCCGCATCATGTCAATAAACAAAGTCTATTCTCAATAGACTTAAAAATAATATCATTAGCTCTTGCTTATTGCGAAAAATTTAGGCGTAGGCGTAGCCCGTCGTAGACATCGCTTTGGGGCTTTAAAAATAATCAAACGCGAAAGGAAAGATTTTTTCGTTGGTTCTTAATATCGGTCGTGATCAAGAGTACTTTAGATGCGTTTGCCCTGATGTAGAAAAAGGTAGCCCGTCACCAAACCGAGAAATAAAACCTCAAGAAAAACGTCAGCGTGGACGACCAAAAGGAAGTAAAAACAAGAATAAAACGGAGGTAACATTAACATCTGAATTACTTCGGATTCAGAAAATGATTAATTCGCTTTTCCAGTTACTAGGTAATTTTATTCCCCTTACCTACTTAGTACTAGATAGTCACTTTGGAAACAAGAATGCTTTACAGATGGCTCGGCAAGTAAACTTGCACATAATTTCCAAACTCCGCCATGATTCGGCATTATATATACCTTATCAAACCCCTGACCCCAGTTGTCGTTCTCGTCGTAAATACGGTGATAAAGTTGACTACCATAACATACCGCAGAAGTACTTGTGTAAAAGTAGCATTGAGGATGAGATCCAAATTATTCTCGATAATGCTAGTTTCCATAAAAGGAAAGATATTTTAGCTAACATTAAGTCAGAAATGCCAAATATTGTCGCTCCAACTGTGTAGATACGCAGAGGCGATGTCTCATGACTCGCCTCTCCCTGAAATTTAAACTACAACTTCTTCGCGTTTACAATCAAAAACAACCATGAAAGAAGTATTTGGTTTTTCTTGGCGTAGGTGCTGCATATAACCATCTGCATCAGAACGACTGCGGAACCGGGCGACAATCTCCCGTTGTGTGTCAGGAAGTAAACGAGCGATCGCCCAAGAATTAAGACGCTCTTTGTAAGCGATCGCCTGAGTTTCTGATTGGGAAGCTTTGTTATCCGTATTTTCTGGCATGATTATATTATCCGTATGAAGTTTAGTAGAGGGCGTTAATTAGTTTCTAGGTAGGAATGCACTAACGCTTTTTATTTAATGATGCTGCCACCTTGTTATTCGATTATTTATAAATTGTCAACACTTAGGGCTAATTCTTAGACTAACTAAGTTAGAAATCTCAGTCAGCTATCAACCTGAAAGCCTTAATTGGCAACTGGTACAATGAAAAAAAGCACACATCTGGAGGGATGACAAATATTTCGTCTGTGCCATTTGGATAAATAAACATCATTAAAGTTAGTCTCCGTGAGAAGAAAATCAACTAAGTCTCAAATAATATACGTATCTCTCACAGTAACTTGGAAGCAGTGCAAGATGAATTTAGCACTGCGGGAGATTAAAGGAAATATCGGCGATCGTTGCCAATGTGTCAAGTGCTAATCTGACTCTTTACTGTTGATACTCTCATAAATACTCGATAGTAATTTTTCAAACACAACTGCTTTAAATTCTTCACTATTCATCACTTGCATAAAGATTTTTTCATTACCATCCATGCGTTCGATAAATAGGTTTTCCAGATGCTTTTCTAGAACCGGAGCAAAGTTTTCTTTCGTATTAACTTGAGCCGCTTGTTTGATGGAGTCATTAGCGATGTCTACGACGGGCTGCGCCTACGCAGTTTCGGTGATTTGCTCGAAAAAGAGTTGGTCGGCTGGAGTGAAGCTAGTACCAAAACGTTCATTAAGGGAGTCAATCAGCTGGGATAAGGGGACTTCTTTATCTAACTGGCGTGTTCCGACTGCGATCGCACCTTTTAATGGTTCTGCTTTACCTGCGGTTAAATCAATTTTCCCTTCACTAATTTTTTCCAGGCGATAAAATTTTAGTTCTATATCCCCAGATAAATCAATTTTTGGAGCTTGGGTACTACGGGGTAATTTCTTTAGTAAGAAACGTCCATAAGCATAAAGTTTTTCGAGTTCAGAATCTTGATAAGGAATAATCTGGGCAAGGAATAGGTAAAGGTTGCGAAAGCTGGTAATTTGGCTTCTAAATAGTTCTTTATCTGTGTCTTGCAAGGCTCTATAATTTTCAATAACGAGGTCTAGTAATATATTTAATT
The DNA here is from genome assembly GCF_015206995.1 of aff. Roholtiella sp. LEGE 12411. Taxonomy (GTDB): domain Bacteria; phylum Cyanobacteriota; class Cyanobacteriia; order Cyanobacteriales; family Nostocaceae; genus Komarekiella. The sequence continues at coordinate 21,831 of NZ_JADEXR010000036.1, read as the reverse complement.
TTTTGTGTTCGCCTCCAGTTAGAGAAGTTTTCGGACGAAACCAAATTTCACACCACTGGTTTACATCGTCTTGGCTAAAAAGTTGCCATTTATAAAGCTGGTAAGACAGATCATTTAATTGTTGCGGATCTGCGGTTTCTCCAATGGGGGTTTCTTCGTAGTAGGTTTTAAAGGCTTGGTAGATGTCTTCGGGTTTATTGACAAAATCTAAAACGAAAGTATCTTCTTTACCTATGGTGGTACGGTTGAGGCGGGATAGGGTCTGAACGGCTTGAACTCCATCAAGTCGTTTATCAACAAACATAGTATGGAGCAATGGTTGATCAAATCCGGTTTGAAATTTGTTGGCGACAAGCAATACTTGATAGGCATCGCTGGCAAATTTATCAGGAATTTCTGAAGTTTTGATCCCGCCATTCATGTTGACTTCAGTAAATGTTTCTTCGGGGAACTCATCAAGGTTAATAGAACTGGAGAAAGCAACAAGAGATTTAATATTGCTATAGTTTTTTTCTTTAATATATTTATCGAAGGCGAGTTTGTATTTAATGGCGTGTTCACGGGAAGAGGTAACAATCATTGCTTTGGCTTGACCCCCAATTTTGTGACGGGTATGATTGCGGAAATGTTCGACGATGATTTCTACTTTTTGGGCGATGTTGTGGGGATGAAGTTCGAGAAATTGAGCGATCGCCTTGGCTGCTTGGCGACGGGGTAAGTCGGGATTATTTTCAGATGTGCGGACGAGTTCGTAATAGCGATCGTAGCAGGTGTAATTGGCTAAAACGTCTTTAATGTAGCCTTCTTCGATGGCTTGACGCATGGTGTATAGATGAAAGGGGGCTTCGCCGTTCTCTCCAGGTTCATCGAATACCAGTTGGGTTTTGTGTTTTGGGGTGGCGGTAAAGGCGAAATAGCTGAGGTTTGGTTGTTTGGTGCGGGTGAGTTGTTCTTTTAGTAGTTGTTTTTTGGCTTCGTCACTGAGGTTATCTTCCTCTAGTTCATCTTCCAGGAGTTGGGCGGCGATCGCAGATTCAATACCATCTTTATTCAGGATTTTGCGGAGTTCGGCGGCGGTTTCTCCGGTTTGGGAGCCGTGGGCTTCATCAACGATGACGGCAAAGCGTTTATCTTTGGTGATAATGTCTATGGCTTTGCCTTTTTTGGCTAAAGTCTCGATGGCTTTAGTAATGAAGGGGAATTTCTGAATTGTAGAAATGATGATCGGTACACCGTCGCTGAGGGCTGTAACCAGTTGTTGGGTGTTTTCGTCAATTTTCTGAACAACTCCAGCTTTATGGTCAAATTGATAGATGGTGTTTTGCAGTTGTTGATCTAGTACGGTGCGATCGGTGATGACGACAACGGTATGAAAAATTTTTTCGTCTTGGTTGTCGTGGAGGTTAGCCAGGCGATGGGCTAACCAGGCGATCGAGTTTGATTTTCCCGATCCTGCCGAATGTTGAATGAGATAATTATGTCCGGCTTTGTGTTGTTTGGTGTGGGCGATGAGTTTACGAATCACATCAAGTTGATGGTAGCGGGGGAAAATCAGGGTTTCTTTTTTCTGGTAATTAACGCCAGTGGCGGTGGGAATTTTGCTTTCTTTAATTTCGATGTGGAGAAAACGGGTCAAGATATCCAAAAGGCTATCTTTTTGTAATACTTCTAGCCAAAAGTAACTGGTGCGATATTCTTCATTTTCTCCCACTGGGTTGCCTGCACCATGATGATTGCCTTTATTGAAGGGTAGGAAATGGGTATTTTCTCCAGCGAGTTTGGTAGTCATCCAAACTTCTTCGGTGTCTACGGCGAAATGTACTAAGCACCGTTGTTTAAAGGCAAATAGCGGATCTTTGGGATCTCTATCGTGTCTGTATTGGTGGATGGCGTTTTGGTATGTTTGCCCGGTGAGGGGGTTTTTGAGTTCGATAGTAGCGATGGGTAAACCGTTGATGCTGAGGAGAATATCGGGAATACGTCCAGTTTTGATGCTGACTTGGCGGGTGATAGTGAGGCGATTTTTCTCGTAGAGTGCCAAAGTTTCAGGGTTCATACCTGTATTCGGCTGGAAGTAGGCGACTCGCAGGGTTTTACCATAGCATTTGAAGCCATTGCGGAGGACATCGAGCATTCCTCGGCTTTTGAGTTCTTTGGTGAGACTATCTATAATGATTTTCTGGGCATCGCTGGTGTTGGCTAGGCGTTGCCATTGTTGGGGTTGGGTGGTTTGGATAAATTTGATGATTTCCGTGGGGAAAAGGGCTGTATCTAAGTCGTAGTGGGCTGCGTTCCCTTGGTGATAGCCACTGAGTTGCAGGAGTTCCCGTTCGATGATGACCTCAAATTTGTCTTCCGTGTGCATGACGTGTTAAGTATAAACATGATTAAATACAAAACTTAATTAATCTGTGTTAATTCTTCGGGAATAGATAACGTTTGAATATTGCCTTGTTGAATGAGTTTAACGTGATATTCGGTAGTCATTGTAATTATCCTAAATGTAATTTATCAGTTCATTTGAGTTAGGGAATGGAAGCTTATTAGACATCGATTTCACCTTGACCAATATTAAATATCTAGATCAGTTTTGTTGGTCTAGCCACTTGATGAAGTCTTCTAAAGATTGAAAATCAAAAATCGCATCCGCTAGGTTTTCTAATTGTTCTGAAGATAAACCATTAACACGATTTTCCCAGGCAGAATCAATATTATTGAAACGCCGTTTTAGTTGTCTTTTAATAATTTTTTGTTCTCCTTGTTCAATTCCTTGTTCAATTCCTTGCTCAATTCCTTGTTCAATTCCTTGCTCAATTCCTTGCTCAATTCCTTTTTCCATCAAACTGGTGACAATTTCCATGATTTGTTCCTCTTCAACTAAGTTGGCTTGTTTTAGTTCGGTATCAAGTTCTTGTTCTTCCGTGGCGTTTAATCTGAGATAGATGTCAATGAAACCGGAAATTAATTCTATTTTAGCAGGATTTAATTTTAGGGTGACTAGCATTCTTAAGCATTCTAGTTTCACTCGGACTCTTTCTTCTGGTTGAAAGTCCATTTTTGCCATTAATGCGGCTGCTAGGGGATTTGGTTGATTTAAAAAGTTGCGCCAGTTGAGGTTATTTAGTTGAATAGCAAAGTAATTAAATTCGAGAATTTTTCTTTTAGGAAAGTTAACGGTATATTGGCTTTTTTCAGGTCTTTTTGGTTCGTCGTAGGAGAAGATAACTATAGGAAAGATTGGCATTAAATATTTAGCATCTAAACGAGCGAAGTAATGAAACATCCGCCGTTCAAATTCTTTTTGATTATATGCCTGATTTTCTAGATGAATCAGAAAATAACTGTCTTCTCCTCTCCATTTTACTTGGGCTAATAAATCTATTTTTCTTTTGTCTCCAGATGTGACATCAGTAAATATTTCCTCTGGTAAAAAGATGAGGCTGTCTTTTGTTATATAGTCTAATACTTCTGGTAAAAATAGCTCTATAAATTCCCAAAAGAAGGTTTGGATTAATTCTTTAAAGAGTCTATCGTGATCTATCATTTTTAATCAAGTTTGAGCCAGTTTTCTAATTTTAAATTTGGTATACGAGAAAATTCACGAACATTATTTGTAACTACAGTTAAATTCAGATTTAGTGCATGGGCGGCAATTAATAAATCATTACTACTTATGGGCGTTCCTTGACTTTCTAAATAAGTACGAATTTTTGCGTAATGATAATCTACATTGGGTGTTAATGATAATATAGTAATCATATCGAAAGTGAGAGAAATGCGCTCTTTCAATTTAAGTGAGTTCTTTTTTTCTGCGCCAAATTGGAGTTCACAAGCAACAATGATACTTGTGCAAATTTTTTCTTCTCCAACTTCTTGAATTTTAGAAAAAATTTTACCTCTTGGATGCCTAATAAAGTCCGATAGTATATTGGTATGGAGTAAGTAAGAGTGATACATTTTAAAGTTCTATGTCATCTAATGGTAATAGTCCTTCGTCAACGTCGGGAAAATCTTCGTCAATATCATCAAGGTTGGCGAATACTTCGAGGAGTGATTTTTTCTTGTAGGGTTCTATGATAAGTTTTCCGTCTTCTTGTCGGATGATAACTTCTGAGGTTGATAGTGTTAACTCTTCGGGAATAGATAAGGTTTGAATATTGCCTTGTTGAATGAGTTTAACGCGATATTCGGTAGTCATTATAATTATCCTAAATGTAATTTATCAGTTCATTTGGCGATCGCAATACTATTTTGCATGATGGTGAGGGGTTCACCTGTTTTTTGTGCTTGGTTAATTAGGTTTTGAACGGTTTCGGGGAGTTCTGCAAGGGTAATTTGTGTCATACGTGGTTTCTGGGGTTAGGGGATGGGGACTTGGCGCACATCTATTTTACCTGTGACGGCGTTGGTGATGAGGGCGATGCGATATTCTTTTAATAGTTCTATGGCTTCTTTGATATTGGTTTTTTGATGGTCAATTTGGGCTGTAATATTTGATATATGGTTTATAATTTCTTGTCTTTCTGATTTTGGTGGAAAAATAGCAGGAAAAAGTTTTATATTTGTTGATGATATTGATGCTAAATTTGTTGATTGCTTTGCCCTACTAAAGAAATAAAATTTCGCATAAGACGATGATGTTAATAAAGCAATCCATGAAGACATTCTTTTGTCATTTGGTCTGACTGAAAAAACATGATTTTGGTGTAAACAAGGATTAATTTCAGCCTTCCAAACAGCACCACGCCCTAACTTGTCATTATCTCCACCCTCATTCATTAAAATATCACCATCATGCAATGAGTAACGTTCTATTTCATTATGTAAAACTTCAATGTAAGAAATATGTGATATATCAATGTATCCATCTTGAACATTAGCTACTCTAAGATAAGGAAGCTCTAAAGTTTTTTCCTTATCTAATTTCCTTCCTTTGGCTACACCACCTCTTACTTGAGCTTTTCTTTTAAGGTGCATAACTTCCCAATGCTTCGGAATTTCGCCTAACCACTCAATACTAGAATCTTTCATCGGGACGTTTGGATCTAGTCCTTTGGTGACAGCGTGACTGATGAGAGCGGTGCGTTTTTCGTCGAGTTTTTGAATGAGGGTTTCTTTCTTTTTAATGAGGCCGTCTATTTGTTTGGTTTTATAGTCGAGAAAGCGGGCGATCGCCTCCTGCTCATCCAGTGGCGGAAGAGTAGTCCAAAACTCTTTAATTTTGTCTAAGTGTAAATTACTAACAGTATTCGATTTAGCACCAATATTAATTTGTGTTTCTGTAAGTTTCCCTAACAAATAATATTGTAAAAATTCAACGTTTAGTTTTTGTTTTCTAACCTTAATTAGACATAGACTAACAAAAATACTAAAATCAAAAGCCCAGTCAACAATTCTAGGAACTCCTATTGTTCCATTTTTAGAGTAAAGTAAATCTCCTTTCTCTGGTTTGCATCTTATAGATAATATATTGTGTTCCCCTTCGGGAATAAATTTAATATTGTTCATGTTAATAGAATTATTTTTCGCCCCAACAATATCAGTAACTCTTAAAAATGGTATTCCTTCATTAACATAAGTTGGAGTAAAATGTGCGCCATCAATAATTTGATTGGTTATATGTTTTAGTCGAACAGCTTTCCAATATTCAGGAATCTTCCCCAACCACTCAACCCCAGAATCATTGTATTTTTCATAACCTTGATACTTACCCATTATTCCCCTTTATTTCTCCTGCTAAAATTAAAATCCTGTCATATAAAGGAGGAGAAATCCAAAAAGTAGAGTCTTCAATCAGCTTATCCATCAAAGGTTTAACAGCAACAACAAAGCCCCTTGTCTTCCCTTCCAATAAAACCCCTAATAATCCCGTAATTCTAATTCCTAAACGTTGTACCTCAGCCCTTCCACGACGCTCATCAATTAATAATAAATCAGTCTTTGATTCCAATGCTAAAATAATAGCCTCTGACTCTCCATTATCTAATTTAGCTTGTTGTTTCAACTGAGCCACTCTATTTTATCAATCACAGTTTTAACCTCCAACAAAGGAGACATTTCTGCTAGTAATTGACTTAATATTGTAGGATGAAACTTTAATAACTCTCGATAAACTGCTTGAGGAATAATCACCCTTTTATAAAGTTTTTTTAGCAAACAAATATGTTCAATACTAATCAAATTAGTAATAACAGAAGTATCACTGATAATCACAATCTCCCTAACTCCCGCAAATTTTTTAAGTCAACCTCAAAATCCTCCAAATTATAATGATATAAAGGAATTTTACGGGCTTTAAGTAAATCTTGAAACGCATCACAATCCATTTCCGCCATTTTAGCTGCATAACCTAAAGTTAATCGTCCCGACTGAAACAAATGTAATGCAATCTCCTGCAAAAATTCTGTTGGTGTTAACTGCGAAGCGTCTAAAAATTCATCTGAAATTGTTAAAGCCATTGCTAAAATCTCCTAACTCTACATTTTTATTTTATCGTTAAACCACTTCTCCTAACATCGCCATAATGTCCGCTTCCAAAGTCTTAATATCATTTTCAATTTCATCCAAAGAACGAGGCGGCTGATATACATAAAAATGGCGATTTAACGGAATCTCATACCCCACTTTGGTTTTAGAAAAATCAATCCAAGCATCAGGTACATGGGGTAATACTTCCGCCTCAAAATATACCTCACAATGCTTCTTTACTAACTTAATTAACTCATCTACACTCGCATCCTTGTCATATCCCAACGGTATCGGCAATGTAATATCATCCGGTAAAGGTACAATTTCCGTATCTCGCAAATTACTATCCGGTTCAGGATTCCCCTTCTTATCCCGACAGATTTCCGCTTCTGGATCAGCCTCACCCAACGCCGCTAAAATCGCCTTGATCACTGGCTCTTTTAACTTTAGCCCCGCATCCTTTAGCACTTTATCCAAATCCCGCATAAACTCAGCACGTGACATATACAGGCGATCGCCATCCAGACACCGCAAAGCATCTAAAATCTGATTTTGCAGACTTTCACCCATCTCCATTTCTAACTGTTGCACCTGAGCATCTTTACGCTTCTTACTCGTTGCTAAATCTTGAAATGCCTTTTGCTCCGATAACCGAGCCAAACGATCCTCACTCACCTGAAAATTTAATCTTAGCGATCGCTCCACTGTAATTTTAAGAAATCCAAACTCCCGATTATCAAAAATCTTTGAGCAAATCTGCTTTTCTATCTGTCCGTCTGATTTCACCTCACTTAAACCATTCTGCTCAAAATCCCCATACAATCGCACCAATTCTGCAATCTGCTCAGATTCACCATGAGTCGAATTACTTCACGGGGTGTAAAGTGATCTCCCGCCTCTTCGTTCGCCTGCTCGTTAAACTTTCTCACCAGTTCCTCGAACAGATAGCCCATTTGCAAATTAGAGAGTTTCGCCGGAGATAAATTAATTTCAGGACTATTGATCGCCTTCATGACTTCAAAAAGTCGGTTAGCTTCATCTAACTTTTGAATTTCATTCTCAAACTCAAATTTCTCAAAAATATCCCGTGCCAGAGGCGAAAAAGCGTTAATATAAGCTCTGAGATTATCCGCAAGTCCCTCAGAATCCTCTCCAAATATCCAAACGGGCTTCTGATTGTCGATAATCTTCCACAGCCAGTCATCCTCATGATTATTGAGCGCTTCGATGAAGTCACTGATGAGGCGCTAGTCAGTCAAATGATGATTGTCATTATCTGCGATCGCTCTCTTGGTTTTGTCATCAATCTTGTCGCGTTCTTGATCTGCTTTCGCCTGGTATCGGAGATTAAGAGTAACGGTTTTGTCAGCTACAAAAAGTTATTCATGAAAATCTGCTGCAAGAGTCTTTATTTACAGCTATTGGAAGTTTTAAAAATCAAATTCTTCTATAGGTTCAATATATTTTTATAATAGCTTATTACTATATTTAGCAACTTTTACCACAGCAATAATAATCCAATTATGAAAGTCTGACTTCTACTACTCTGCGTGCTATTTTTTATAAAAATTTGGGTATAAGTTTACTCTACTTTGGCTTTTTGCTGCGTCTAGGACGGTTTATTCACTAAAGACTTTTTTCCAAAATCAAATAAAACTGCTATATATTGACCAATTACTGTAAATTAGTTAAAATTTTTTCGTACAAATTATACTTTTGATAATGAGAATACCATTTACAACCTCAATCATTAAAAAACTAGCAGAAGAAATAGGGGCAGTAATTGTAACTGATCCAGAATATGGCTTTGTGGGACATATTACGTTTAAAAATGGGAATAAAACATTTTTTCATACGGCTACGTTTGATATTAATTATTTTGGCTCAGCAGCAATAGCAAAAGATAAAGGTGTCTCCAACTTTTTTCTCAAGCAATTTGGATATCAGGTTACTGAAGGCCAAAGATTTTTTAGTTATAAAACATGTGAAAAATTATCTAATGCTAAAAATATTGATGCAGGATTTGATTATGCTAAAAAAATTGGATTTCCTGTAATTGTCAAACCAATTAACCTTAGCCAAGGAATATTCGTGACAAAGGTTTACACCAAGCAAGAATACTATCAAGTAGCCAATAAAATTTTGAAAAATAGCTCAGGATTAATCGTCGAGCGGTTCTATAGTGGTAATGACTATAGAATTGTAGTATTAGATGACGAAGTTCTTTCGGCGTATCAAAGAATTCCCTTATTTATCAAGGGAGATGGTAAATCGAGTGTTTTGGAACTTATGCGTCAAAAACAAGAAAACTTTCTTAAATTTGGTAGAAAAAAAATTATAGATTTTGAAGATTACAGAATTAAACTAAAGTTACAAAGACAAAAGCTAAATTTTGATAGTGTTATATCTAAAGATAGTATTGTCTACCTCTTAGATAATGCAAATTTATCGAGTGGAGGTGAAGCAGTAGATTTAACCGAAAGTATCCACCCAAATTTTCAAAAATTAGCAGTAAATATTACCAAAGATATGGGTTTGAGATTAGCAGGTGTGGATATTATTACTAATGATATAACACTGCCAATGTTAAATTATACAACTATCGAGGTAAATGCTTCTCCTGGCTTAACTCACTATGCCTCCACTGGTGAGGTTCAAACCAAGAGAGTAGAAAGTTTATATCTCAAAGTTTTGAAAGCACTTGAAAACGAGCAAAATAACAAACTATTGTGAAAAGATAGCAACCACTATAGTAATCCGATTTGATTCGTGAACTGACTCGTAGAGATAGGGAATGGGGAATAGGAAAAAAGGGAGTTAGAGGTGTACGCAGTTTTTTCAAAAATCAAATAGGAATCCTATATATGAAGCATATATTTATAACCTCTAGCAGTTGCCTTGACTGGTGCAATACATCACAAATTTTTATCTAATAAAGATTCAAATTCAGCTTGTAAAGCTGTAATATCTGCAACCCTAGCGACTAGCAAATTATCTCTACCAGCATCACTTAAACGTGTTTTCCAATAATTAACACTCTCTGAGTTGTTCAACCAAAATTGAATCACCGTATCTATTACTTGATCAAAATTCCAACCCCACTTTGCCGGAACTGATTCCACAGATTCTAGAAACGCATCTAAAGTACACGTATGCGTTCCCAGGTATTCCACGCCTTGTTGTGGTGATTTTTGCCAACTTTGCTGTTGGTGATTAAAAAAGTACAAAACTTGAGATACGCCGACAATATCAAAAGTATATTTCATTCTAGCCTTAACCTTTGTTAATTGGTTGCCAAAAACCCTTATTTTTTACAAAAAATTATCCCTCGAAAATTAACCAACTGACATCTGAAAAAAGTATAACTTTCACCTATATCGAAAGTATTAAAGTTCAGTCACGAATTAGCACTTGCTAGCGGTGAGTGCTAATTTTTATTCAATTGTTTAATGTAGTATTAAAGAGTTTCAGGCATTAATTCAGGTGTGGATATTATTTTTAATAATTCTTTAATTACTTCGCTCGCAGCTTGGAAAGGCGAAGTGGCAGCTTTATTTGCTGCCTGTTTTTGGGCTATAGCATCAGTGGTGTATGGACTTTTGGGGCAACGTATTCCGCCACTGCAACTGAATTTGATTAAAGGGATAATTGCGATCGCTCTACTTGTGTTGACTATTTTGCTTACTGGGGATTTTTTGCCAACTCTGGCCCCTTTGCCTGTATTTCTACTGTTTCTGAGTGGCGCTATAGGTATTGGCTTAGGCGATACAGCTTTCCTGGCTGCTATAAATTACTTGGGGGCGCGTCGGGTTTTACTCTTGGGAACCCTTTCCCCACCAATGACAGCGATCGCTGCTACAATTCTTCTCCAGGAACAGTTAAATATCAATGCTTGGTGCGGTATTTTGCTCACCATTTTAGGGGTTGCTTGGGTAGTGACTGAACGAGTTCCTGGTACAAGTGATGTTTCCTCAACGCAAGTATGGCAAGGAATCGGCTTTGGTTTGTTAGCAGCAATGACAAATGCCACCGGAACTGTGATTTCCCGTGTTGCGTATGCAACGGCAAGCATTAACCCGTTGTGGGCTGCCTTGTTACGATTGAGTGCAGGTGTCTTGGTTATCTTAATATGGACATGGATTCCTAACCGCAGAGATGTTAGATTATCGTATCCCTACTGGCGATCGCAGCGAGTAATTTTCGCAAGTTTCTTTGCTGCCTTTTGTGGAACCTTCTTAGGAATATGGTTGCAACAAACAGCAATCAAATTCACAGCTGCGGGAATTGCCTCAACCTTAATGCAGACTAGTCCACTATTTGTCATCCCTATCGCTATCTGTATGGGTGAAAAAGTGAGTTGGAGAGCGATCATCGGTGTGATAATTGCGATCGCCGGAATTGGATTATTGTTTTACCTGAAGTAAAGCTAATTCAAACTGGGAAACATTGGCGCTTCCTCCTTATACTTTTTTCATTCCTTAAAATCATGATCCAATTTGATCACAAGTACGAAATGTAGAATAATTATCGCTGGTAGCCGCTACACCAATTTAAAAACATCTATTGCCCATTAATGACGTTAGTCATTGCTTGCAAAGACAAACCTACACAAGCTGCTAATTCTTCCAGTGCCAATCGTTCACGCGTGTTTGTATTTAGCATTTCCGTTGCAGCAACAACATAATCAGGATTAGCGAGATGACTGACGTTCCCAGATGAACGAAGGCTCGCAATGTGGGAACTCCCAGTAAACTTTTGCATCCGATAAGCAGCAACTTTCGCGGCTTGACGGGATTGAACATAAGCAACATAGTATTGTACGACAGCGACTCGTCTTTGCTGCTTGGCTTCATTCCAACGAGCCTGCAAGACAGGTAGTTGCTCAAAAGTACTAATGAGTTTAATTGGATCAATTGTGATGGTGAACGAAAAACTGTTTTCACGCTCAGATGAGGAATCTGGTGATGTTGAGGTAGTGGCAAAAGACGGTGATAATTCAAGAGCTACGATATCTCTAAAGGTATTCAATCCCATTGCAGATTTTGCTTCTAGCACTTGGGCTGAGTTGCGTTCAGCAATGGCTACTAATCGCTCAATAACTCTGATATCTTGCTGCGTAATCTCAGTTTGAAGGGGTTGAGGTTCATTGTTAGGATTAGATTTTTCTTCTGACGCAACAATTATAGGGAAACAAAGACCGACAAGTGTGACGATAAAGAGAATACTGAAACTTTGTGCCAAAGCTTTGGAGAACCCTTGTACGAGCGCCATAGGAGTTGATTTACTTTGAGGCGTTACCCTTGTTTTATTTATGATTCGCTTCTCTACTAATCGATACTACTAAATGATAAATTTTATCATAAGTGAAAACCGCAGAATCCATCAACGTTGTTGTGTGAGTTGAGAAATTATGCCGCAAATATGCAACGTCCTTTAGAGGTTGTTTGAAAAGTATTGGGCGAATAGAATTCGCTACTACACAAACTAAGTCCACCTGCGTGGACTAATACAAAATCAAAGTTTTTAACCCACGGAGGTGGGTTTTGTTTGTATAGCCGCGACTTCTAGTCGCCCGGCGAGTAATAAATTAGACTTTTCAAACATCCTCTAAGGAAGGGTTAGATTTGAACCGGAATTTTCCAGTTTGCCAACAGTAAGCTTCTTGAAAAGTTAGGTCAATTAGAAGGACGTGCCTATAAGCCCTCGGCTCCTGTCAGACGGCAAGGGGATTCCACCAAGGATCGGACAAAAGTAGAATGGGTGGTACGTGCGCCCTTGGGTAGCACAGTCAAACTATTAGCCCGTCATGAGCGTACCGGAGTTGTTCGCACATAGAACTGACATTCGCGTGATTTTACTGAAGAAAGGATGAAATGTTCCCAGCTTAAAACAACTAAATTTTAGAATTCACGTTATGTTGATTCGGACAGCGCATAACTTCTAAAATATTTGATTAATCATGCTCTAAATTTTCAAGTGCGATCGCTGATTTCCACTTTATAAATTCTAAATTTACCATTGCAGTCAACTATCTAAAGAGTGAAAAACTTTCCTAAAACTATAGTCATTAGCCAGTTGTGTAATTGGAGTAAGCGATTCAAAATACTATCTGTGTTGGAATTACACATATTCCTCTCTGACAATATTACTAAATCTTATGTAGATCAAGCTTGAGGGCATTAACATTTATCAGCAACTACAGAGAGACGGCAATAAAATCCTAATTGACCTACTACCAGACCAGTACCCAAAATTCGTAAAGTTATGCACTTATACTAATTTTCCTAGGGTTCTTTAAAAAACCAAACTATCACAACTCAATTAGGACTACTATATCTATATGTAGTAAATAGTTGGAGAGATGTTATTAGACGCAAGAGCAGATGACTAGAATGTCAAACATTGGGAGTTTCAATAGTTACAGTTCGGATTCTTGATTTTGATGATGAGGCAAGCCAAACAATCATCTTGATATTTGTGCCCCTCCCTAACCTTGCGTGTGGTGTTTTTCCATAGTCAATCAATAAATTTGAGAACTACTTTTTTCTGGAGGAGATTTTCATGTCTAGTTTCTTTCGTTGGTCATCAGCAAGCGCCCCTTTGCTAACTCTAGGAGTAATAGCTGCTACACTAACTCCCATCCTGATTTCTGCCCCAGCTTCGTCTCAAGAGACTGTTCCAACTACTCCCACTACTCCCACTACTCCAACTCCGGTTGCACCATCGTCAACTCCAACGGTTAACTTGTCTGATGTGGCCCCAGATTACTGGGCGACTCCATTCATTCAAGTTCTAGCTGCAAATAATGTAATTAGTGGCTTTCCTGATGGTACATTTAAGCCCAATCAATCTGTGACTCGCGCTGAATTCGCGGCCATGATTCAAAAAGCTTTCAGTAGCCAAAACCGAATTCGGCAATTGGGCGCAGGTGGTTTTAGAGACGTTCCTGCCAACTACTGGGCTGCTTCTGCAATTCAGAATGCCTACGAAACCGGATTTATGGCAGGCTATCCCAATAACTTATTTTTGCCAAATCAAGAAATTCCTAAAGTGCAAGCGATCGTCGCTTTGACAAATGGCTTAGGTTTAAGCAGTAGCAACGATGCATCAGGTGTTCTAAATACTTATTATACCGATGCCTCAGCTATCCCGAACTACGCTGTTAATAATGTAGCGGCAGCAACACAAGCCAATATTGTCGTCAACTATCCTGATGTAAAACAACTCAATCCGCAAGTGCCGCTGACTCGTGCCGAAGCAGCAGCATTTTTATATCAAGCTTTAGTTAGGCAGGGACGGGTGCAACCCATTGCTAGCAACGTTCCAGCTACTCAGTATATTGTAGGAGGAACTGCTGGCGGCACTCAGAGCGGTAGCGACATTGTTTCTCTTGCTGCATCCAGTAGTTCTTTTACAAACCTGACTGCTTTAATAAAATCAGCAGGTCTAGCGGAGATTCTACAACAACCTGGCCCTTATACAGTTTTTGCTCCCACTGATGAAGCATTTGCTGCTATACCTGCTGCAACACTAGAGCAGTTACAGCGACCAGAGAACAGAGAAACATTGATTAAGATTTTGAGATATCATGTCGTTCCTGGTGCAGTAACGGCTAATCAACTCTCGGCTGGGGAATTGAAAACCTTTGAAGATAAACCTGTAAATATTCAAATTGATCGCGCTAGCAATCAAGTTGCGGTGAACAATGCGAGAGTTATCCAGCCGGACATCCAAGCCAGCAATGGTGTAATCCATGCGATTAACCAAGTCCTTATACCACCTGATATTAACCTCAGTCAGTTAAATCAGCAGCCAGGAGGAACCACCACTGGTGAAGTTACCCCAGGTAGAACTACGCTTGGTGGCCCTAGCTATGTCGGGGTTGCTGGCAATATTGGTTTAAGCGGTGGCTCAGCTTTGGGCGAAAGTAACTTTGCAGCAATCAGCAAAATCGGTCTGACACGCAATATATCGGTGCGACCATCGGCGTTGTTTGGGGATGATACACTGTTTCTTGTTCCCCTGACCTTAGATCTTGCTCCACGGACAGCAGATACTGGGGCTGTACCAGCCTTCCCTATATCTCCTTACATAGGTGCTGGTGTAGCTGTTGAAATTGCTGGTGACACTGAGTTTGGTTTACTGCTAAGTGGTGGTGTAGATATTCCTTTAGGTTCACGGTTTACGGCAACTGGTTCTGTGAATGCAGCTTTTCTGGATGAAACTGATGTCGGCCTACTACTAGGAGTTGGTTTCAACTTTTAAGCATCTGTAGTTAGGAGTAGAGACGCGATGAATCGCGTCTCTACAGGAGATATCTTTATCCTTAATAGTCATTATCAGTCACACAAATCCCTTTACATTTAATACCGTTCATAGCGGTGCGCTGACAATGGGAACATAAAATTTTTTCAATTTCTGCTTCTTGACTTATCTTTATGCTAGTGCTTGTCGTAGGAAAGTCTTTTTCAGTTGGGAGTTCTACAGCCATAATAATGAAGGAATTTTTGCGATTTACATTTTTACACTGCACTAACGTCGCTTGAGTGCTAGTGTTAGTCCATCTGCGATGGGGACAAGCGAAACAGTTACTCGTTCGTCATGGTGTAACTTATCATTAAGGGCGCGGATAGATTGGGTGCTTTCATCTTGAATTTGCGGGTTAGCGACTTGTCCAGACCATAAAACATTATCAATAGCAATCAATCCACCCGGACGCACCAATTGCAGAGATCGCTCATAATATCCATCATAATTTTCTTTATCGGCATCAATAAAGGCAAAATCAAATGTCTCGGCTTGCCCAGTTGCCAGTAGCTGATCTAAAGTTTTCAAAGCTGGTGCTAATCGTAGATCGATTTTATCAGCAACCCCAGCTTCTTGCCAATACCGCCGAGCGATCGCAGTAAATTCTTCACTCACATCACAAGCAATAATTTTCCCATCAGCCGGTAGTGCCAAAGCGACAGAAAGTGAGCTATAACCTGTAAAAACTCCAACTTCCAGGGTTTTCTTTGCTCCAATTAACTGTACCAGAAGTCTCATAAACTGCCCTTGTTCTGGTGAAATCTGCATTCCACTCTGGGGATGGCTGGCGGTTTCTTGGCGCAACTTCCAAAGAATTTCTGGTTCCCGCAGCGAAACGGATAAAAGATAATTGTAGAGTTGGTTATCAAGACCTATAGACTGTTTTGGCATGGTAGCTCAGAAAATTAAGAGAATCTACAGTTATACTATCGCTGATAAGTGGAATCTCAGATATAACATGGTGCGGTTAGTTTTGACAGCAATATTGTTAGTGGTAGTCACAGCTTGTGGCAGTATTGGACTGCTACCAACTAGCGATTTAGTACAAAGAGCGATCGCACTTGGGCTAGAGCAAACTCAACAAAAACTTAGCCAACAGTTGGATCTAGATTTTCAAGGATTTGAAATCAAGCGGCTATCAATTAGCGAAGAACAACCCCTGACGATTGAAAATTTACCAGCTTTCCACGTTAAAGGAAGCTACGACTTGATTGTTAAGCTACCAAAACGGCGCTTAACGCAACCAAAAAAAACCTTTGACGTTTACCTGCAAATTCAGCAAGAAGGTAAAACCTGGCGATTGCTGATTCCAGAAAAAGGTAGTAAAAATACTCAACTTTGGCGTAGTTATTTAGTTGAGTAAATTTTCCAAGAGTGACAGAACAGGGTTAAAGGTTTTTAAATTTTGAATTACGTACATTGGAATATGTGCTAATAGAAAAACTATCACAAGGATTCTGAGCACAAAAATTTTTGAAGTTTGAATTCTGCACAGTGGGATATGTGCTATTAAAAAAACCATCACAATGATTTACGTATAACTGCTGGGGTACAGTGATGATCGAGGTGATAGTTTCACCGGAGACAGAGCAAGATGTATATTAACTTTTTCATCAGTTCCATTGCAGGAATTGTGGTTGTGGTGCTAGCGGCTTTTGGACTACTGCAATGGTTGCACATCCCAGCTGGTAACTTTCTTGATTGGGTGATTGGTGGTGCAAGTTTTTGGTGGTTGTTAGTAATTGTTACCGTACCGTGGAATGTGCATTTTCAAGCCAAAGAAGTTTTAGCAGAAGCAGCACAGTCAGCTGAGAAAGGAATTCCAGTCGATGAGAAACAAGAAAAATACGTCAAACTGTTGGCAAAGCGATCGCTCTGGGTTGCCATTGCTTTACACTTATTCTCAACTGTTGGTCTTTATACTCTCGCTGCCACTGGTATTAGTACGGTGGGGTACATAAGTTCTGGTGCAGCTTTATTATTAACCATTCTGCGTCCAGCGATTCGCGCTTACGAATATTTATATGCGCGGTTAGCGATGATTCGCCAAGAATGGAAGTATCCCCGCGAAGATATTTTTGAACTACGCGATCGCTTTAATTCTCTAGAAGAGAAAGTTCGGCAGATAGAAGATCAACTTAACCCAGAACAACCCTATTCATTGCCAGCAACTCAACAACGATTTGCCGACGAAACTCGCAGAGACTTAGCGCGAATTGCTGCTAATTTAGAAGAATTACGCGCGACAAATCAAACTGAGCATGAACGTTTGACAAGAGAAGCTAGAAATGCGATCGCGCAACTTTCAACTGATGGTCAATTTCTCGATCATGTCCGCGAAATTATCCGATTTTTTAAAACAGCCTCAGATTAATTCATAATTCGTAATTCGTAATTATGTAGGGCTTGCTGAATAAGTCTCTCAAGCAAATGTAGAAGCCACACAGCTTACAAAATACTTGTTTCATCGCTCAGTTTCAGAATTTACCCAGCGATCGCTAACGATTGTGCAAGGGTTTTGAGACTTTAGATGTTATGACCTTGCACTTGTTTGTTGGAAAAAGGCTTAAAATCCTTATCTAGTCTATATTACAATTCTATTCAGCAAGCCCTATGTAGAGATGTGCTATGGCAAGCGTCTCTACATTAGTTTGTTTATTTGTGGCGATCGCTAGTTTTAAGGGCGTTGCTGAATCAAAATATGAATCAGGCAGCCGTATGCGGAAAACTTTAAAATCCTTGTTACACCAAAGCTAAATTAGATTCTACCTCTTCCTCTGGTTCATAACCATTCGCCAGTTGTGCGATCGCCCGATCAATTAACTGTAAACCCTGATCTACCGTTTCAACTAAACTTAGCTGCCCGCGCAAATCAGCAGCACCAACGAATCCTTTAGCATACCATGTCATGTGCTTGCGGGCTTGACGTACACCGCGATCGCCTTTATATTCCCATAAAGCTTGCAAATGTTCTCTAGCACATTCCAACCGCTGTATTGGGGTTGGTGGTGGTAACATTTCCCCAGTTTTGAGGAAGTGATCGATTTCTCCCACCAAAAACGGATAACCCAAAGTTCCACGGGAACACATTACGCCATCAGCGCCAGTTTGTTCTAAACATTTCACCGCCGCCTCAACAGAGAATATATCTCCATTACCAATCACTGGGATAACAAGTACTTCCTTCACACGAGCAATCCATTCCCAACGAGCATTGCCATTGTACCCTTGGGCGCGGGTGCGTCCATGCACCGTGATCATTTTTGCTCCTGCATCTTCCATCCGCTTGGCAAAATCAAGAATCGTGATTTCCTGATCGTTCCAGCCAATACGGGTTTTCACTGTCACTGGGACATCAACAGCTCTCACCACTTCCCGCACAATTGCTTCAGCGACTTGTGGTTGTCGCAACAACGAAGAACCACCACCATTTTTGGTAATTTTATTTACCGGACATCCCATGTTGATATCAACAGTATCAGCGCCTTCCGCAACTGCTTTAATCGCTGCTTCAGCCAGAAAATCGGGACGACAATCAAACAGTTGAATACTAATTGGTCGTTCGTTGGGGTCTACCTCCATGATTTTGGGTAACTGCTTGACATAATGCAACCCCGTAGCATTCACCATTTCCGTATACATCATCGAATCTGGTGCATAGCGACGCACAAGGCGACGAAACACCATATCCGTCACCCCAGATAGAGGCGACTGGAGAACTCGGCTTTTTACTTCAAATGAGCCAATCTTTAAGGGTTGGGATAGTTTATTTTTTAGATCAGGAGATAGGGAAACCATATAAACAATGATTAATTTTAATGACGATAAGGTTCTTCTTAAGCAAGATACTTTTCTTTGAACCTCACACGACTTGAAGTCGCGTGAGGTTCAAAAACTCGTGTTTGCTTCAAATCGCTTAACCCAAACATACCTGCAATCTCCTCTCGACTCATAGTTGGGAAATTGTAAACTAAAATTGTCTCTATTAATTCTAATAACTGCCGTTGTTGTTCACTCTAATAATACAGGACGACTTTAAAAGAATCCCCCAGACTTGGGGGGTTTTCATGCCATATTCTATAATTGATCAAATCAGCACACCTAATCCTAGGCATGAGACTGTGACCGAAACTGGAAGTTACAAAGATACTGTAAACTTACCCAAGACTAATTTTGATATGCGGGCAAACGCCATCAAGCGTGAGCCTGAAATTCAGCAATTTTGGGAAGAAAATAAAATTTACGATCGCCTCTCCAAAGAAAACCCAGGCGAATTATTTATACTGCATGATGGGCCTCCTTATGCTAATGGTTCTCTGCATAGTGGTCATGCTTTAGGTCAAATTCTCAAAGATATTATTAATCGCTACCAACTGCTAAAAGGGCGTAAGATTCGCTATGTCCCCGGTTGGGACTGTCACGGTTTGCCAATTGAGCTGAAAGTTTTGCAGAATATGAAGCCAGCAGAGCGGCAAAACTTAACACCTTTACAACTGCGGCAAAAAGCGAAAGCATTTGCTCTAGAAGCAGTGGAAGATCAAAGTAAAACCTGTAAGCGTTTCGGAATGTGGGGTGATTTTGAACACCCTTATCTCACTCTCCAGCCAGAATACGAAGCGGCGCAAATTGGCGTTTTCGGTCAGATGTTTTTAAAAGGATACATCTATCGTGGTTTGAAGCCGGTTCACTGGAGTCCTAGTTCTAAAACGGCTTTGGCTGAAGCTGAGTTGGAATACCCAGAGGGTCACACTTCCCGCAGTATCTATGCGGCTTTTCCAATTACAGGTTTAGCGGAGGCGGTTAAACCGCTGTTGGGAGAATATTTGTCGGAATTAGGTGTGGCTATCTGGACAACTACGCCTTGGACAATTCCAGGGAATTTGGCGGTGGCTGTGAATGCGGATTTAAACTACGCAGTGGTGGAGGTGTCACGCACAGACGTGGAGGCACAGAGTAATGGAGGATTTAAGTATCTCATTGTTGCTGCTGATTTGGTGGAGAGTTTATCTTCGACGTTGGGAGTTGAGTTAACTGTAAAAGCCACGTTTAAGGGGAAAGATTTAGAACATACTACTTACCGTCATCCTCTTTTTGACCGCGAAAGTCCGGTGGTTGTGGGTGGTGATTACATCACTACCGAGTCTGGTACTGGGTTGGTACATACTGCACCTGGTCATGGTCAAGAAGATTATATCGTTGGTCAGCGTTATGGTTTGCCTATCCTCGCGCCAGTTGATGACAATGGTAATTTTACCCAGGAAGCGGGAGAATTTGCTGGGTTGAATGTGCTAGGTGATGGTAATCAGGCGGTGATTGATGCGTTAACTGCTGCGGGTTCGTTGTTGAAGGAGGAGGCTTATGCTCACAAATATCCTTACGACTGGCGGACGAAAAAGCCGACGATTTTCCGAGCAACCGAACAATGGTTTGCTTCGGTAGAGGGATTTAGAGAGGAAGCATTAAAGGCGATCGCAACGGTAAAATGGATTCCAGCCCAAGGTGAAAATCGCATTACGCCAATGGTGGCGGAACGTTCTGATTGGTGTATCTCCCGTCAGCGTGCTTGGGGTGTACCCATTCCTGTTTTCTACGATGAGCAAACTGGGGAACCACTGCTGAATGCCGAAACCATAAACTACGTCCAAGCAATTATCGCAGAAAAAGGTTCTGACGCTTGGTGGGAAATGTCGGTAGCAGAGTTATTACCCGAATCCTATCGCCAAAATGGCAAGTCTTACCGCAGAGGTACTGACACAATGGATGTGTGGTTTGATTCGGGTTCATCTTGGGCAGCAGTAACTAAACAGCGTCCAGAGTTACGCTACCCGGCTGATTTGTATTTGGAAGGTTCCGACCAACATCGCGGTTGGTTCCAGTCAAGTTTGCTTACCAGTGTAGCGGTTAATGGTATTGCGCCTTACAAAACTGTGATAACTCACGGCTTTGTTTTAGATGAACAAGGGCGTAAGATGAGCAAGTCAGAAGGAAATGTGGTTGACCCAAATACAATCATTGAAGGCGGGAAAAATCAAAAAGCAGAACCACCTTATGGTGCAGATGTATTGAGGTTGTGGGTGTCGTCAGTAGATTATTCCTCTGATGTCCGCATTGGTAAAAACATCATCAAGCAGCTGAACGATGTCAGAGGTAAGATTCGCAATACAGCGCGGTTTCTGTTGGGTAGCTTGCACGATTTTGACCCCGAAAAGGATGCAGTCCCCTTCGAGGAATTGCCAGAACTTGACCGCTATATGCTGCACCGCATCACTGAGGTGTTTGAAGAAGTAACGGATGCTTTTGATAATTTCCAATTCTTCCGCTTCTTCCAAACAGTGCAGAATTTCTGCGTGGTGGATTTATCCAACTTTTATTTAGATGTTGCCAAGGATAGGCTGTACATCAGCGCTCCTAACGCTTTTCGCCGTCGCAGTTGTCAAACAGTGCTGAAGATAGCTTTAGAAAATTTAGCACGAGCGATCGCCCCAGTGCTATGCCACACCGCCGAAGATATCTGGCAATATCTCCCTTACAAAACCCCCTACAAATCGGTGTTTGAAGCCGGTTGGGTACAGTTAGAAGAAAAATGGCGTAATCCAGAAATTGCAGGATTTTGGCAACAAATCCGGCAAATTCGTACTGAGGTAAACAAGGTACTAGAACAAGCAAGGATAGAAAAACTGATTGGTTCTTCTCTAGAAGCAAAAGCATTGCTTTATATAGGTGACGAGCAGTTACGCTCCTCCGTAAAAGCACTAAACCCAACTAATGGTGACGGTATCGATGAACTCCGTTATTTATTCCTCACCTCCCAAGTGGAAATATTAGATTCTCCTGACAAACTGCAAGGGGTAAAATACAACTTGCAGTCAGATACCTGGGGAATTGGGGTAGTGAATGCAGAGGGGGAAAAATGCGATCGCTGCTGGAACTACTCCACCCATGTGGGAGAATCAGAAGAGCATCCCCTAATTTGCGAACGTTGTGTTGCAGCCTTGGCTGGAGAGTTTTAGGTATTGGGTATGGGGCATTGGGTATGGGGCATGGGGCATGGGGCAT
>NZ_JADEXR010000230.1 GCF_015206995.1 aff. Roholtiella sp. LEGE 12411 | reverse complement strand
AGCAGTTCCTCAGTTTGTATATCAGGAGACACCAACGAGAAATCCTTGAGATGCACCACACTCAACTTCCATGCTTGGGAACAATGCTTAATTTACATGATTTTTAGCCTTAACTGAACCGTATTGATTTATAGGGAACTGCTTGGGCTATTTGAATTACTTATGAAGCAAGACCTGACATCCACTAATCCTTTCCGATTTATTGACGAAATCCTTGCCCAGCAGTCAGTTAATCTGTTATCACTTAATCCCCAAAAGACTTTAATTACCAGCTTTGCAGAACTGGGATATTTGAGTGCGGAAAAAAATATAGATACTCAACTGCTCATAACTATTCAAAGCACTTTGGAAGATATAGTTCATGCTCAGCTGCAAAGCTTCCCAGAAAATATTTTCTGGGATTTTGATTTTATGGTAAGTAGTATGCTCAGGCAGGCTTTAGTAGCAGACGAAGGTGCTGTTATGTTTTTAACATATTTTGGGAAAAAGATGGTGTCTTTAACGGATATGTTCGGAATTAAAACAGACATCCGCTTCCGCTACGTTCATGATTTTATGTATGGATTTGAGTGGGCAAGATGGGTACAAAAAGATCCACAAACTCGTGCATACATAGAGCCTTTTAGTCTAGTTTTTTTAGATTATTTGCTTGCTAAAGGTAAGGAACTTTTGCAACGCATCAATTACGGTCAGGTCATATCCTATAAACTGTGTGATACAGGCTACCGTAATCCTTTTAGTTTCTCCCGTGAACCGGAGGATGAATACCGTCTACTAACTAATCTTGCTAGGGAAAAACTCATCCCAGTGACAACGTGGAACTGGAATGCTCACCCTGTTTGGAATAAACCTTTCCAGGAAAAGCGCCAGCAGCTAGCATTAAAATTGAATATTCAACCACAAAGACACTAAAATTCAAATTAAAAATTGTAAAATATATCAGTGGCAAGGATTCTGGCTTTACCCAAAATAATTGCCTAAAAAATAATTATGAAAATTGCTGAGTTAATTTCTTGGTTTGAAGAATGGGCAAATCCCGCTTGGTGTGAAAGCTGGGACAATTGTGGCTGGCAGATTGAACCTGGAATATTAGAAGAAAGAGCACGGGTATTGGTATGCTTGACACCAACTTTGGCGGTAATGCAGGAAGCGATCGCCTTTGATGCTAATCTAATTTTTGCCCATCATCCCTTAATTTTTAATCCTCTCAAGTCCTTACGTACTGGTGAAGCGATCGCAGAAATGGTACGGTTAGCTTTTACCCACAATATTGGTATTTACAGCGCCCACACAAATTTTGACCAAGTACAGGATGGTACTGCTGATGTGTTGGCTCAAATTTTAGAGCTTAAGGAAGTCACTCCCATAGCACCTACGCAAGCAGGATTAGGATATGGGCGTGTTGGTATGCTAGCGCCATTTTTGACATTACAGGAGTTACTCGAAGTAATTCAACGGCGACTTACCCCCCCTAATTTGATTTTTTCCCCAACCGCTGATTTACAACAAACTATTACACGAATTGCCGTTTTGGGTGGTTCAGGAGCCAGTTTCATCTCAGCGGTAGTCCAAACTGGTGCTCAAGCTTATCTGACTTCGGACTGTAAGTTTCATCAGTTTCAAGAAAGCCGCGATCGCAGTTTGATTTTGATTGACGCCGGACATTACGCTACTGAACGCCCCGCTTGCGATCGCTTAGTGCAAAAATTCAGATTCTTAAACTTAGACTGGGTACAATTGAGTCACCAGGATGAGGATTTCCGCCAGTTTTTTGCTTGATTCCGTTTAGTCAAGGTTTCGTTATATACTTTTATGTTTTCCGGCCACGTACACTCATTATTTTATTTCTTAAACTTTTTTATACATTAAGTATGAGTTCATCTTACTGGATCTGTGCTATACAATACTATTGATTAAGTGTATTTTTGAGGTTAATGCTATAAAATTATGTATGCGGAATATACGGTCTATAATAATATAGACAAATACTTGATCAATGACTCTCAGACCGTACCCTGCGATTGATATCACTATAACTATGTAACTATAATCACCGTGGGTAGCTGTATTATATCAATTAGCAACAGAGAAAAATGTTCGACACTGGAGGTAACAAATTGCTCACACTGCCCCAATCAAGATGATTCGCACACTCGTTGAATCTGCTTTTCAAACTGGA
Organism: aff. Roholtiella sp. LEGE 12411; assembly: GCF_015206995.1. Taxonomy (GTDB): domain Bacteria; phylum Cyanobacteriota; class Cyanobacteriia; order Cyanobacteriales; family Nostocaceae; genus Komarekiella. The sequence continues at coordinate 4,682 of NZ_JADEXR010000230.1, read as the reverse complement.
TATCTTAGTGTCGAATCTGAGGGTCTACTCCATCAAGTTCTGGCTAATAAATGCTATCAATCAGAGGATTTACCAGCTATTGCGTCTCTATACGATGCAGTTCGCGCAGGTGAAATTAAGCGAGAAGCATCCTCTAATTTACTCATGAAATTTCCCATAACGCACAAATCTTACTGATACTCCAACAATAGGTGACTCTGGTACTGTATTGTTGATTGGAGGTGGAGGTGTAACATCAGGCAACAACCTTAATCTCAAAACTCTTCGGGTGTTGTTGTTTAAAACCGTTCAGGTCAGCAAGAGAATGAGTTAAGATCAAATACATGGGGGTAAAAGTAAACCCGAGTCCCCGGACTTCCTAGCAATGCCAATGATTACAATTAGGCAACTCGAACAACCGCAATCAATGCTAGTTTTGGAGTATTTATTATTACATAATGGTAGTAAAGACTCACCAGCAAGTATTAACTTGGGTAAGATAACTCCTGAATCGTTGAACTTCTATAGAAGTAAACGTTCCCTAGAATGACCCTAAAAGAGCTTGAATTCAACTGGTGCAACAACATTGGTTTATGCTCCAAGATCTCCTTAGACTTGGTAACTATAAACAAGTATTAGGATTAGGTGATGAAACACACTTGTTGTCAACCGTAAAATTCACCTCTTAAGAGTGTAATCTACATGGGGTAAAACCCAAATTTTGACAGGTTTAACTACGTTGTTTAAAAAGGCAGAAGCAGTACATGCTACACCGCAAGATTTATCAACTGTGTTGCGACGGGCGGGAGGTATGTGTTTTCTTGCGGGACCAGCAACGCTGGATTGAACGCGCCCGCATCCTCGACATAGAGGGGGACTTAGTGACTCTACGTTACGAAACAGAAGAAGAGGACGAAACCTGTTCTTGGGAGGAGATGGTTCGTCTCGAAAGCATTGGCGCTGTAACACAAAAATTAGCTTCAGTGCCACGCGGTAATGTAGAACCTCTCCTAACAGAGGATTGTCCAGAAGCTGAACGCATCCGCAACCGATACACTGACTCAAATCCAGAATAAATAATCATTGGTCATTAGTCCTTTGTCATTTTTGACTAAGTGACTAATGACTATTGACTATCATTTAAACCTTCAAAAGCTGGACAGTAGCCTTCAAGAGTTACCTTGAAGTTATACAATGGAGAAGCAGGGTTCCAACACCGCTGTCCTCTTTGGTGTCGGCAAGTACCGCAGCAGTCTACTTCAGACCATATAAAGCGATCGCTATTTTGATTGAGCAATTCCCGTTGAGATAATCCCCGCAACAATAGTTCTTCCCCTTGCCACCGGGCTTCAATTAAACCAGTATCCGCAAACTGTTGCCAGCGCGGATCAGCTGTAATTGCTTCGGGTAAAGTAATTGTGATTACTGTTCCCAATTCAGTTAGTTCGCCTTCATAATTAGTCTCTGGCGCTGCCGGTTGTAAAAATGTATCGCCAATGAGTAGTTCGACTAAAGTGCCAGCAGCAGGAGAATGTACGTGGTAACGGTTTTGCAACTCCTCTAAGCTAGTCAGATCTGCTAAGTAAGCAGGGGAACCGTGAACAAATATGACATGCTGGGGTCGCAAATTATGAATTAGCTGGGTAGTACCAGGCCCATCACTATGCTGAGCCAAAAGATAGGTTTCAATAGTTGTGGGTGCGAAATATTGTTTGTTAACTTTTATATCAATTTTTTCTGGCAGCAGGATTAGCCAAGGCCCAGTATCGGGTTTGCAGTGCTGACTTAAATCAGCGGTAGAGTCGGTGAGGACAATACAGGGAGATTTGCCCACGTTAGTACGATGTTCTGGCTGTAAGCGACGTACGCGAGGGCGTACGCGCTCATCCCAAAATAAAGGTTGATGGCGAGCGAAATTCTGTACTGATGCAGGAAGGTGAGGTAGAAGTTCCAGGTACGCATCGCATCCAGTGGCGACAGCACCATCTACCCAAATATCTAAATCACGCCCTGTGAAGTTGTGATGAGAGCGCAAAAGCATCAACAGTTCTTGCCCCAGTCCTAAAGCAGGTGTGGGAAGTAGTACAGAATAATGATCGGCGATCGCGCGATTAATTCGCTCTGCTAGTTGATTTTCTTGGTTACGGCGGTGAGGATGACGGGACGTGCCATAACTACCTTCAATGATCAGCACATCCAAGTCTAATCCCCGCAGTTCCTCTAAACGTAAACCTTCTACCAGCCGAGAGTTGGACAAGAAAAAGTCTCCTGTATACAGTAGTCTGTAAGAGCGCTGCTGGGTAGTATAGGTGAGCATAATTGCTACTGCTCCTGGAAGATGCCCTGCGGGAAATAATTCTGCCACCAAACCATCTTGAAATTCCACAGGCGATCGCAAAGGCAATGCTTGACAAAACTGAGAAGTTTCCTGGGTAGCTTGCTCTTGCCAATTCAGTGGTAGTAATTTGCTGGTTACCTCGCTAGCATAGATGGGTAATACCGGAAAAGCTTTATGCAGCGCTAGTAAACCTCTAGCGTGATCTGGGTGAGCGTGACTGATCAATACTAAATCTGCTGGTAGGGGTGAACTACCCCGACGCTCGGACTTGGTTAGCCCCTTTGCCAGTGATGAAATATCTCCCAAACCACAGTCTAACAAGATGCGGTGTGGGCCCATCTTGATCAACAGACATATACCCTCATCGTTATGCTGGACGCTGTAAGGCAAACATTCTAATTCACTACCAGCTTCTCCAGCATCAACGCGAGAGGATGCCGACAGATTATCCCTCATGCTCTCCTCCCCTTAAACCTCATCGTCATGAACATGTCACAAAAGCCAAGAACTACAGGGATTTTGGTTTTGTGATCTAGAGTAAGTTTCGTAGTGCGTACCTAGAATCTTGAAAATGTGAATTTTTGATTGGGGAGGACGTCTCTACCGAACCCGCACTGGTTCGGAAAAGTTGGTTGACGAAAATCTCTCAAACTAGTTGCTCAGGGATTTTGCCGCTTGCCTGTTTTCACTTTTAAAGTTCTGAGTGCCCAGAGAGATCTGACTCACCCTTACGGGAAGCATCTCCCGAAGTTCTGATGTCTTACGACAAAATTTTCGGGGAACGCGATCGCTGAGTCGGGCTAATCTTCCCCTAGTTCAGATGTCTGGCGACAAGACACAGCACGCTTACGGCCCAAGCCGCCGCTCAGACTCCTGTTGACTACGCTCGCTGCTTCACCCCTTTCCAAACGTCTACGTCCCCAGCAAACACTCAGACTTCTCTTTGCGTCTGTAGGCTTTTCTCAATGTGCAGAGCCATTGCCGTGATAGTTGTCTGAATCATAAAATCCGTTTTTCGTACCAAAAAACAAGCACGAAATTGTAAATATAACTGTTAATCCAGCTAAAATCAGTTTTACATCCATTTGTTTGCTGCCCTTTACTCAAGACTTTCCTATATTAATTTAGTGCTTCTGTAACATTGCAGAATCACTAGGAAATCTTTACTATGCTTAGGTTGATTGGGCAATAGGTAAATTTACCACAATCAGTCAGATTGTAGAACCTTTCGGTTAACCTGTCCATCCATCCAGATAATACTTGCTTGACGATTAGTTCCTAATGCGATCGCTTTAGCTGCAACACTTTAAATAGTTGACGCACTCAAGGAACTAAAGACGAATTATCACATTTTGTGTGACTCTCATCCCGCCAAAGCCAAATAAGTTGAGTGTCACTGCTGTCGCTGATTACGCGTTAAAACACAATTTCCTCGCCTCTTGAAGTAAAGCGAACTTCCTTAATCTTCCATTGAGCATTACTCGTTAGGGTTTTGCGGAGACTGCCAAACAAAGCAAACTGTTCACAACTAGAAAGAGAGGTTATTTGCCGCTTTGACTCAGGAGATATTCGTAAATCAACTGTGGCAATACCATTGTTAACGTTGACACGATATCCAGACAAACTAAAGTCGCTTGTATCTCGTTTCTCTATAATTCTACTTACTGCATTGGTCACAGGTTCTTCAGCAGATACCGAAATTTTCTGTGGAATTAACTCTTGACATTGAACATCACTTGTGTACAGGGTGACATTGGTAGTTTTGTTAGCCGCAGCTTGAGAAGTTAAAGAAGGTTTATCCCTCAAAAGTTTTTTATTGGGAGATTTATCTCTCAACTGGGCTACGCTTGGAGTTGGAGAAATCGCGCTGTTTGGTGTTGTAACTGGTGCTGGTGATGATGTAATGCTTGGTGTTGTAACTGGTGCTGGTGTTTCGCTGTCAATGTTACGAGCAATAGGGCTAGAATTACAGCTACTGAGGTTAGCTGCGATCGCCACAACAATAAAGGGTAAAAAATATTTTTTGCTGGTGTTAATAATTTTACTCATAATCTTTTGCTGCTACGTTTTCTATCAACTTCAGTGTTGATAGTATCAATTCCGCATAGATTTGCGAATTTTGAGTATACGAAGCTTCGATCCCGAAACCTGCTTGCTAAGCTTGGCTTTCTTACTTTATATTGGCTATTTTCAAAACTAATTCAACCATAGACTAAGAATCTGTGGCTACATTGAAATACTGGAGTTTAGACTAAATCGGTGATGTTCAAGAAAAAAAGGGAGTCTGATTGAATACAGACCCCCTTTTGGCAGAACCTGAGAGAAATACTACTAACTCTCATTCGCCAATATGAAACGTGCCAGA
>NZ_JADEXR010000229.1 GCF_015206995.1 aff. Roholtiella sp. LEGE 12411 | reverse complement strand
CCGTCGAACAAAGATTTCTGGGGCACAATGGAAACGAGAAAATGTTCCTCAAGTCCTGGCTCATCGCTCTGCTTACCTCAATGGATTATTGTCAGTTTGAGCCACTTCAAAAAGTGAGATGCTCCCGATAACTTGTAGCAACATTGAGTTACTATTTTTCCCCTGAGAGTAAATAATTACAGCACTTACTCCTACAACTAGAAACGACCAGGGCAGTAAGCTGATTAATTGAGCAACTGCACTGGCTACTAAAAAACTGCACATCCAAATTAGAATCTTACAGATTTGTGACATTGTTTTTGGGTTGCTTCGATTTGTGATTTTTAACTTCTAAAACAGCACCCGTACCTATTCCTCCAAACCCAATTAGGGAAGTGGCTGTTGCACCAATTATTTGAGTGCTGAAGTACCCAAATGCAACCAATGCTAGAAATCCAGTTATCGATAAAGTTATTTGCTTAGTCGTCATTGTGCTGTCTTTTGAATGCGTTGTGTGATTCCAGGTGTTCCAGAGTAACGAGCATTTCTAAGTTCTTGAAACCGAGTCACCAAATTGCTCGTTTGTTCTTCATAAGGAGTTGGTTCTTTCTTGGTGGTTTCAGCCGTCAGTTTTTCCTGTTTCTTAGCTTTACTTTCTGAATACTGGTCAGCAATCTTACCTAAGCTAATTCCCAAATCATCCTGGACACCAGCTATGGCTGAACGATTTCCCCCAACTATTTGCCGGAATTTCGATTCGAGATTCGCAAGAGATACCCCTAAGTTCTTTTCCATCTCTGCAAGAGTAACCCTTGCCTCACCAACGTTTTCAGCAACAGATGCTTGTTTTTCCCTGGTTTTGATCAGAGCTTTCAAATAACGTCCGGTAAGTGTGTCGTACTCAGTCCAATTTTTGAGTTGGATTTCTGCGCCCTTAGCATTTTCCGCAGCTAAGACTATATGCTCGTCTGTGAGGTCGCCAAAAGCTCTGACATTCACAGGCAACATATCAGCAATGCGCTGGGCATTCTCCCATACAGCCGATTCCAAACCAAAATGGGAATCTGGAAAAACTAAAGCTTTGTTAATGTCACCGCCTAAATCGGATAAATTTAATCCTTCGTTTTTTGGCGATTCAGTCTTCGGTGTTGTTTTTGCCATTTGTTTAAATAACGTGAATCAATGATTTACAAGGCTGATACTCTACGAACACGTCATCTTGAAACTCAATCCATTCTTCTGCCCCTACAGTTCGGAAAGAACGGATATTGTTTTCTAACTTGACCTCTAAGTTAATTTCAGGGAACTTAAAAATGTTATTTTTCTCAATCACCCTGGTTAATTCAACATCGCGGTCAATCTGCACCCCTAAAAGTAAGTTCATTCCTGCTTTTCGATATTTCTGCCAATAGTAGGAGAACTCCTGATTGTCCAAGAAATTGACATTAATCTTGGGGATACCACTTTCAAATAATATTGCAAAAATTCCTAGTGGCTCGTAATGAATCTTGGCAATTCCCAAATTATTCTCGTAGCACCAATACGCTCGATGGAAGTACGCTGTAATCAAATTTCTTCCTCCAATTTTTTGAACTTCTTTTCTAGTGGATCAGACTGCTTAGATTTACCTGCAAACACCTTCTCCAATTTCTTGATCAACATTTTGGCTAGAGCTTGCCACACCAACGACCAAGCCCGTTGATTTCGCATCCTCAACTGAGCAGCCACGATATCAGATTGAGAGGGAATAATGCTTCCATATTGTTCCAGATTATTAATCGCTTGTTGGAAAGAAACAACTTCATCTTCGGTTGCAGGGAGGTCGGGAGCGACAGCTGCGGTTAATCTCTCCATTACCCCACTTAATGTCGCTGATTCTGACTTAATTTTCTGCAATTCTTCTGACATCACCTCAATTGCTGCCAAGTTAGACTGTGCGATCGCTGCTTGAAATTCCATCAAGTGGGTTTCGAGTTGGCGCTGTACCTCTGAACTGATGATTTGGGTTACGGTGTTAAATCCTTTCCCCTGATTTACTGTGTCGATAAACTCTTGTACTTCAGGTGATGCTTGGGATGCACTCGAATTGTCCATCATCTAAATCCTTCCACTCCAATTTCACACCTACTTGGGCTGCAAAGCCATCAATAGTTTGTTTCATCGTTTCATAAGGTAAATAGTCACAACTATCAATGAGTTTTTCAAGATCTACTTCAATGAATTGTTTTTGGATGGCTGCTAATTTCTCTCTTTTTCTTTGTGCTATCTCTGCCCTGGCTGATTGCTTCCCCTTTTGTTTTGCTTGTTCAATTGCCTCTAGCCTAGCGATTTCAAATGCCTTAGTAACTTTTTCCTCTTGCGTTGCTTGTTGAGCAATCTGTTGCTGCTCTCGTACTAATCGCTCAAAAATTGCTAGGCGCAAGTCTTCATCAAAAGCTATTTCTAGTTGCTCAATCACCAGCGAAAAAGAACTTAATACTGGCACTCCCTTTTGTTCTTTGCCCTTAGTTATTTTTATCGATTGAGGCTCTATTGATGTTTGTGCCTCTGTCCCCTGTACTGTCAATTCACCTTTTCGTGCTGCCATACTTTTCTCCTTAACTAAAATTGCAATATTCTCCGCACAACACAAAATTAATTGTGTAAGCTAAAACGTTATTCAATCCATCTAGCAATTTGATCATGCCACTTTCCTTTGTGATGCTGTTCTTTTCCACTCTTGCAACTCTGATACTGAATAATGCCTTCGCTGGCTGAAATCGCCCCACTTATACAAAGTCCGCAGTGACACCCTATAACCGCACATTGCCAGATACCTGCGTAAGTCTTTACCTTTGCACCCTCTCATCTGCCATTGATGCCACATCTTGGCACTAGACGCTGTTTCCATCGTCATCGCCCGACGTGATGCACTCGTCATCATTACTATCAATTGACGCACCAATGGAAACTTTTTTGTCGGAAAATCATGCCTCCAACAAGCCATATACGTTAATAACGAGGCCTTACCCTCATCTACAAACCGTTCATATTTCGGGATTTTCAAAAACTGCTTCCAACTGGCCCAACAATTTCTCGAAATCTCCCGATTCATAATCCGATCGCAACACTTTTTTACCTCACTTAACGCTACTCTGAGAGGTTGCTGTTTGACTTCATCTGCTACAAAAGCCTCACCGGAATTTACCTGATTACAGTACTTGTCAAATACTTCCTCCAATTTGTATTCATTCGCCTGGAAATAATCTCTCAAACTCCGATAAGTCACTCTGATACGTGGGTGATGCTTGCGTAAAGTCGCCAAACACAACAGCATTTTTGTCTGCTCATGGGTATATTGACGAGCGCAGACTTTTTTGCCTTGTGCGTAACAAGCACCTGCTAATCGCTCCCATTCATACCATGTGCGTGAGCTAATTTTGGCTCCCCGAATCTTCTGGCATATATTTCTCAGATTGGTTGATTGGCTTATCCAATCTTCTAATACTACTGGCATAGTTAAAGCTCTGCAATATTATTGTGGCTGTCAAAATTGAAAGACTAATTGCCATAACGGCTGTACAAAATTCTAACAAACCTGATGAAGTTCTTTCCTCTTTCTCTATTATCTCAACCTCACCATTAAAAGATGTTTTTGTATACTTCTCTTTCCTGTACACATTACGCTATCTCCGTATATATGGATATCTGTACTTATTCCCCTCGTACTACACTCACTGACCTATTGAGAAAAAAGTGTACCCATTTTCAAGGGTTTGAGAATCAAATAATGTACACCCCACTTCCTAACGTTCTGCTTAATCCATGCCCCGTAATTGTTTTAGCTTTGTAGTATTACAGTAACATCGCTGCTTATGGTTTTTGTGAAAATCCAACAAGGCTATTTTCGGTAAATTCAGCAGAATAAATGTAGTGTGTCATTTAAGGCAAAAAGCTGCAAACGCTTACAATGCAATTGTATTAGAGTGTAATCAGCAATATCTTGGCAGTTCATTTTTTGGAAAGGCTGACTACACAAACTGGTTTTTAGGTACGGAGCCTCTATGTATTTTTTGTAAGGCTGCTAACCTGGCATCAACATCGACTCCATAGCTGGTGAACGTCTCTTCAATCTGCTGGCGTGTCATTTTACAAAAGATTGATTTGCTATTTCTCCCGTGTTTTAGTCCCAAGAAAATCTGTAGCTCTAAAACTTGTCTAATCTCTGACCAACTTAGATAAGCTTGTCCAAATAAGTTCAAAGCCTTCAAATATTTATTTATCGTGTCCTTCGATTGAATCCTCAATAACTCTCGGCATCGTTTAACGCTTAACTGCTCCATTGTTTGGTCGAACTGTTGAACTATTTAAATAATAAAATACCCACGCTTGGTGGGCAATAAGAGTTTGGATTATTGGGGAGTTTCCCGATTTCGGGAAATTAATTCACGCGAAAGTATTGCGATCGCCCAATCAGGACAATCGTTATAAAACCAGTTCTTTACAGTTTTCAATTCTGGTGGCTGTACACCAGTACCATCAAAAAACTTGTATAGATTCTCCCTAATTAATGTCGCGCCAATAGAAACATACTCATATTCTCCTGGGGAAATTGAGCGACCTCTTTGGGTAATTAGGGCTTGTGCAAATTTATCTATCTTTGCTAACTGGCGGCGTGGCATACTTTTAATGCTCCTTACTACAGGTGTCGTCTGCGGTAGGAGAAGTCCCGATGACTAGCCTCATCGGGGCGCTCCTAGTTATTTTGTACCATTTAGAAACTAAAAATGTACTAATTGGTTTCCAAATATTAATTGTATAATCGATAAAATCATCTAGTGCTGGTATATAGGTTTTAAATGGTCAGAAAACGCGATCGCCGATTTCCGGTAAATCTTCCTATAGTCAAAGAAATTCGTTTATCGCTTTGGGGACATACCAGAGGAGTTTCCAAAACTCGCATGGCCGAAGCCATCTTAATCGATAGAGTCTCTAATGCAGATAACTGGAAAGAAGTCTGTAAAGACTTGCGACAAGAAGCATCGATACTTAAAATTCCAGTGGAGGAGTTAATTCAACAAATACTAAAAGCTGATGGTTACGATGAATCCATAAATGTGGATGGCGTTGATTGGAGTTGTCTGATGAACAATTGTGAAGTTGAGCTACCAGAATCGGAAAATGAACATGAGGAAATTTAGTGAGGGCGGTTGATTGATTCTTCTATTGCGTAATCGTGCCACACCTGAGCAACTTGAACTACTGCTGCAACAGCACAAGTTCTATATCAAAACCGCAGTTGATATTGAGCGTCGAGTGTTGGTTGGTGGTGGTGGTCTGCACGCGGATTGTGAAGAAAAGTTGCTAGATGATGGCAGTAGACAACAAGATATTTGGGCAGCCAGCTTTATGCCATTAACAAGAAAAATTATCTATGAGTCTATGGTCAATCTCCGTCCTCGCCAAAATCGTAAAATGGAAATACTTGACCCTAATATTAGAGAAAGGGTAGCCCAAATCATTATCGAATTCCTGGGAAACTTATGATTGAAGTGACACCAAAGCAACAAATTTTTATGCAAGATGATGTTCCTACCCGGTTACATCGTTTAGCTGCCCATTTGTCACAAATTCAATCTTTGTGGACTGAAGCATCATCAGCAGATTTGTTACTGGCTTTGGTCGATGAAAGCAGATACTTCATTGAATGGACTGTGCCAGAGATGGTAGAGGCAGATGATATTGACCGAGCCTGTGAGTTAGCTGACTTAGTTCGTCTTTTGACCCGTTGGCTATTCCATTGGGAAGATATGTGGACTGATGCCCAACAAAAGCAATCTGCTGCTTTTCAAACACAAGATTGGTTGCGTCGGGTTCTGGAAATAGCCGATACACAGCCAGAATCACTGAGCGCTTAGTTTTTACTCGCCAATCGTCTTTTCACCAACAGACTCCGCAAATACCGCCGACACGGAGCTTCGCCTTTGCAGACCAAAATACGTAGAGCCTCAACCTCTTGCATCGAAGACATACAAATGGAGGCAATCGTCTCTATGAGATTCTGCTGCCCCTGCACATACTCTTGATGCCGCTGCTCTAGTTCAGCAATCTTGAAGTTTAATTGATTTATATGCCGCAATGCTTTGGTTAAAGAAGATTCTTTGATCTTGGAGGATTTATCTAAAGTTAATGTCATCTTATTGTTCCTACCTTGACTTTTTCGGTGGTTCGTTTTCGTCCAGCACCTTCGTAAAATCATGACCTGCGGCTCTGGTCTTACTTTCTTTTTTTGCCATTTTGTTTTTGTGGTAGCTCCGTGTCGTCTTCTGGTATGTTGTGGCGGTTTAGTAATTTCTCTAAAGATTGATCTGTATCAACTACTTCGACACGTCCTGATTCGGGAACATAGTCTGCCGCATAAAATTCGCCACTTTTATTTTGTCCAAATTTCATCTTGTTGCTCCTTACAAAGACTGAAGATAGTTTAATGCTGTTTGCAAATTACAAATTTTCTCCTTTGAAAATGCCTCTAATTTTTCCATCATTTCTTCAAACTCAGCCTCATCTAACTTCTTGTCAGGCATAAAATTCTCGTTTCTTTGAGATTGGACTACTTTTACGAAAGCTTCGCAATGCCAATCATCTTGGCTTTGCACAAAAAGTAAGAATTCTAGTTGATTTTGAGTGAATTTAAGCATTGTCGGTTCCGCCCTTCTTTTAACCAAACTTCTCAAAATCTGGGCAATGCTCATTCTCTACACCACCTGGATGTATCGCGCAAACTAGCATCACTCCCCCATATTTAATTCCGTGAAAATTCCTGCACCCCCTGCAATTCGTGGGCATTGCTTTGCGTCTTTCTTCTAGTATTTTATCGATCTCTGATTCGACTTTGACTTGATACAAGCTAGTCGAAGCTATCCCTATTCCACCTAGCATCAAGCAGGAACCAGCAATCAGACTTTTGACACTCGCCCCGCTAGCCCCTTTGATTATAATTGTGCCTCCAATGAGTG
>NZ_JADEXR010000228.1 GCF_015206995.1 aff. Roholtiella sp. LEGE 12411 | reverse complement strand
ACCCAATGCCCAATACCCAATGCCCCATGCCCCATGCCCCATGCCCCATGCCCAATACTAATTTCACCCAGAAGTTGCAAGATTTAATGCAACAAGTAGGTATTTCTAGTTTTAGAGCGCTGAGTCGTGCTGCTGGTGTCTCAGAGCGTCAAATTTTGCGGTTACGCCAAGGAAAGTTGGAGCGGATGCGGATAGACGTGCTGCTCAAGCTGTCGCTAATACTACAAGTGCCATTGAGTGAATTAATAGCTACTTTTGCAGTCCAGAGTGTTGAGTATCAAGTATCTTCAGAACTTAGAACTAGCAAGGAAATTGCAGATTTCAAAAGAGAGTACCAGCGATCGCAACTTCAGCTAGAAAAGCAACGAGAGGTATTGCAGCAAGAGTTTCAGCAGTCGAGTTTGCAACTGCTGGAGTCTCTATTATTGCAATGGCCCACAGCAGCGCAGAAAGCGCAGGAAAATCCACAGTTAGCAGCAGTCAAAATAGTGCCGTTGGTGCAAAAACCTCTAGAAAAACTTTTGCAGGCGTGGGAGGTGGAAGCGATCGCACCTGTGGGAGCCGAAATACCATACAATCCCCAGTTGCACCAATTGATGGAAGGAACCGCACAACTAGGCGAGATAGTCAAGGTGCGCTACACTGGTTATCTTCAAGGAGACAAACTGCTTTATCGAGCTAAAGTAAGTCCTGTGAGAGAGAGTTAGGCAAACACAAATGATTTTTCATTAGTCCGCGTGGTGCGCGTAGCGCAGCGCAAGCGCGATAGGCGGACTTTGTTTGTGTAGTAGCGAATTATATTCGCCCAATACTTTTAAAACATGCTCTTAGAGCCAAATCAAGTAATAATTCGCATTACCGACAACGGGGCTAGAATACCAGAGTCAGTAAAACAGCGAATCTTTGATCCTTTCTTTACTACTAAACCTACTAGTAAAGGTACTGCTATGGAACTGTGTATTAGCTACCAGATTAGCTCATAAAAGCATGGAGACAGGTTAGAATGTATTTCGTAGCCAGTAAATGGGGCTGAGTTTGTGATTTCTATTCTCCTGGGCCAAGGAGAAGTTACTACCTTACGTTTCAAGACGATTTAATTTTTAGGTTCGACGTTGGCACTAATAAAATCAAATTTATCAGTAAGATTTTCGGAATTTATCTGTGACTAAACTACAATAGCTAAGGAATTTTTATAATTATGTTTATTAGAGGTTAAAGGAGCGATGCTACTCTTAAAATGCTTGATATAACTGATTTTAATTGTTCAATAACAGATTTAATCATGATATTTATTTGCATCTAGTTGGTTATTTTTAATAAAAAGACAATAATTATTGTCTTAAAAAAATCAATGCTTGATAATTGCCAACACCTAATTTATTATTGCTGATAAAGCATTGAAGGTTAATAGTACTTGATTTCTATCTGGTAAGCTTTTTTCAAATGATCTATGATTGGGATATACTAACGAAAACAGAACATCATTTACATAAATCACAGTAACATATTATGAGAGAACAAGTAAAAATCATCAAGCTCAGCGGAAATTTAAACGCTACAACCTCACAAGAGTTTCGGCAAAATATTACTACGATTCTAGAAAGTGGTGCAAAAATCGTATTAGTAGATTTTCAAGATGTGACGTTTATGGATAGTTCTGGTTTGGGTGCTCTGGTATTGGCTTTCAAAACATTAAGAGCGGCAGATAGCAAGCTTGTTATCTGCTCAATCAATGAGCAAGTCAGAATATTATTTGAACTAACTAATATGGATAAGGTATTTGAGATTTTTCCGAGTCAAGAAGCATTTAATCAGATTCTAGTCTCCAAAAATTAGTTAATCAAACTGAATCTGAACTATAGATAAATCATCATCAAAAGCCTCTTTGGAGTTTAAAGCGATTAGGTAATTTAGTATCTGTTCGAGTTGGTAGTCAAAGGGATGCTGTATGTTAGCTAATAGCTGAATAAAAGCATCTAAACTCCAAAGAGTGCCATCAGATTTAGTAATTTCATAAGCACCGTCACTAAAAATATAGAGGGTGCTAGAGTTTTCAATATTGCAAAACCCATCAACATATTTTGCTTCTGGAAACATACCGATTGGCATACCGGGTGTTTTCAAGTATTTAACTTCAGAAATTGTTTGATTTGTACAAGTTACTAAAATTGCTGGTGGATGACCTGCACTAGCATAAATTAACTGGCGTTTAACTCGGTTATAAACACCGTACCAGATTGTAAAATATTTGTCATTTTGATAGCTCATTTGGAAGGTATCATTCAATGCTCTTAGCACATCACTAGGTTGATAGTAATTCAAACTTTTGAGTGCGCGGGAACGAAGCAGATTCAGCACTGACACAGAAGGAAGAGTCGCTTTGAGTCCATGTCCGGCTGCATCTAGTAGATAAATTGCTAGATAGTCGGAATCGAGCCAGTAGTAATCGAAACAATCGCCGCCAAGTTGTCGTGAGGGAATGAATCGAAAATTGATATTGAAGGGATCAGTTGTGGGGAGAGGTAGAAGCGATCGCACATATTCTGCTGCTTCTGACATTTCTGCTTCTAAAAGCAGCTTTTGGGTTTGCAAATCTCGACTCAGCTGATGCAGGCGCAATCCGGCTCTAACCCTTGCTTGTAATTCATTTTGCTCGATGGGTTTGGAGATGAAATCATCTGCACCAGCATCTAAGCCTTTGACACAATCGGCAACTGAATCTAGGGATGTTAATAAAATAAAGAATGTGGTGGATAATTTGGGGTCTGTCTTGATGCGGTGACAGACTTCTAGTCCATTCAAGCCTGGCATAATCCAATCACAAATAATTAGTGCTGGATGACAAGCCAACGCCTTTTCTATTCCTTCTTCTCCACTACTAGCAGCAAGTACCTCATAACCCTGTTTTTCCAACATCCTTTTCAGGAGTATTTTCATTGAATGGTCGTCATCAATTATTAGTATTTGAAACATAGAAAATTGCAGGCAACACTAATTAATAATTGGATTTAAAAATAAAAATATAGTTAAGGTTAATAGGTTAGCAGTATCAATACAGATATCTTACTAACCCATTCTCAATTGTCCATTGAATTTATCACCTTTTAACATTCATAAAATATTATGGCGGTGAAAGAGGATTTAGCCACAAAAAAATGATGCGTTTTAGCTCGTTCAAGTCGCGGTATGCTTCTTGCTTGAACCATTGTCCTAGGGCGTCAAAAGGGGTGAAAGATGCTCCAGTTTGCCATTTGATATCTTGACCTAATGGTGTGGTGTGAGTTCCAGGTAATGTTTGTGCTGTCACCATCTCAGGAAAGCGTTCTTGTAAGATTTTGGTTAAAGCTGCCGATTGGTCGATGGTGTCATTGCTAAATTTTATTAATAAATTGCGCCGAATACTGTATTGCTCTTGTACAAGCTTGTTAGTTTCCAACGGTGTGGGGGTAAACTCAATCGCAAAAGTAGAATTGAACTGTTCAACTAAGGGGATAGCTTCCCTGGCGGCGTAGTTGTTGAAGGATATTAAGATATTCCCAGCACGTTCTATTTGAAAGCGGCTACCAATCAGCAAGTGGAGTTTACAGCCCATACTGTGCCCAATACCGTAGATGGGAAGATAAAGCTTGCGTAATGTCGCAGTGTCCTGTAGGCGTTCGAGAGTGCGATCAAAGTTTAGGAGTACAGATTTAGCGATCGCAGTATGATCTAACGTGTTAACGAAAGGTGTAGCAATTACAACATAACCCTTACTTGCCAATTGTTCTAGTAACCAACGGTAAGTAATGTGGGGTGCAGTGGCGACGAATGCACCTCCCAAAAAATGGATGATACCGATGGGATTTTGCGGAACGATTACCCAGTTACCTCTAATTTCTTTCCAGTCCATGCTGATGAGCGATCGCTTCAGGAATATTCTTTATGTTAAACCGGGGATTGTAGTCGTGGGCAGGATTACGGAAAAAGCCATTGAAGATGTAAAGTACAGAAAAAGCGATCGCTCTGTCCAACTCATTCGCCTCACGCAATTCTCCTGATTATTGGTTTTAACGCTGACTCTGCAATTTTCTCATTTCATGTTGCACATCTAATGCAATTTGCAATGCTTCATTGAGTAATCTTCCATGCTCAGTAGCCTGTTCAGTTACTTGCATAGCTGTTAAAGTTGCTAAATTGTTGACAAACAGTTCTGTATTACTGATGATAAAGCTTTTATTTTCTCTCAAAATCTTTTCTGTCTTTAAAGCACGAACTAAATCGGTTCTTGTAAGTTTCAGTGCTTCAATAACTTTTTTTCTTTCTTTTATACTCACTTCTGGATTTCCAGCTTCTTCTATTTGGTCATTGATATCTATCGCTCTAATAACAGAATTATATCTATTAACATCATTTAACAAAATCAGTAAAGAATTTGTCATATTTAGTTTAATAAATTTATTTTTATTCTTCCAGATTAAATATAATATAGTTTGTATCACTCCTCCTACCCACAGACCTAAAATTATTAACAATATCCAAGATGGAATTGTTATCCATGTAGCAAATAGTTTGATAATTACATCAAGTATAAGATAGCCAAAAACAACTGTAGAAAAGCCAATAAAAACTACAGTTGCTCCTTCAGAGCCTTTAATTTTTTTTATCAAATTTTCTCCCAACTTTTTGAGAGGATTTATAATAATTATAAGTTTATCATTAACAGGTAAACTAGTCAGCTTTTGTAGTTCCTTCTGACTAATCTCCAAGTCCTGCAAATCATCCCTCACAGCTTTCAAATCCTTGCCAGAATAGTTATTTAGTATAATATAGCAATCAAATTTCTGGAATGCTAAGCAAGCTGGTATTTTGTCCTAAATTTTTAAAGCAAATTAATACTTCTAAGCTATAGAGATATTTTGTACAATATGATACTTATTTGCCACGATGCGCTAGTCAGACTCTATCATCCGATGAGTTACCTATAAATCTGGATAAATAGGGAATAGCCGCTAACAGCAAAAATGAAAAGGATAGCAGCTGAAAAGATTACTACATCTCGGACAATAAATAAAATCCAATCTTTTCTTAGTTCCTGTTTAAACTTGAGTTCTCGTAACTTTTGCTCAATTTCTGCTTCTTTGTGTGACTGTAAGTTGAGTATTGATACAAGTAGTGGTTTGTCACCTTTGCTAGCGATTATTTTTGATAAATCTATTAAATCTGTCATGCTGTTAGATACCAATAACTTCAGTTTCAAGGTTTTGGTTCTCGTCTGCAATCCAGAAATGCTTACCTTTTTGCTTGGCTTCTACTGCGACTTCCATAAGTGCGATCGCTTTTACCAACACTTCCGCATGATCTCCACTAATCTGTTGAGCCAGCTTGTCTAGTGTCTCATAAAGTTCTGGCGATAAATCTAAATTTATTTGGATTCTTGGGGTTTCTCCTTGTGCAGTCATTTTCATCACTATTATTTGTACCAAGGTTCTAGCCTAATACAGAATCTCACTTTTACTAATGATAGGCTAAGTTACCGCCGAATTCCGTTGATAAACTCTGTCCTAGCTTCAATTATTGAAGGCATTAAAACACAATATGCCAGGGCAAACGCATCAAAGATTGCCCTCTACCTTGGCAACACTCAAGCCAGAAATTATCCCCGGGTCGAGTCGCTAACGCCTTTGCCGCAGTTTTGGCTCGGATTGGAACACCTGCACCTGACCCCAAACCCAGAGGAAAGTCCCCTGGTTGGACTCCTGGTAGACCTACTAGAGCGCCACGAACTCGTTATCCCATTGTCAAAAAAACCTTTACCAAGCCCAACAAAGTATCTAAAAATACTGCTTAACGGCTTTTCATCCCTTTTATTACTCTGGTTTCATTTCATTGTTCAACATGGAATCAATTGGTTCAAATGTTGAGCTATTTTTGCTTGCTTTAGTCTAAACTCCAGAGTCTAAACTCCAGACCAATAAGAATTAAATTTAAAATATGTTTAAAAAGTTGTTGCCAACTGAGAGAAAATAATAAATAAGCCTTAATTAAAAATTAGGGTCAGATAATATCTTACTCATCTTACTAACTGGAACAATTATGCGATTTCTCAATTGATGAGGTGCTCTTTGGATGGCAGTAAATCCTAACTGCAAATAAAATCCTTCAGCATAAAGGCTAGCATTTGTAATCACCTTATCTATACGGTGATTAATTGCTTCGTTGCAAAAATGTCTAACTAGAGCGCTTCCTATTCCTTTGCCTTGATATTTAGGATGGACATATAGTCCGATAAGTTCATCAACAATGTAACTAGCAAATCCTATGACTAGATCACGCTCGACAGCAACCCAGAAAGTTTCAAATTTCATACTCTTCAAAATATTTGAACCATCGGGTTGGTCGCGGTAATTACGCCAAGCTAGCAGTTCTTTCTGCGTGTATAAAGTTGGAGGTAGAGCTTTGATAGCAGCAATATGAATTGCACTCATCACACACGCATCTGTTTCCTCAGCCGCTCGAAGAGATATTTCGTTAATGCTCATAATTTCAGGACTAGCATTTAGGTTACATGCCTGTTTAACCTTCTAGTATAAAGATATCAACGATGTAAAAGGTAGCAATGGTTAGGTTGGCAAGCGATCGCAATTGGTAAGAACTAATAATTGAGTATGGCAGAAATACGCGGTGTCTGGCTCACAACCACTGATAGTAAAGTTCTCAGCTCAAAGCAACGCATAGCCGAGGCAATGGACTTCCTTGCTGAGACGGGTTTTAATGCAGTTTTTCCTGTTGTTTGGAACAAAGCAGTAACGTTGTATCCTAGTCAAACTATGCAGCAAATCTTTGGGGTGGAAATTGACCCTCTGTGCGTAAGTCGCAACCCATTAGAAGAAGTGGTATAGCGGTTATCAGTCTTCTGAAGTACAGTAGCAGCAGTGAGTAAACCAACCGAGTAAATTCTCTATCGTCACTTCTGCGAATGCCGCATCTAATGCCTGGAGTAAATCAGGGTATGTCCTTGCAC
>NZ_JADEXR010000035.1 GCF_015206995.1 aff. Roholtiella sp. LEGE 12411 | reverse complement strand
AAACAAAGTCGGGATAGGGCATTGCCACGACTCTAAACGGACGCAGAGACGGGATAAGACTACTCCGGTAGCATCTGTCAACGAAGCGTCAAGAATCACCTCGCCTTCAGGCAGGTGAGTATGTCAAGAAAGCCCTTAATTCGACAATCCTGCTGCCGCGAAAGCGCCAGATGTCGCAGTACGAGTAATGAGTCGTCTTCCCGTCTTCGTCCTTCATTGTGATGTCGCCGAGTGCCGTAATAAAATCACCTTCAGCGATTAAGTTAGCGACCATAAAATTTGGCGGCTCTACGTATGTCGTTGCCATCCATTGGCGAACGGCTTCTTTTCCGTTGAGGGTTTTGTCTCCTACAAACGTCCATTGCGTGTCGTCGGTGCAGAACACCAAGAATCCTTCATTGTTGCCTTGGGCGATCGCCGCGTTTGCCGCTTCTAAAATTGCTTTATTGTTCTCTGACATCTGAATCTCTCCTCTGTTCAAAGCAACAAAGTGGTGTGAGTTGTTATGCTGTTGCCCCTAACTGGTTTACTTCTAGGGACTGGTAAACGGCTTACATTGAATCGCCTTCACATTTCGCAGATAGTCCAACTGTGGCTCGAAGTCAGTCGGACAGAAGACATAAACATTGTCCTGCGACCGGCTAATGACTAAACGGTAGCTGGGTGGAATCCCTTCAGAACTTTCGATCACTTCGATTCTGGGAATCACTTGTGAACTGACTTGAGCCAGGGATGGAAAATTGAACAGTAGGAGTACGCCGAACAGAATTGTGATTGCGATTGTGGTTGTGATTTTGGTTGAAAGAATCTTTCGGTTCATTAGAAATCTTCTGTGGCTTATGGTTGTGTAATGTTCTGTTGTTTCCAGGGAAGCGGGGATCGATAGGGGTTTTCGTGCATATCCAGGACTTCCCAGGTGGTTGGATTGACTCGCCCTGTAACTGGGATTCTGTATCGTTGCTGTAAATCTCGTATTGCAGAAGCTGTGACCGCACCAAAGATGCCATCGACGAGCGCCTCTCTTGGATTGCCTAACCTCACACCTGCGGCTCCTAAAAAGCCATTGTCTTGAAGGATGCGCTGTAACAATTGCACGTTTGTGCCGCGATCACCTTGGCGTAAGGTAGGTAAGGTTAAATCAGTGTAGGCAGTGGCGATCAGAATGGGGGAGGTTTGTTGTGGAGGAATGCTGTGGGCGATCGCGGGATGAGTGAGTGAACCTCCGAGCAATCCTGTAGCGATCGTTATTAATCTGAAAATGGTTTGAAGTTTCATGATTGTCCTCCTGATGGATCAGTTCTAGTTAGCATCAATTTCGTGTCGGAGTTATTACTCCATCTAATTTAGACACTAATGTTCAGAATTCACTTGCCATGTAATCACAATGAGTTCTACAAACGGTAAGACAACTATTAGCCGCCAAAACGCTCCTAAAATGGCTTCCATCGTCCAGTTCTGACTCTGAACCTCCCAGATCATCCAAACAATATAGTATCCAATCACCAACCAGGGTAGAATTACCGGTGAATTCCGTCTGCGATAGAAGCGGATCGTCCTCTCGCGCCAAAATGGGAAGGTGCTGAGGAGACAAAAAATGTAGGAGGTTCCTGCACTGATGAACAAGCTTCTTTGAAGATCCGAAGGCAGGTTTGGGTATCCAAGTGCGATCGCACTCAGGCAAACTCCCAGCGCGAGGTACAGGAAAGTAAACAAGGTAAATCGTTTCATTATTTCTTCTCCGGTGAAGCTTATTCTCTGTACCACACACGCACACATTGAAAGCATTTGATTGCAAGACCCTGACTGATCATCACTGGGTGGAAAGCATTACTGGTCGTCACTCCGTAGACATCATCACTTGTGCCTTCAATCCGATCGGGTAAAACAACAGTTTCAACATTGATCACCTGTATCGTTGTATTTTCAATCCACTGATTTACAGCACTCACAACCTCAGAGAAGGATTCATAATCGGAAGCTCCGCCGAAGGGTCCCCGTTCAGTAATCCGAGGCGCAAAATCTTTGTACTGAATCATTTGATTTACCACCTTAAAACTGTAGAGTTGAGCATCAATTCAAGTAGTGGGCATCGCCCACCATTTTTAAAACCTTTCACGGTAAAGCTTTGTGGGCAGTGCTAGCCCTACGATATCTATTCCAAAACTTAAGCCAACCTTGCCAGTAAACCGCTAAGAACAGAGGTAAAAGCATGAACGCTGATATGGGCTAACATTGCAGCCTCTAGCGAATATTGCCAAAAGAGCCAGCCAAACGCAATCCCCGCAATCCCATTCAGTAACAACGCCCGAATAATCACAACTGGAGTGAGGGGAACGATCGCAGCAGTCGCTGGCAGGTGTAGTAGTCCAAATACCAACGCGGCTACAAAGATCGCACCCTGGTAAATCCCTTGGCTTGGCAACGTAACGCCTTGTTTTAGCCCTTTCCACGCGATCCAAACAAGCAGCGACATTAAACCCCAGCGCATCAAAATTTCCTCAGTGATGCCGCCATAGAACATTGCTGTGAGCAAATTCAACCAACTTGGCTCTGTATTATTGGCTGCCCGTAGCGCTTCAGGTAGGACAGGTTGCATCAATTGATCGATCAACAAGAGAACGATCGCCGCCGCTGCACCCACACCCAAGCTCCACTTCATCTCAACGGCAAAAGATGGAGACTTAGCGGTGTGAAACACCCAATGATCAATCAAATGGGAGCTTAATCCAACACGATAGGCACAACCAATTCCGACCAGAATGCTGATTGCCAGTAGAATTGAATACTGTAGTCCTTGCAGAAGCATTAAAATCCACAATGGAGGCACTTTTTCCAGTATTTCTGGAGACAGTTTCGCTAACTGTTGCTCGACTAAAGGAATAGACGCGATCGTGAACATGACAATGCCCACACTGCCCAATATAAATAAAATCCCAAATTGTTTCAGAGTTGCCATTAGTTTAACCTCCAGATGATCCGTCTTATCAGTTCATACCAGTAGCTACCATCACCGGAATTGTGGGCAGGTTGAAAACAATATGAACGACGAGACCGGGCCAGATCGAGCCGCTACGACGGAAGACCTCAGAGGTAGCGAGACCGGCCACAATGGCCGCCGGAAAGACAATGTTAATACCGTGCATGAGGGCGAAGATCACGGTGCTGCCCACCACCCCAGCGAACGAGCCATAGCGCAGCAGCGCGTTGGTGACGATGCCGCGATAGAGCAGTTCCTCGCCGAAGGGTGAGAAGACGGAGATCAATACTGTGGACAAAACCAGAGACAGTAACCCGCCGCGACCACCCTCTGCGTAAACATCCTGGACATTGTCCGTGTCTCCGGTGATCTGGATCCAGGCCATGATCGCCAGACCCTTGAGCACAAAGGCAACCAGCCCTACGCCAACACTGGTCAGAAGCCAGCGACTGGAGGTTCGGCGTACACCGAAGGCGCTCAGGGAACGGATCCGCAGCCGCGCGGCTGCCGTGAACGCGATGAGGGTGGCGACGCCGGTCCATGCAGCCAAGATCAGGCCGTGGATCACGGGGTCAAGACCGAGTTGCTTGAACAGCGAGACGCCTCCGAACCCTACGATTAAATAGACGACGAGTCCGACGATAATCTCGGGCCAGCCCGGACGGGAGGTCTTGCTAGGCCGAGCCGATGACGCGGAAGGGGGCTTTCCCGACTCCCGCAGGTGATTTGAAGAAACACGAGGCATGATAATTGACTCCTTTTATCGGGTTGCTGACTTCAGTTGCTGATGGGTTCGGGATCGGGGTCACCAACGACCCTTCTGGTGGCTCTGGGAAACGGATTGGGGCGACTCCTGCTTGAACACCCCGTAGGCGATCGCCAGAAACACGGGTATTGCAACCAGCACTGATAGCGCCCCGTAGGTCGCGTGATATTCGCTGATTGTGAACAGAGCGGGTGAGGGCAAGGCACTTCCAGTGATGTTGAACAGGAGTACCCCGCCGATGTTGTTCGCGAAGTGTACGCCGATGGCGAGTTCGGTGGTTCCATCAATCAACGAGACCACAGTCCACACCAGACCCGGAACGAGGAAGTAGCTAAAAAAGACCGTGATCCAGCCGCCCGCGATCGCCTCTGGGTTGAGGAGGTGCGGCAGGGTGAATATCACGGCTGACGCGATCGCCAGAAAGACGGGGTTCGTCCAGACGAGGCTCGTGCCCTGCACAATGTATCCGCGAAAGAAAAGCTCCTCAGTAGTCGTCTGGATCGCAGTGATGACCAGTGCGATCGGGACGAAAAGTGCGAACGTTAAGAGGTCGGAGTTAAAGGAGAAGGTATCTGGGTAGAACAGATATTGCCCTAGCCCACCTATGAGGCAGTACGGCACGAACCACGCCACGAACCCATGACCGACCCGATGCCAGTCTATCCGCTCCCGCGCCGTGACGAGCGTCCGGGGGTGGCGGCGGTGGACGAGGCAGACAGCGATAAGGACTCCCGCGAGGAAGAACAGAAAACTCGCCATGACAAACAGGTAGTATTCCACAAGCCCGAGCGCCGAGGGATCTGCCTGTCCGCCGAGCGCGAACGCGACGAGTACGCTGGCACCACTACCGACAACCAACCACGCAAAGAGAATGATCATCAGTCCCAGAACATATCGCCACCCCCGATGTTTGCCCCACCGAGCAGCATCCATGTAAGTCGCGTCTTTCACTTCCGTTCGGATTCCCTGATGTCCTTTGATTGCTTTGAGCCTCATCTTTGTCTCCTTTACTCATGTATGTAGTGCTTAGATTGTGTAGTGCTTGGATCTGACCGCTGGTTGCCTTTGCGATTGTTTTCAAGGTTCGATGGGATTGCCGACGACCATTGCGATCGCTCTAAGAAACGGGTTCCGATGCCTTGTCGCGTTTGAACACCCGGAAAACGATCACCAGGAAGACGGGAATCAGCACGAGAGATGTGAAGTCGTAAAATCTCGCATGATACTCGCTGATACTGAACAGGGCTGGCGTAGTGAAGAAGCTTCCAGACCAGTTGAACAAGAGAAAGTACGCGAGGTTGTTGGCGAAGTGCGCGCCGATCGCAAGCTCGGTGGTGCCGTCGATCAATGAAACGACCGCATACAAAAGACCCGTGCCGACGAAGTAGCCGAGGAACATCCCGATCCAGCCACCCTCCTGTGACTCCGGGTTGGTGGCGTGCGGCAGGGTGAATATCACAGCCGACACGATCGCCAGAAACACGCGATTAGACCAGATCAGGCTCGCGCCCTGTACGATGTACCCGCGAAAGAAAAGCTCCTCGGTGGTCGTCTGGATCGCAGTGATGACTAGTGCGATCGGCACGAAGAGCACAAACGTCTTGAGATCGGAGTTGAAGGAGAAGCTATTGGGATAGAGGAAGTACTGCCCCAACCCGCCGAGCAGCACCCAGGGCACGAACCCAGCCACGAAGCCGTGACCGATGCGAGTCCAACTAATCTTCTCCCGCGCCGTGACGAGCGTCCGGGGATGACGCTGGTGGATGAGGGAGACGGCAATGAGAATTCCCGCAAGGAACACCGGAAAACCTGCCATGACCACGACGAAGCCCCCTACGGAACCGAACGCGGCGTAATCTAGCCGACTGAGTGCTGCGACACCCTCCTTGCCACCGAGCGCTAGCGCGACGATCGCGCTAACGAAGTTGGCGGCGACCATCCATGCAAAGAGGATGATCGTCAGCCCCAGAAGATACCGCCACCACTGATACTTACCCCACCTGGCAGCCTCTACGTAAGTCACGTCTTTCACTTCCGTTCCGATTCCCTGCTTTCCTTGGATTGCTTTGATCCTCATCTTTGTCTCCTTTACTCGTGCGTGTATGTAGTGCTTGGAAGTTAGCGAACCTGTTTTGGGGTCATGCCAGTGAGGCGCTTAAGCTGTTGGGTCAGATGGCTTTGACTGGAGAAACCGACTTGTAAAGCAATGTCTGCGGTTTGCGTTGGCGCAGCCTCTCGTAGAGAAGCAAGTTCCCCTGCGGGTAATCGCTAAATCTGTTTTCGATAGCATCAATTTCGTTGTAAAAGCAGCGCTACGATGCTTAAAAGTCCGATGAAACTTATCCAACCCATCAAAGAGAGAATGCGGGATGTGCGTTGCTCGTTCAACCAAAGCGATCGATATGAATATTGAGGATCGCGAACCAAAAAAGCGATCGGTAGACTAATAAAGGGTAGAAATTTGCTCAATCCCAAGCGGATCACAGATCTCATGAACCAAAGTTTTGTCCGCAGTGGAGCTTGATTATACTGCCAGGGAGCAGCAATTTGAACCAGGCGAACCAGTGCTTCACTATTGGGCGATCGCACCACTTCGTAAGCAGCCAACGATCGCGTCAGATCGTCTTCGTTTTCCGTCAGTAATTGATTCAAGACAAACACATCCTCTAAAGCAGCATTCACACCCTGTCCGATATCGGGAGGAAAGCAATGAGCAGCATCACCAAGGAGCAGAACACCGGATGTAGTCGTTTCGTTGAATTCTCTTTCTGCGGGACGTGGTAAGAGATAATGCAGCCCAGAACAAAACTGCGGCATTGGGAAAGTTCCCCCGTCGCTCTGGGCAAATCGATCGGCTTCTTGGGGCGATATGACCTGACGTAGCGGCAGTTGGGGAAAGGCATGTTCAAGAAAATTCAGTACGTCTTCACCAGTTTGCAATTGCCAGAGTTGATGATCTGCCCAATTGATTAACATTGCAGGTCGATGCGTGTTTGGATCTTTAATGGGCAGTAGCCCCAGCGACAGTGCGCGTCGTCGTTCTCGAAATTTCCCTCGGATTGCATAAGACTGAGTCGATACAGCATGTTTTTCCCCTTCAGCATCTAGGGGAAAATTGGGTGGTAGGCGTAACACCTTATATCGCAAGCCAGAACTTGGAGAAGGAAGTTTTTGAACTTCAAATTTGCTGGAGTTGTCCCAGGTGTTGAGCGTTGAGCGAACGACTGATTGAAGACCATCACAACCCATTAGAAGCGTTGGCTGAAATCGTTCTGTGAGCGAGGAATTTTCACGTTCAACCATAACCTCCAGCGATTCTGTTTCATGTTCGATCGTTTTGTTGATAGCGACACAGCGACTGTTGAACAATACGGTAATCTGATGGCTCCAATGTTGTTCAATTTCTTGATACAGTAGTTGCAAAAACGCGCTGCGGAATACCCAGTAGGCAGATTTTGGATCATTAAACGACTGTTGTAGTGTTTTGCGATCGCCGTTGGGCTGGATGCGAGTAATCTGGAATTCTGTTGCTGGAACACTGATCTTTGATAATGGCTCGGTTAAACCTAGTAGATCTGTAAATTGCTGACCACGAGCATCAATTAAGTAGTTAAATGACTTGTCTGGCTCATGGTCATCTGCTGTCATTCGTCTCTCTAGAACTGTAATTTCAGTCCAGCCTCGTTTAGCTAACATTAGCGCGGATGCTAGTCCTGCGGGTCCACCTCCGACAATGAGAACATTGCGACGAGAGGCGGAAGATTGGATCGGTTGGTGGTGAACATTTTGAACAGCCATTCGTTCTCTCCTATAGGCTCTGCTATCTACAATTCTTTGTGACTAAGCGATCAATATGGCAGTTTACTGGATTATTAGGTCGCTAGCGAACTTGCTTGGGGGTCATCCCAGTAAACCGCTTGAAGTGTTCCGTTAAATGGCTCTGGCTGGAGAAGCCGACTTGTAGAGCGATGTCCGCGGTAAGCGTTGGCGCAGCCTCTCGTAGAGAAGCTATCCCGAAGGGTTATCGCTAAATCCGTTTTCGACAGCATCAATTTCGCCCGTCTCACTCGCTGTTGAATCACATACTGGCGTGGAGAAATCTCGGTCGCTTGTTTGAATGCAGTGGCAAAGTAAGTCGGGCTAAGATTAAGAATCTCTGCAAGTTCAGCCAGTGACAAGTCTCGATCGAGGTGAGTATAAATATCACTAACAAACAAGTCAGATATGAATAGAGCTTAGTGACTTGCAGCAACAATAGCTGTCATCAACTCTGCCATTTTCCAGCGTCCGGCATATCGAATGTTATTGATAAATAGGGCTGGAGCAGCTGTTATTCCACTCTTGCATCCACTTTCGATATCTTCATTGATGCGATCGACATGTACTTGTTTAGACAACTCTTTGAGAAACTGAGGAATATCAAGCCCTAAATCGTTGGCGTACTCGACAAGATAACCATTCTCCAACCTTCTGTTATGGGCAAATAAAGTATCGTGCATTGACCAAAACCGTCCTTGAGTAGCAGCGGCTTCAGCCGCTTGGGCGGACCGTTGAGCATGAGGATGAATCTGTGCTTGCGGAAAATGACGGAAGATAAAGCATAAAGAATTCTCTTTGAAAGAAGCACTCAGCTCTGGTTTGAGCGATTTAATCAGCTTGTAAACGTCCGCACTTTTAGAGCATTGATAGTCTCCATACATCACCAGCACGACCTTGGCACTCAGCACACCTTGCATCCAATCCTTGGTTGAAGGCGGTACAAGCAAGGAACTGTAGCTACGATCGTTGTTCATTTTTCTACATTTGCGTCAAGGATGGAACCTTGCAATTTACTTGCTCAATCCATTGACTGTATGACTGTTTGCATAAACTCAATATAGGAGATCGCTTTCAAGCCGTCGTCTACAGTAAGTTAAAACTTTTATAGTACAAATTGATAGAGTAACGCTGCCATCGCAGAGTAGAAGACTGGCTATAACTTAAGTTAGAATCAGAAGTCGCTCGAAAGTACATCCTACAAATTGACAATGCCGCGTTTAACGGCAACAATCACAGCCTGAGTGCGATCGCTGACATCTAACTTATTCAGAATGCGATTGACATGAGATTTAACCGTGCCTTCACCAATACTCAAAGCAGTCGCAATATCGGCATTACTCATCCCCTGTGCCAGTGAGTGGAGTACTTCTAGTTCTCGTTCACTCAGTTCTGGATTGCTGAGGCGCTGTACCAACTTTGCTCCTACATCAGGCGGAATATACTTCTGACCCCGATGAACGGTACGAATCGCATTCAGAAGCTCGTCAGGTTCAGTTTCTTTCAACAGATATCCTTTTGCGCCTGCCTGCAATCCCCGATAAATATCTTCGTCACTATCATACGTGGTCAGTACAATAATCCGGGCAGATTTAGCAGTAGCACAAATTGCACCGATGGCGGCAACTCCTTCCACTTCAGGCATTCGCAGATCCATGAGCGTGACATCCGGTTGGTGTTCCTCAAATAGAGCGATCGCCTGTTCCCCATTTTCGGCTTGGGCAATCACCTGCATATCTGGGTCACGGTTAATAATCGTGGCTAATCCTTGCCGAAAAATAGCATGATCGTCTGCAATGAGAACCCGAATGGCTTGGCTCATTGTGATGCCTCCCGATCGACGGTAACAATCATCTCTGTACCTTCTCCAGGTTGACTCCGAATCGTGAGTTGTGCACCGATGCGCTCTGCTCGTTCGCTCATGCCTAGTAAGCCAAAACCCTCAGAGGCTGGAATACTCCCAACTCCAAAGCCCTGTCCATTGTCTTGCACGCGCAAACAAAACTGATCGCGATCGTATCCTAGCTTCACTCGAATTTCATCAGCATTGGCGTGTCGAATCGCATTGGTTAAGGCTTCCTGCCCCATGCGCAATAGATTACTCTCGACTTCAGTCGGTAAAGAATACACTGCACCCTCGATCTCATAATATAAAGTGGTATCCATTGCGGCAGTTCTGAGTTGAGCAACCAGACGATGTAAAGCGCTCTGTAAACTGCCTTCCTCCAAAAGCTGAGGACGCAGCGCAACGACCGATCGCCGCGCTTCAGTCAGTCCTGTTCGTGCCAATTCTTTGATCAGGTCTAGGTGTGCCTGAGTTGCTTCTGAATCATCCGTTAGCACCTGTTTTGCCGCTCCCACCTGAGCCAGAATGCCCGTAAACGCCTGAGCGAGTGTGTCGTGAATTTCGCGTGCCATGCGGTTACGTTCTTCCAAAATCGAGGCTGCTTCCGCTCGCTTTTGCGGCGTAATATCTCGCGCTATCCAAATCACCTGCTCATGCTGAATCGGGGCAATGCGAGCCGAAAACCAGATTTCTCGTCCAGCTATCCATTGGCTGTATTCAACGGTGAGAACTTGTTGGGTTCTCAGCACCTGCTGAATGTAACTCAAGAATTCATCAGCTTCTTCCTGAGCATAGAGTTGATGCAGTGTTCTGCCAATATACTCCTTCCGGTGCAACTCTCCATAGGACGGATTTCCTTGAATCGCACAGATCAATTGCCCCTCAGCATTGAAGATACATATTGGATCAGGGATGGCTGAAAAGAGCGCCCGTAGTTCTGCTTCAGAGGCTTGCAACGCGACTTCTGCTGATACGCGATCGCTAATATCCGCAATCACCCCTTCGATGTAGTCATCGGCTGCATTCAGATAAGAAGAGAAAAGTCCCCAAAACACTGTCCCATCTCGTTTTCGCATCTGTGCTTCATAGCTTCGCACTTCCCCATCCCGCTTCATCACCTCAATGCCTTGTTGGCGATCGCTGGGATTGACCCAATAGCCTATAGTGTGTTCAATTCCAATAATCTCTTGGGGTGAATCAAAGCCAAACAGATCGGCAAAGCGTTGATTGGCATTGAGAATTAAGCCATCATAGGTGCGGGTTCGGTAGATACCAACCTGTGAGTTTTCAAAGATAGCTCGGAACTTGGCTTCACTGCGTTGTAATGCCTCTTCTACTTGTTTGCGCTGGGTGGTGTCGTTGCCAACCGATAAGATTTCAACGACATCTCCCTGTTCATTGAAGATGGCTTGATTCGACCAAACAACCCAAACTCGCCGACCGTCTCGACACAGGTTTTCACCCTCGCCTTGCGGGTACGATTGAGGATTACGAAGTAAATCATGGACAAAGGGTCTCACATCGCGTCCAGAAAGTTCGGCTTCTGGAATGATGGTTTCAAATAAGCTCCGCCCTAAAATCTGATGTTCTTCATAGCCAAGAAGTTTTACCCCATAATCGTTGATGTAGCGAATCCGTCCTTGCGGATCATAGCGAATGATGACGGAATTCGCGGTTTGTAGCAGGTTGCGATAATTTGCTTCACTTTGTCTCAATGCGGCTTCGGTTTGTTGACGTTCCGCGATCTCCTGCTGCAAGGCTTGAGTTTGTTCTTCTACTTTCCGTTCCAGTGTTTCGGCATAGTCTTCTAACTGTTCATACAGTCGAGCATTTTCTAGTGAAATTGCTGCCTGAGCCATCAACAGTTTAAGGACTTGCAAGCGATCTCTAGTAAACACTCCAGTGCTGAGATTGTTCTCCAGATAAAGGATGCCGATAAGCTGATTTTGCTTGAGAATTGGCATACAAAGGAGCGATCGCGTCTGTTGGTGTTGAATGTAAGGATCAGTTGAAAAAGATGGTTCGCTGACTGCATCATCAAACACCAAAGTTTCAGATGTGCGTTCTACCGAGTGAATGACGCAGACAGGAATCGTTGCACAGTCGGCAGCAGCAAACTTTTCTAGGTTACACTGTCTACTTCCCCTACATTGAGCCACCACAGTGAGTTGATCCTCTTCCAGGAGAACCAGACTGCCAGTTTCGGCTCCTGCATTTTCGATTACCACCTGCATCAACGTGGCAATCAATTGATCGATATGGATCATTCCAGGCAGAGTAATCATTGAACTCTCCCCCGACGAAGGACTGTCAGCCGTCTCCCAAAGTATATCGCTTGCCAAACTCCAGAAAATTAAGCTTCTGGGTGAATTTTCTGAAGGTTTTTTTTCCAATGACTACATTTTTGTGGTAGCGGAAGGTCAAATTCCAGGCGACCCTGACGGTAAGGGACTTCCAAGGAATAAATTACTCAACAAAAATCATAAGGGACTTCCAAGCAATAAAATCACCAAGTACCTTAAATCGTCTTGAACACTGTCCAGAAGATGTTTCAAATAGAGCCGATAGTCGATATCATCGAATTGAACATGATGCAGAAGCAATAGAAAAACTGCTAGTTGAAATATTTTTAGAATCCTCTCAGAAACCACCACGACAGATAATTTTAGATTTAGATGTTACTGATAATTTAGTACACGGTAATCAAGATAAATCTTTCTTCAACCCTTACTATAAAGGGTGTTGTTATGCTCCATTCTATATTTTTTGTGGCAAACATTTATTAGTATCAAAACTACGTGCTTCAAATGTAGACCCGGCAGAAGAGGCATTGCCAGAATTACAACGAGTAATTAAACTAATACGTGAACGTTAAAGTATTGCCCACGAGGTGATATGGAGAATCGTTTCAAGGAACAAAAACTACAGATGAAAAGTTTTACCTTGATTTATCCTGCTCATTCATCTAACTTAATGATGTATCAATTAAATCATCTTAAAGTTTGCTCGTCCAAGTGTTTTTTTCTCGCTTGTGAGAAATCCGGGTAAAGCCGAGCCTGCTAATCTGGTTCCCCTTGGTACTAGCCAAACTAGCATTAAAATAAAATAAACTATTGCCAAAAGTAAATAAATAATTCCAATTAATCCGGCTACATTTAATCCAAAATTAACTTGAGCTAAAATCATCATTGATTAAAAATCTTGCTCAATAATTACAAGCACTAATTTTAAACCTATTCACTAAGTAAGTAAAGTTTAGTCTATGGAAATCTAAAAGTTTTAATGAAATTTGTTGGGTTTAGTAGTAGCTAAACCCAACCTAAAATTATTTCGCATCTGTTCTTTTTAGATCCTCTATCTTTTGTTGCCAGGAGGTGAATTATGCTGTGTGGAGCTATCTCCTCGCAGTTGTTGCCGTCCATTGGTAATAATTCGCAACATTTCTTGGAGATCCTGCTCGATATTTTCTAGGACGCCATCGGCATATCCATCAGCACCATCTTCAATTTTTTGAGCTTGAGCGATCGCTGTTTGTCGCATTTCCTCCAACTCTTGCTGACAAGCATGGCGTTTGCGTTCAATTTCAGTGAGGGTTTCTTGCATGATTGCCTCACACTCTTGTTGCACTTGTCGCCTTAGTAGTTCAGCTTCCTGTTCTGCCTGTCTGACAATATCGCTTTCAGCCAAAATCTGCGCTCTTTTTGCTTGTGCTGCTTCAACAACTTGCTGTCCATACTCTTCTGCTTCCAGCAGAATTTCCTCCTTTTGTTCGAGGATTGCTGCTGCTTCCTGAAAAACCGATGGTAAAGAAAGCCGGATAAAATCTAGCTGATCAAGTAGTTGTTCTTCATCTATGAGCGTGCGTCCCGTCAGCGGAATTCGGACACTAGAGAGAACCATTTCCTCTAGGCGGTTAAGTTCCTGCTGAATATCTACACCTGCTGATCGTGAAGCATCTCCGGAGGAGTTTCCATTGGCATACTCTTGAGGGGGATTGCTTGGGTTGTGATTGGATTCAACATTGGAGAGTTGTGGTTGTAGCATTGGTATATATCTAGGGCAATGTGTGGGGGAACGAGATGATCGACAGAGCCACCAAACCTTGCAATCTCTTTTACCACACTACTACTTAAAAAACTATACTCATTTGAGGTTGCTAAAAAAACTGTCTCTATTTGAGTAGAAAGAGTTTTATTGGTGTGAGCCATTTGCAATTCTATTTCAAAGTCTGACACTGCCCGTAAACCCCGCAGCAAGACTTGCGCTTGTCGGATTTGAGCATAGTTGATAGTTAGACCGTCGAAGCTGTCTGCTTCTACATTAGGTAGATGCTGTGTAGAGAGACTAATCTGTTCTAGCCGCTGCTGCACGCTAAATAGTGGCATTTTGTTAGGATTCCGCAATACTGCGACAATCACCCGATCAAACAGCCTACTGGCGCGTCCAATGAGGTCAAGGTGTCCCAAGGTAATGGGGTCAAAGCTACCAGGATAAACAGCAATCACAATCTTAGATATATCAAAGTTGTTTAAGTGATTATATCGAAACCTTTGTATGTAACTTACTCAAATCTACCATCTCACGCTCTGACCGAGGGTGTTAAACTCAATTGTTTTGATGGCACAAGTTATGCTCAACTAGGCATTAGGAATTTAGACTCCTAAACGTAGATGCTGAATTTCTACTTGCGTCTCCACTTTCCTTGTGACGGATTCAAGCGTAGGTTCAGCAGTTAAGACGTAAGAAACCCCGTACTTAGCAAAGTGCGTGGATAATTCATGAAATATTCTAGGTAATTTTGCATGGTACTGGATTTTTCCACTTTGCCCTTGGCGTTTCAATTTACTTCTCCGGGACCGATTCTGGTGAAAATAGGGCCAATAATTATCCGCTGGTATGGTTTGTTGATTGCCACAGCAGTATTAATTGGTGTTATTCTTTCTCAATACTTGGCAAAGCGCCGTAACGTTAATCCAGATTTGCTGAGCGATTTGTTCTTTTGGTTGTTAATTGGGGCAATTCCCGGCGCCAGACTATATTACGTTTTGTTTGAGTGGTCAAAATATGCCTCAACTCCAGAAAAAATCATTGCTATCTGGGAAGGAGGTATTGCCATTCACGGAGCGATTCTAGGTGGCGTTTTGGCAGCGTTAATATTTGCCAGACTCAAGCAAGTTTCTTTCTGGCAACTGGCAGATTTGGTAGCTCCTTCGCTGATTTTAGGACAAGCGATCGGCCGTTGGGGCAATTTCTTCAACTCTGAAGCTTTTGGCGACCCTACCAATTTACCCTGGAAGCTATATATTCCACTGGAGCATCGTCCCTCAGAGTATGCTAATTTCGATTACTTTCATCCCACCTTCCTCTATGAATCTCTGTGGAATTTAATGGTGTTTACGCTGTTGATAACGTTGTTTTTTCGCTCTTTATCTGGCAAGCCACGCCTGAAGGTAGGCACACTGTTTCTAGTCTACTGGCCAGCCTACAGCTTAGGACGCCTGTGGATTGAAGGATTTCGCACTGATAGCTTAATGCTAGGGCCCTTGCGGATGGCACAAGTAGTGAGTGGGCTAGGAATTATCTTTGGATTAGCTGGGTTAGCTTGGCTTTATTTAATCAAACGCCCTTTACCCGATGTAATTCCTCCCTCTAAGGCAGATGGGGAGAGTGGGAGATAGGGAGCAGGGGGAGCACAAGGGGAAGAAATACTGACTCTTGACCCTTGACCCTTGACTGTTGACCAAGAAATAAAAAATGCCCCAGAGTTTTCTCTAGGGCTTAACCAGGGTGCATCTACCATTACTCTCTACTGGGAAAAGAGGGTAAATCCGGAAAGATACTGAAGAAAATGCCAAAAATTTTTTAAGGGATTGTTTATGTGTTCTGATAAGCGTGAATATACTGAAAATATTAGTTATGAACAACAAACTACATACTATAAAACCATCTGTATATATTGTGGGGGCAGGCCCTGGAGATCCAGATTTATTGACGGTTAAGGCGCAGAAACTATTGGCTGTTGCCGATGTGATTTTATTTGCTGATTCTTTAGTACCTGAAGAGATTTTGGATCTTTGCCGAAAAGACGCGGAGATCATTAGGACTGCGAATCAGACTTTAGAAGAGATTTTGCCAATCATGATCGCAAGAGTGCGATCGCAAAAATCTGTTGTTCGTCTCCATTCCGGCGATCCCAGTCTCTACAGCGCTATCCACGAGCAAATGCACCTTCTCGCAGAGGCGAAAATTCCTTTTGAAGTTATACCAGGTATCAGCGCCTTTCAAGCCGCAGCTGCCAAACTCAAAGTAGAACTAACTGTTCCCGGTTTAGTTCAAACCATTATCCTAACGCGCATCAGCGGACGTACAGAAGTCCCCGTCACCGAAGAATTAGCTACTCTGGCGGCACATCAAGCTAGCCTTTGCTTATATCTGAGTGCGCGTCACGTTGAAAATGCCCAAGCTAGACTACTGGAACATTATCCAGCCGAAACCCCAGTAGCAATTTGCTTTCGGCTAGGATGGCCCGATGAAAAAATCAGAGTTGTCCCTCTTAACCAAATGGCAGATTCTACTCATCAAGAAAAGCTAATTCGTACTACACTTTATCTAATAAGTCCAGCACTCTTGCCAGCAACAGGGCGATCGCGTTTATATCATCCTGAACATAGTCATTTATTTCGTTCATCTCATCATTGAAGCGTGTATTATGCCATTAATTAAAGTGCAAACTTCTGTATCTCCTCCTCAAAAAGCTGAAGTTGAAACAATGCTTTTGAGCTTATCTGCCAAGTTAGCCAAACATCTGGGAAAACCTGAATCCTATGTAATGACTGCGTTTGAGCCAGAAATTCCCATGACATTTGCCGGGACTACTGACCCTGTTTGCTACATTGAAATTAAGAGCATCGGTACAATGAAGCCAGATCAAACCGAGGCGATGAGTCAGGATTTTTGCCAGCAGATTAATCAAACACTAGGTGTGTCTAAAAATCGGATTTACATAGAGTTTGCAGATGCCAAAAGTGCAATGTGGGGATGGAACGGTTCAACTTTTGGTTGATTCGGGTACAAAACCGCTTCGTATACCAGCAGACACAGCTAAATATAAATGAACATAGTCAGGAGATGAAAACAGAAAACAGGAGTTAGGAAAACTCTTATTATAAATAAATATAGTTTCAGAACAGAATAAGTTATATTAATTAATTCCTTTTTCGTGAAGCGAGTTAGGAGTGAACACGGCAACTTTTCAAATTAATTGGTCATCTTATTTAAAAGAGAAATATTAATTTGACAACTTGACTGTGTACTATGAAATCAAAGATATATAAATAATAGGATATCTAGATGTACGGCTTAATAAACAAAGCGATTCAGGATATGGTGTGCGATCGCTTTGGTGAAGAAATCTGGCAGACAATTAAACAAAAAGCTGAAATCAAAATAGATACTTTTTTGAGGATGGAACCCTATCCTGATGATCTAACTCACAAACTAGTAAAGGCGACAAGTGAAGTTGTCGGCTTATCTGGTGCAGAAATTATGCAAGCCTTTGGAGAATATTGGATACAGTACACTGGTCAGGCAGGCTACGGTGCAATGATGGACATGTGTGGCGATACATTACCTGAATTCTTAGAAAATTTGGATGATCTTCATACTCGTCTTAGTATCAATTTTCCAGAATATCATCCGCCTTCATTTGAATGTACCGAAACAGAAGAAAATTCTTTAAAATTGGACTACCGTTCTAATCGTCACGGACTAGCTGCAATGGTTGTCGGTTTGCTCAAGGGTTTGGGGACAAGGTTCAACACAGAAGTTAAGATTGTCCAAACTCAAAATCGGGAAGAGGGAGCGGAGCATGATGCTTTCTTGATTGAGTATAAACCTAACTAACTATGTTATGATTTCTCCTCAGTTCAATCTTTCACCGCAGTTGTTCGCAAAAGCCTTTCCATTTCATATTGTGTTTAATCGTGAAAGGAAGATTGTACAAGTAGGAGAGGTTTTGCAACGTATTCATCCAGTCCCTTTAGTAGGCAGTTTAATTGAGCAAAATTTTCAGATTTTACGTCCAGATATTCAGATTGATTTTATAGCGATCGCCAAACGTATTAGCTCTTTATTTATGTTTGAATCTTTGCATAATAAGATTATTCTTAAAGGGCAAATGATGTATGTTACTGAGCAGGAAATTATGATTTTCCTCTGCTCTGTTTGGGGAAATAATATACAGACTCTAGCTAACTCTAATTTGAAGCTTAAAGACTTTGCAATTCATGACCAGAGTGTTGACTTAATTTTTTTGCTACAAGCTAAAAATACAGCTTTGGAGGATATTCAGAAATTAACAGATGAACTGACCCAGCGACAAGCGCAGCTAGAAAACGCGCTAATAATTCAAGAATATCTGGCTAAGACTGCCGAAACACAAGCACAAAGGTTAGAAAACACTCTCAAGGAGTTGCAACAAACACAATCGCAAGTAATTCAAATTGAAAAAATGTCTAGTCTGGGTCAATTGGTTGCTGGTGTTGCCCACGAAATTAATAACCCAGTAAACTTTATTTATGGCAACCTCAAATATATTAATGAATACACTCAGTATTTACTAAGTTTAATCCAGATATACCAACAGTTTTATCCTCAACCCTATCCGCAAATTGAAGCCTTACTTAAAAAAGGCGATCTAGACTTTATCATTGAAGACCTACCAAAAACCTTATCTTCTTTAGAAGTCGGCGCTAAACGTATTCGTGAGATTGTCCTAAATTTACGGAACTTCTCGCGACTCGATCAAGCTGGGATGAAACCTATTGATATTCATGAGGGTATCGATAATACACTATTGATTTTGCAACATCGCCTAGAGAATAAATCTGGTTATCAGCCAATTGAAATTATCAAAATATATGGCGATTTACCTCTTGTAGAATGTTATGGAGGACAAATAAATCAGGTGTTTATGAATATTTTAAGTAATGCGATTGATGCTATACACTACGAAGAAAAGGTGTGTTCAAAACAAGAAATTGCAAAGCAATCTAGTAGCATTACCATCCAAACTCAGGTAGACAATCAACAGCGTGCAATTATCAGTATTAAAGATAATGGTTCAGGGATGGCAGAAAACGTTAAGCAAAGAATATTTGACCCTTTTTTCACAACTAAACCTGTGGGACAAGGCACTGGTTTAGGATTATCAATCAGCTATCAAATCATTGTAGATAAGCATAGCGGCAAAATAGAATGTATTTCGGAACTTGGAAAAGGAACAGAGTTCTGGATCGAAATTCCACTTAGGCAAAAAGCTGCTTAATCAACTCCAGTTTTGAACAAGAAGTTATAGGATAGAGATCCAGTATCAATTATTGATTTATTATGTCTGCTACGCCTGTTGTATCTCCGGTTGACTCACACAACCCAGAAAAATCAGAACTAATTGCTCTACTAGGTGCTTCGGTTGCTGAGTTAACCGCTTGGGTGCAGCAGCAGGGACAACTTAGTTACAGGGGAAAGCAACTCCATGAGTGGATATATCAAAAGGGAGTGCGATCGCTATCTGATATATCTGTCTTCCCAAAAAATTGGCGTGAGGAAATTGCACACATCCCTATTGGACGCTCAACTTTACACTACCGCACTGTCGCACCCGATGGCACAATAAAATATCTCCTGCAACTCGCAGATAATCAAATTATTGAAACTGTTGGCATTCCCACTTTTGGAGAAGGGGGAAAAGGCCCAAAATCCCGGCTGACAGTTTGCGTCTCTACGCAGGTGGGTTGTCCGATGGCGTGTGATTTCTGCGCTACGGGTAAAGGAGGCTACAAGCGTAATCTAGCAGTGCATGAAATCGTGGATCAGGTGTTAACTGTACAAGAAGATTTTCAGCAACGCGTTAGCAATGTAGTGTTTATGGGACTAGGTGAACCGTTGTTGAATACTGAGAATGTACTAGCAGCTCTGAAATCCTTGAATCAAGATGTCGGTATAGGAGCGCGATCGCTTACTGTATCAACAGTTGGTATTCGCGATCGCATCCGTCAGTTCGCTCAACACCATTTGCAAGTGACTCTTGCTGTTAGTCTTCATGCTCCTAATCAAGCATTGCGAGAAAAACTTATCCCCAGCGCTCGCGCCTATCCTCTAGAAGATTTGCTGAGTGAGTGTCGAGAATATGTGGAAGTTACTGGACGCCGGGTTAGTTTTGAATATGTCCTTCTCGCTGGTGTCAACGATTTGCCAGAACATGCATTGGAACTGGCAAAATGTCTCAGAGGATTCCAAAGTCATGTGAATTTAATTCCTTACAACCCGATTCAGGAAGTTGACTACAAACGCCCTAACCGCGATCGCATTCAAGCTTTTGTCAACATCCTTAAGCAACAACAAATTGCTGTTAGCGTCCGCTACTCTCGTGGTTTAGAAGCCGATGCTGCTTGTGGACAACTCAGGGCCAGTAATAATTAATTGTGTGATTAAGATTTGAGCGATCGCTCAAACTAACCTATAACAAGTAAGGAGAAAACTGCATCGTGAATGGCTCATTCATGTGTAAATCAGGGCTAATATTCATTATTCTGACAACAGTTTTGCCAATTAATGCTCCCGTATATGCAGAAAGAATTGAGACTGATCCTCAAAGGCAAAACTCATTTCCCGAAAGAATCAGACAACAACAAGAGGAGCGAGATCAGCAAAGACAAGAGCAAGTTAGGAAAACATGGCTACAGTTATATATTCAAGAACCGCAACAACAACAACAGCAACTGAGATCACAGCAGCAAGAATTTAGCCGACAACGGCAACAAATGAGACAACAGCAAGAATTTAGACAGCAACAGCAAGAAATGAGACTACAGCAGCAAGAATTTAGCCGACAGCAACAACTGAGATTGCAACAGCAAGAATTTAGCCGACAACAAGAATTTAGCCGACAGCAAGAATTTAGCCGACAGCAGCAACTGAGAATGCAGAAAGAAAAGCTGTGAAGTATTCAGAGTTTCTGATGAGGAGTGATCTATGTAAAACTTTATACAGGTCTACGACTACTCTTTCAACATTCAATTGCGTTAATAATGTCGCCGATGATACAGTAAATTTTAATAATTTCGTTAATTATTTTCCCCTCTACCCAATTAGGTATGAGGCGATTTTATATGGCGATCGTATATTATATCGCATAACTAGTACTTAAATTAAATACTCGCTAATACAGCAGTTAGCATTTTCATGAATCATACGTAGAGACGTTACATGTAACGTCTCTACAGGGTTTCGGGATAAAGTCTATCAGGGCTTTAAACAAGGCAAAATGAAAATAGCAAATTGTGCTGCGATGATCAGGACGTCTTTATTTAAGGAATACGGTGGTTACTGTGAAGAATTACATCGGGCGCAAGACTATGAGTTTTTTAGCAGGATAATTCAACAAGGTATCGCTCTGACAAACTTACCAGAAGTGCTAGTTTTTTACAGACAATCCAACTTCATTCAGAATTTTCAGTACTTTAAAGAAAACGCAATATATACCGATTATGCTAATTATCGGTTATCTGGAGGTACTAAAAGTTTTAATGAGTTTAACCGTAGAATAGTTAGTAAATTACGTCAAAACTATCTGATATTGAATTACTGGCGATTTTTTCTAATTATGAAGGTGAAAAAACTTAAGCTCTACCGTGCTTTTTATACAAATATGAGCTAAAACCAGCAAAGCTGTTTTTTGCCGCTATGCAAGGGGTTTAGTTAGTGACAGGTGATATTGCAAGTGTTAGTAGAGTTAAAAACTTCGCAAGCGATCGCCTGTTAGATCATATCTTAATTAATCACTTGTAAAAAAAAACACGTCTGTCATACTAAGCGCAATATGGTGTAGCGTAACCCTACGGGTAAGCAAGCTACGCGTAGCGCATCGTGGAGAAGTATCTTGTAGGAGATTCTTTTTTTAGCCGGAGATGATATTATCTCTTGCAACTAGCAACTTGAATTACTTTTAGTTTCTAAAGTCAAACTTAATACAGGTTTTAAACATGTTTATTAAAAATTAGAGAAAAGATTCTCCAATTTTTAGTTTTTAACGGTGTGCGTGAATTCCTGGAGCATAAGCCTCAATAACTCTGCCAGTACGAGTGCAACTAATCATTAAGTAATCGCAACTTGGGCATTGTGTTCGAGTTATTTGACTATCAGAAATATAATAGCGTTCTGCTTTACTACCACAGTTTGGGCAGTGAATATTTTGTACTATCTGCATTTTAAAACCCTTGGTTGTAATTTTTTTGATTTGGAATAAGTATGAGATGAACCAGCCAAAATTTTGGCTCGATCAAACTGAACAAACGCTCACAATATTAGTTGCTTATCTTAAACAAGATTGGAGTTTTCAAAGTTTTCTGATATTTTATTCATTATCCTAGTATTTCAGTAATTTTACCATCTTGCTTTAGATATATAAATTAAATTTTTCAGTGAAGGCTGCTTAGAGATATAGCGATCCCTATTGTTAATACCTTGAGATAGCCTTGTTTATAGTCATTTCAAACAAAAAAATAAAAAGGTATTCTATAATTCAAAAATCAAAGCCCAAAAAATACTGTATCTTTAGTCACAAAATTTGTCTCTTAATGTTTAATTAATATTCATTTGCAGATAATTAAGTAAAAAATATCTAATTTACGCTTTGATATTAAACATACAGCGGTTTTAAATTGAGTAGACTACAGCAAATAGTTCCTTATTTGTATGGTGGGCATTGCAATACTCGCCATACTATTGTCTATTCATGTAAACCTCACTGTAAGTCTTACAGAGTGGGGATCATGCTCTCCCGGTCTACTGAACTTACGTGACAGCCATTATAGAAACACAGTATATTGTGCGCCCAGGCGTGTGATTTATTCAATTAAAAACCGCAGTATTATAAGAAATTAAATCCTAGTGAGACACTTCAATCAAAAATTCCAATGCTATTGATTAAAGGTATTGGCTATATCTGTTAACCTAGTTTTTTGCTAATGGGTGATCATAAACCCATGACTTCTTCTCGTCTTCTTGATTTTCTTTGACATCAGACTGTGGCTTCTGTGTTCACCTCAAGAGGGATGAAAATAATCGTAAATTTCTTGAGCTAAATGAGGGCCAATTCCGGAAACCTCAGTTAGTTGTGTAGGTGTCGCTTGGCGAATATAATCAACTGAGCGAAAATGCCCTAACAGCTGCTTTTGGCGATGGTGTCCCAAACCAGGAATTTCATCTAAACGCGATCGCTTTAACTTGTCAGTGCGTTGCTGGCGATGGAAACTGACTGCAAATCTATGTGCTTCATCCCGCAACCGTCGCAGCAACTGTACTCCAGGCTGTTCTGCATCAGTTGTCAAAGGTTTAGACTCTCCTGGTAAAAAAATCTCCTCTCGCTGCTTCGCCAGACTAACAACTCGCAAGTCTTCTAATACATTCATCTGTTGCAAAACAGCGACAACCGATGATAACTGACCCTTACCACCATCTATCATGATTAAATCAGGCCAGTCAGGATTACCCAAGCGTGGCAATTGTGGATCTGTAGCACTTTCACTGACATCATACTTACGGAACCGACGCTGGATAACTTCAGCAAGACTGGCAAAATCATCTGAATGTCCTGCTGTGACTGTGGGATTTTTGATTTTGTAGTGGCGATAGTACTGCTTAGCGGGTAAACCATCAATAAACACGACTTGGGAAGCTACAGCATTTGACCCTTGAATATGGGAAATGTCATAACCTTCGATCCGGCGGGGTAAGTCTGGTAAATCGAGAATGGCGGCTAAATCTTGCATTGCTTGGTGATTGCGATGGCCTAATTTCTGCATTCTTTGCAATTCGTACTGGGCATTTCGCTCTACCATCTCAATTAATTCTGCCTTGGTTTGCCGCATTGGAGCCAAAATCGTTACTTTTCTTCCTTTGCGCTGAGTCAAGACATCCGCCAATATTTCGCCATCTGGTAAATCGTATTGCACTAAAATCTCTGTGGGTATTTCCACGGAGTCAGCAGTTTGGTAGTGTTCTTCCAAGGCTCGTTGTAAAATAGCTGCTGGTTCTGCATGAGTATCAGCTACAAATGCTAGGCGTCCTACTAATTGCCCAGCGCGAATCTGGAATAATTGAATACAGGCGTGTTTGTCGTTAGCGGCCAGTGCGATCGCATCCCGCGAAACTGTATCATCTGGTAGTGATACTTTTTGATTTGCATTTAGCGACTTCAAGCCAGCAATTTGATCGCGAATCCGCGCCGCTGACTCAAAGTTCAACCCTTCTGCTGCTGCTTGCATCTGTTGTGTCAAGATATCAATCAGTTCCTGAGTCCGACCTTGAAATACCATCGCTATTTTTTGCACAATTTTGCGGTATTCTTCTGATGAAATCAGTTGCTGACACACACCTGGACACCGCCCTAAATCATAATTCAAGCAAGGACGATCTTTGAATAGTGGTTGAGGGCGTTGTCGTAGAGGGAAGATTCGCTTACACAGGCGTAATATTTCTCGCAATAAACCAGAATCAGTATAAGGGCCGTAAAATTTATCCTTTTCTTTACCTAATTGGCGCTTGCGAGTGATAAAGATCCGAGGATAGTCTTCTGACCAAGTAATGCATACATAGGGATATTTTTTATCATCCTTGAGGAGCACGTTAAAGTATGGCTGATGCTGCTTGATCAAGTTTGCTTCCAGCGCTAATGCTTCGGCTTCGGTATCGGTGACGATAAATTCAATTTCTGTCACCAGTTTTACCATTGTGGCTATGCGTTCGCTCTGATTGTGCGCGTCTCGGAAATAGGAACGAACACGCGATCGCAATTTGCGCGACTTACCTATATACATTATGCGATCGTTCTGATCCCGCATAAAATACACTCCCGGTTCCGGCGGGATTTCGGCTAGACGGCTTTCTAGTCTTTCGGGTTCTTTAACCAGTGATAGTGTTTGAGTAGGTATTGTCACAACCAACGTTAGGTAATCTTTCTCTATTTTAAGAAAAATTATTTTTTTATGCCGATTTTGTAGGGAATTTATGAAGTCAATATTAAGTATAAATGTGTGTATTCATCGTATTTACACTTAAGTCACTGCTGTCATTAAGTGTATTACATCTCTTTTGAAGCACCATATAATGAGGGAATGAGTGAAATGCTCAATGAACTGCAAGCAGCAGTTTTGCTTTTAGCACAATTACAACTTAAAATTTCTAAAATAGGTAATTATGTAGAAAATATGAGTGAGACTGCTGAAGAGTTGATTGCCGAAAAAAAACTGAATAAATACATGCCAGTTATCCAAACTTATACATAGCGTTCAGTAAACTCTTCTTCAATTGTAATGATCAGATTATTAAGATTTACGGGTTTAACAAAGTAGTGACGTGCGCCCAAATTCATAGCTCGTTCTTGATCTGCTTTAAAAGCAAAGGCTGAAACCACAATGATAGGTATCTTTGAGAAACCTGGTTTTTTCTGGATCTGTTCTAAGAGCGAATAACCGTCAATATCTGGCAATTTTAAGTCTAATAACATTAACTCCGGCTGGAATCTCTCTATAGTTGAGAAAAAAGCGGAGCCTTTTGACAAGCTTTGGACATCGTATCCACAGTAGCTTAGATAGTCACTCAACAGCATCCTATTAACATCATTATCTTCAATTAATAAAATCCGTCTTATTTTATGCGATTTTAATTGCTGATTTATGGTAAGTAAATGTGTTGTCATTGCTGTCTATCTTCTTAGGTCAAAATCCATGATTATTGCCAGAGGCTTAAACAACAGTGCATACAAAATGTGAGAAAGTTAAAAGCCTGATTTATTCAATTTAGACAAAAGATAAATTAATTTTTGCTGCACTTCTGCATTTAATGATATTATCCTCAAATACAAACACTAGTAAATTTAAGATTTTCTTTACGTAATTTTTATAATTTTTTATAGTAAATGATTAGTTTATTTTAAAAATTAATATGCCTAGTTTATCTGGGTAAAATTTCTGAAAATGTATTTTAATAAACGGGGAAAATTTTATATTTAGATCAGCTTTTATCAGGATGTTAGGTAATTTAACAGAGGGTATAAATCATTTGATAGTTGTAAAAAAGTGCTCATAAAAAAAGAGAGCTATAAGCTCCCTTACTTGACTGTAGTGTTTCAAATGCAATTTCAAATAGACGCTTTTTTCAACTTGCGTTGTGTGGCAAAGACTCCAGCAACACTCAGCATACCAAGTATGACTGAGGGTTCTGGTACTGCTGTTGGAGGCACACCTTGGATGCTTACTTGGTAATTACCACTGTGAGATACACCATCACTGAGTTCAGTTAAACCTGACCTGGTAGCTTGAAAGCTGAATAGGTAATCAGTCACGCCATTATAAGTGTATTTAACGATTTCACTTGCTTGTAATGGACGTAGTGGATTAGACGAAAGTCCTAATAGTGGTGCTGCATCATAGTGACCTGCTAACCCAATACTAATTAAACCAGTATTGTCATTTTGGTTTACGTATGAAATATTCGGGTCACTGAAGCGTTGAAAGCCTCCTTGGTTGACAAAGTTAGCAAATAAACCTTGACCTGTGATTGTCCCAACAACACTGCTTAAACCGTTGAAAGTTAAAGCCTGATTAAACCAATACTGACCAAAGGTCGTTCCTTTATAAGAACTTGTCCAGTCAGATAAAGTTAAGCTGCTAAGAGTAATATCTTTGCCACCAATTTGCCCTTGTAAGGTGGTATTCTTGGTAAAGTTAAAACCAGCTTTTTCACTACTAGC
This sequence comes from aff. Roholtiella sp. LEGE 12411, assembly GCF_015206995.1. Classification (GTDB taxonomy): domain Bacteria; phylum Cyanobacteriota; class Cyanobacteriia; order Cyanobacteriales; family Nostocaceae; genus Komarekiella. The sequence continues at coordinate 21,643 of NZ_JADEXR010000035.1, read as the reverse complement.
AGCTAATTCTACATTTCCAGTAGGATTTGCAGCGCTACCATCTAGGACTTTTTGGACATTTGTTTGGGAATTAGGTATAGCAAAGGTATTTGTAGCGTTGGAATCATAGACTAAATAATCAGTTGCTGCTGTTCCACCTATACTAGCGCCGGTGAGCGTGCCAGCTTGTGCTGGTACAGTAGCGATCGCGCTCACACCAATAGCTATTGAGGCACCAATTACAAGTTTTTCAAAATTCATTTTCATTTTTTTTCAAGTCTCCGTCAGTTAGGGAGTTAAGTTTTAAACTACTCTGCCGCTTCTAGGTTTTGGCTGCCTTGACTACAGGCTTGATGACAATATGGCTGCTTGAAAGCACAACCAGCATTGTTAGCCGTATTTGGTAGCTGAGCGTACAAACCCAGTTTATGAAACTAGGAGACGTGATTGGGTAAAGCTGCTGTTGATTAGCAATAAAAAGATGACGAATATTTCTGTAGTCGTATGCGTTTAATTACGTAGCTTATCGTAAAATAGTAGTGCTTAATAAAACATTATAAATATAGCATGAAAAACTATGCAAGAGTCATAAGCTAATAGGACTTACGCAAAAGTTGCCAAAAAGCTTAATTGATCGAACCGCCATCTCTACCAGAGGCTTTCGTCAACGCGCAGCGTCTAGCACAGAAGACGCCTTCTCTACGAGACACTACGTAAACGCGCAGCGGATCGTAGAGAAGAACGCCGAGAATTCGTAGAGTGTGCGTAAGTCCTATAAAAAAAGACACTAGGCGCCGATACTAGTGTCTTTATCTTAGTAAGCAAAGCTTTGGGGCATTAATGCATCGAAGCTTTGCTTTAAAGAATACTGCTGAAAAATATGCAAGTTAAATACTCATTAGCTTAAATACTGAGTTGTAGTCACTTAGGTAGAGGGTGAATTAAGAAACTCAGAAATTCGCTCCACAGCAGCTTCTAGCAAAAGTGGCTCATGTACTAAAGCAAAGCGGACATAACCTTCTCCAGATTTGCCAAAGCCAGCACCTGGCGAAGCGGCTACACCAGTCTGTTTGACTAGCTGGGTACAAAATTCTATAGAGTTTTGATTCCAGGGTGAGGGCAACTTTGCCCAGATGTACATTGTGGCTTTGGGAGTGGAAACGTGCCAGCCAATGCGGTGTAAAGCAGTAATGAAGGCATCACGGCGTTGACGGAAGGTAGCCACAGCAGATTTAACTCCAGCTTGAGGGCCAGTCAGGGCTGCGATCGCACCATTTAAAATCCCTCGATACTGATTAAAATCAACAGCTGCTTTTACCTGACGTAAGGCGTTAATTAACTGGGCATTACCGATGGCGTAGCCAATGCGGAAGCCGCCCATATTATAAGACTTGGAAAGAGTAAAAAATTCAATTGAAACGCTTTTCTCTGGATCAGCTTGCAGAACTGAAGGGACTAAGGATTTTTGATTGAGAGAAGAATTTTCCCAGTCCCCAGCCTCAAATACTAAATCTACGTAGGGAAAATCGTGAACCAGCACGAGATTATGTTCTTGACAGAAGGCGACAGCTTCTTGGAAGAAAGATAAAGGGGCGATCGCAGCAGTAGGATTATGAGGATAGCTTAAAACCATCATCCGCGACTGAGCCAAAACAGGGGCGGGAATATCGGCAAAAACTGGTAAAAAACCGTTTTCTACCCGTAGTGGCATCGGGTAGATTTGACCACTGGCTAGGTAGACTCCCCCTGCATGGGAGGGATAGCCTGGATCTTGCAATAGGGCAAAATCTCCTGGATTAAGCAATGCTAGGGGTAAATGGGCTGTGCCTTCTTGGGAACCAATCAGAGGTAAAACCTCAGTTTGCGGATCGACTTGCAGGCCAAATTTTTGTTCGTACCAGTTGGCTGCGGCTTGGCGAAATGCTTGAGTGCCATTAAACAGCAAGTAACCGTGGGTACTGCGATCATCTAGGGACTGGGCGATCGCCTCGATGACGTGTGGCTCAGCTGGTAAATCAGAAGACCCCAGCGATAGATCAATTAACTGTCGTCGAGCAGTCAAAGCTACTGCCTTGGCCCTGTCCATATCAGCAAATACATTGGATTGCAGAGGTTGTAAACGTTTTGCAAATTGGATGTTAGTCATTTGTCCTCTCTTGAAAAGTTTTGATCCGAGGAAGCCTCGGATCAAAACTTTTCGCTTTGTCCTCTCTTACAAAGTTCTGATGGGAGGCTTCCTCCGCTCAGACTTTGCGCTTTGTCCTTTGTCAGCCAGTTTGATCTTCTTTCTTTGGGAGAAGACGACGCTAGCTCACTAATGACTAATGACTAATTACTACTTAAGTGTGTATCTAGGAGGGTGAGTAATTTGTCTTTACCGATGACTCCCTCAGTGGATATTAAAACTTTCTCGTCTTGAATTAACCTGAGAGCGGGTACGCCTTCCACTTGGTACTGCTTAACAGTGAGTGGATTGGGGTCAATTTCCATTTTAACGACTTTGAGGCGATCGCTATATGCAATAGCCGCTGAGTTAATCGCTGGCGACATCAGTTGACAAGGCCCGCACCAAGAAGCCCAAAAGTAAACCAATACTGGCAGATCGGCTTTTAACACTTCGGTTTCAAACTCAGCATCAGTTATGGTGATTACACCCTTACTCATTCCAGTCTCCATGAGGTGGCATTGATCAAAGTTGGCACACACAATACTCTATCCCAATCTGACAGTCAGTGGTCAGTTCTAATAATCTGATTTAATTGGGTAACTGACTTGTAGAGACAGGAACAGGGAACTCTTAACAAGAAAGAAGGGAATTAGAGGTGTACGAAGTTTGGTCAAGAATCAAATAGGAATCCTATACTTATATCAGTTATCAGTGGTAAGCAACAAATAACTGACAGTTTATGCAAAATCCCACAACCAACAGGCGTGGGACTGGCTTCAAATAAGTTTTTTGCCAATGTTACATTTGATCCAATTGCTTGCGTAGGGAATCTAACTCGGCATCAACAACTTCAACAACTTCATTAGATTTAGGAGCAGTAGTTTGTTGTTGTGGTGGCAGTTGGGGCTGACTTTGTGGACTTGCAGGTGGTAACATCTGCGCCTTCAAAGCTGCCAATTCATCATCAACATCGCTACCAGATTCCAAACGTGCAAATTGGCTTTCTAAATCTGAACCTGCCAACTCTGCAACCGATTGAGCACGAGCTTCTTGCATCAAGACTTTTTCTTCCATCCGCTCAAAGGCAGACATTGCACTGCTGCTATTCATCCCACGCACCATGCCTTCAAGTTGCTCTTGGGCTTTGGCTGTAGTAATCCGAGTTTTGAGCATTTCTTTTTTGGTCTTAGCCTCAGAAAGCTTGCTTTCTAACTGAATTAAGTTGCGCTTGAGGGTTTCAACCTGAGTGCTTTGTTGATCTAAACTGGCTTTGAGCTGCGTGCCGGTGTCAGTATAAGTTTTTTTACGCTCTAGTGCTTGTCGTGCCAAATTCTCATCGCCTTTTTGCAGAGCTAATTGAGCATTGCGTTGCCACTTATTAATTTCATTTTGGGTATCGTTGTACTGTTTCTCAGTACGTTTTTGGGCGGCGATCGCCTGGGCAACTCCCTGACGCAGCTGTACCAAGTCTTCCTGCATTTCTAGGACGGCTTGCTCTAGCATTTTTTCCGGATCTTCAGCTTTATTTACTAAGTCGTTGAGGTTAGCACCGACTACTCGCTTAATGCGATCAAATAATCCCATAACCTTGTTTTTCCTTGTGTGGTTTACGTGCTTTGTTAGACTGTTAGCTTTTTTACTTTTTAATAGCTACCTATTTCAATGTAATCTTTCCAGGTTGGATCAGTACCCCCCAAAGACTCTTAAATATTAAGATATGTCCAAGCTGCAATAATTTTCCTAACTTCACGATTCCTGAGATTTGGGTAACTGCTGTTGAGGGGGTAGCGCTGTCCTCTGATTTTCTTCGGTAAGGAGCCACTCCTGTACGGAGGTTCTCTCCATTGAAGGGAGCGGTGTGAGAGTGTCCTGCTGTGTATTTTTTGCCTGATTTAATACCTGTACTTTCATTGCTGCCAATTCGGCATCAACATCATTAGTAGATTCGAGCGAAGTAAATCGTTTTTCCAGATCGTCGCTACCGAGTTGAGCGATCGCTTCTGATTTGGCTTCTATCTGCGACACTTTTTCTTCCATGCGCTCAAAGGCGTTCAGACTACTGGTAGCAGAAACTCCACTGAGCATTTCCTGGAGTCGATAAGACGCCTCGGCAGAACGGGCGCGAGCAATGTACATATCTTTTTTGGTCTTCGCCTCAGAAATTTTTAACTCTAACGTCCGCATATCCTTTTTTAGCCTAGCTACTATATCGTTTTGCTGCTCTATCTGAGCAGAGAGAGCTTTAGCAGTTTCCTGGTAAGCTTGACGTTTGGTGAGAGCTTCCCTTGCTAGAAGTTCGTTGCCTTGTTGCAGTGCCAATTGGGCGCGGCGATACCAATCTTCTGCTTGAGACTGGGTAGCTGCTGCTTGTCGTTCGGTGCGTTTTTGGGTAGCGATCGCTTGTGCTACACCTTGCCGCAATCGCACCAAATTTTCCTGCATCTCTATAACAGTTTGTTCTAGAATCTTTTCTGGATCTTCGGCGCTGCCTATCAAACTATTAAGGTTAGCGCGAATCACTCGCAGGATACGCTTAATCAATTCCATTTCGACTCTCCATTCACTTTCTTGAGAAATTGGTGCTCCTTTCGTAGAGAAGACTGCCTTTCTCGTTTATTGCCAGTCAATAGGTAGGGCTGATTGTAGCTGTTTTCCTCATGGTATCGTAGATTTTTGCAACTCATTGCTGCTGAATCCGTGCTTTAATTCCTTTGGCCTCTAGCTCTTGTAGCTTTCGTTCTACTTCCTCTTTAGACTTCACAGCACCTAGATAAATGAATTTTTGGTTACGTGATAAATAAGCATCGGGAACTACTTGTCGTGCTGAGGCTAAAGCGCTTAGTCCTTGATTATCCGTCACTATATGATAGTACCCATCTGCTGCTGGTTTGATTTCTGCATTCGGCTTGAGTGGGGTTGCGCTTTTGCGGGGTGAGGTTTCTGCCGTTGGAGTCAAAGACGAATTCAGGTTCGGTAATGGTGTTGTGGCGATCGCATTTGTCGGTTGATCGGCGATCGGTTTGGGCAATACTACTTGAGGATTTACAGGGTTTTTGGGAGCGACTGGATTGAGTACTGCAATGGGAGTTTGTTGAACTTTAGGCTTTAAGCCAACTACATCATTGGGATCTCTGAGTTCGGGAAACTCTTTAGCTGCTAGATTGGGATATTTGGGTATGGATGTGATCTCTGGTTGGGGCTGAGATTGAGCATTACTCCCAACTTCCTCAGTATTTTCTCCTGTCGCAGACGAATCGCTGTTAAATAATTTGCTTAAATTCAACTGCGGTAGGCTTTTAGGATTGAACACTACATAGCCCAAGGTAAGACTCGCCACTAATAACAGCAGCATAGAGCCGATACCCAAAGGTGATAGCAGACTGTCGTTAGAATTGGTTGTTTTTTTGGTTTCTGGTTGTTCTTCTGTCAGACTTCGCAGCAGTGCTTCACTAGATTCTAAATAGTCATCTGGTTGTTTGGGAGTGTCATCCGACTGTACGAGATTTTCACTCTTAGTAGTTTTAATAACTGCTGGTACGATACTGCTGCTATTGGGCGGGGGTGGTGGAGTTTGTGTTTTGGCATCAAGGCTGGATGATCTCTTGAGATGATCCAGTTCTTGAGTTTTGACTGTAAGGGCTGCGTTATCCTGGGGATTTGCAGGTATAGATGCAGGCGACGTGTTGGTTTTTATTTCCGCTACTGATTGTTGAGTTGTGCTTGATGTCGTAGTGATGGCAGTAAACTGCTGGGGTTGGCTGCTAATATAACCCCCCACACGGGGTTGGTTCAATGTTCTCGATCCAGTTCGCGTGCGTCGGTATCGCGCTAATTCTTGATCTAGCTGCACCTCTAAACTCGCTAATGCTGCCGCTAGTGCTGGCTTCAACCCAGGTGTTTTAGACGATTGAGTGCTGGAATCAATTAGGGGGTTTTGAGTCATTGGCTCTGTGCCTCAAACGTAGACTACTGGATTAACTTTAGATACATTTGTGCCAATACTAGCGAAAATTATCTATATAGATAGACGCTGAGCAATTATCGTTCACAACAAAAAATGATAGTCTCTTAGCTTAGATTCAGGACTCAGCACTTTTTCAAGATGTCGTTGAAATCAGTTAATGATATTTTAGGTGTTTTAGAAAAGCAGGCTCAATGGCAGGAGCAACCATTGCAACGCTTGCTCAAGTGTTGGGCGGAAGTTGTTGGCACAGTGGTTGCTGCACATACTCAACCATTGTCGATTCAGCGCGATGTTTTGTGGGTGGCAACTTCCAGTGCTGCTTGGGCGCAAAACCTAACTTTTGGGCGATCGCAATTGCTTTTAAAGTTGAATGAAAAGCTGCCAACGCCTTTACTGGATATTCGCTTCTCTACTGCTAGTTGGCAGCATTCACCAGTAACGAGCAAACAGCAAGAAACGGTTTTGCCGTCTGAGCATCCCAGTTACCTTGGTGATCAGGTGAGCCACCGTCATGTTACACCAGATGTTAAGGATGCAAATACTGCTTTTGAGCATTGGGCTAAGACAATGCAAGCGCGATCGCATGGCTTACCGCTTTGTCCCCAGTGTCAATCTCCCACCCCACCCGGCGAACTCCAGCGCTGGGGTGTCTGTTCTCTGTGTGTCGCTAAGCAGTTATGAATAGAGTCAGAATTTTTTTGCAGCTAAGTAACTTGTTCGTGCTACGCAGAGAATTCCTAAATTCTTTAGACAAATAATAATTTGTTATTAAAATAAGCAAGCCACGCTACATCATCTAGGTTAATGAATCTCGAACTGCCTAGTTTCAGTCCTCTTAAGGAAGAACTTAAAAGGCTGGCTAAATCGAAAGCCTTCTTTTTAACCTTGATCCCTAATCATTTTTAACTAAAATACCTACTAACCACTCTAAAATCATTTAAAAGTATAACAAGAATATAAAGACATTCTAAAGTTTATTTTTGACTGGGGATCGCTAGAACCCATAGATAATAATGACTTTTCGCCTCTAGTACGTCTTTATATATAGAAGGAAAATATAAGGGTGAAGATCAGCCCACAACGGCGCTAAAGATGAACCCAAATGAAACCTATTAAATTTTTGACATCTGCCTGTCGATATTGCCGTCATTACCAGCCGGAGGGCCGCCGTGGTGGAATGTGTCAACTGTTAGGAGCACAAGTGCAAGCAAGTTGGAAAGCTTGCTCTTTGGCGCTTCCACCTTTTGCACCTTCTTGGGAAACCTTGGAAGATGCTTGGAGTTTGCCGGATGCAACACCAGTTTTAGCTGCTTCTCAATCCCTTGCCTCCAATTTAGACAGTGCTGCTCTTACCCCTGTACAAGAAACAACTCCCTGTACATCTGAACAGGTCAAAACTAAAGCAGTACTTATTTAGCTACCCATCATTACTCTAATCAGTTTTTAACCTGCTAAATATAAGATTTGCTTTTAAGATTTCTAGTAAATGTTGTCATGGGCAAAAATCGTACCTCGCTCAAAGGTGCGATTTTTGCCATTTTAAGGCAACCAAGGAAAATCCCGAAAATTAGGTGGACGCTTTTCGAGAAATGCTTGTTTTCCCTCAGCCCCTTCTTCTGTCATGTAATAGAGTAAGGTGGCATTGCCAGCGAGTTCTTGTAAACCAGCTTGTCCGTCACAATCAGCATTGAATGCGGCTTTGAGACACCGAATTGCGATCGGACTTTTTTCTAAAATCTCTTGCGCCCATTGAATACCTTCGGCTTCTAGTTGTTCTATTGAAACGACGCAATTAACTAAACCCATTTCTAGAGCCTGTTGTGCATTATATTGGCGGCAGAGAAACCAAATTTCTCGTGCTTTTTTTTGTCCAACAATGCGGGCAAGATAACTAGCCCCAAAACCACCATCAAAACTACCAACTTTGGGGCCAGTCTGTCCAAAAATAGCATTATCGGCGGCAATGGTGAGGTCACAAATTAAGTGTAGTACGTGTCCACCACCGATCGCATATCCAGCGACTAAAGCAATCACCACTTTCGGCATGGAACGAATCAAGCGTTGCAAGTCCAACACGTTTAAGCGGGGGATGCCAGTATCATCTACATAACCTGCATGTCCCCTTACGCTTTGATCGCCACCAGAGCAGAAGGCATATTTGCCATCTGTATGTGGGCCATAACCTGTAAATAGGACAACACCAATAGTAGTATCTTCACGGGCATCACAGAAAGCATCATATAATTCAAAAACTGTTTTGGGGCGGAAGGCATTACGTTTGTGGGGACGGTTGATGGTGATTTTGGCGATACCATCGGTTTTGTGATACAGGATGTCTTCGTAGGTTTTGACAGTTTGCCAGTTGACTTGCATGGGTATGGAGTGCGCTGTTGTGCTTGAAAATTTTATCGCGGACGCAGGGACATGCGATACCTGCGGTGGGCTACGCCTACACTAAAATTTGCGTCTTAAGCCTTTACAATCTGGTAATTGTCTGGGTGTTGAGGAATAAATATGCGACGTGACACTATCTTCTACAAATTATTTAAGCAATTTCCTCTTTTGCTGTTTGAATTAGTAGATGAACCACCCCCAGAAGCGGAAAACTACCAGTTTGAATCAGTTGAAGTGAAAGAAACGGCGTTTCGGATTGATGGAGTGTTTTTACCTCCCGCAAATGCAGTTACCAAAACCGTCTTTTTTGCAGAAGTGCAGTTTCAGAAGGATGATGAGCTATATCACCGCTTTTTTAGTGAATTGTTTTTGTTTCTCTACCGCCACTCTATCCGTTACGATGACTGGTTTGGGGTGTTAATCTTTGGTTCTCGCAGTCTTGAACCTACCAGCTCAATGATTCACCGCGCTTTGTTGGAAAGTGGTCAAGTCAGGCGGGTTTATCTGGATGAGTTGGGGGATTTGCGACAACAACCTTTGGGATTGGGTTTGATGTTGCTGACAAATGTTACTTCTGAAACGGAAGCAGTGGAAGGGGCGCGGTTTTTGCTGGAGCAAGCACGGCAACAATCGGAGCAAGCGATAATAGATTTGGTGACGACGATTCTTGTCTACAAGTTTTCTAACCTTAGTCGGGAGGAGATTGCAGCGATGTTGGGACTAAATCTGGAAGAACCACGGGCTATTCTGGAAGCGAAGGAAGAAGGAAAGGTCGAAGGAGAAAGAACGATCGTTTTACGACTATTAAATCGGCGTGTGGGTAATATCCCTGATGCGCTTCTGTCCCAGATTCAAGGTTTATCGGTGGAACAGTTGGAAGCTTTAGGTGATGCTTTGTTGGATTTCTCTACTCTTGCTGATTTGGAAGGGTGGTTACAAGGTCAACCAAGAGGGTAAATCTCACGCAGAGGCGCGAAGAAGAAGGGCGATCGCACTTCAGTAAAATAATCATGGCTACAAATAAAGTTTCCCGAAGTGAAGAAGTATTCGCAGACACGCAATTATATCAGAAGCGGTGGAATAAGGAGCGCGATCGCTCATCCTCCGACTGTTAAAACGACTATTTGGTGAAATTACTGAGTAATTTTCTTTATATAATCATGTAGCTTATACTTAAATAATTGTATCAATTATATTAATGGAGATTGTCATTTGATTTCATTCAGTAGCTACAAAGTAACTGCATCTAAATGGATTACCATATTTGACTCACCATTCTACCCTGATTCTTTAGATGAAGCTAAAATGCTCTACGAGAAAGTTTTGGAGCGTTTCATAGAATTGGTACACGAAGCAACAAACTCTGCAAATTTACTCGAAATTATCACAAAAGAGCCTGATCCTTTACGTATTCAACTTCTTAGAGTATTTCGGAGGTATGTATCACCAGATACTACAGTAGAAATGACCAAGAAAAAACGTGATATTCCCAATATAATTAACGACTTCAGTGAAAGATTTCGTAGCTTAGAAGAGGTTATAAGAAATTTGCAAAGTCGTCCTGTACCCGATGAAACTCTGATGGCTCTTCTTTTAGAACAGAGTAAACGGGGGCAAAAAGGCTATGACTTGACAGAAGCGTTTTTCTTATGGTTTGACAGAGTATTTGGTAAAAACTATATAATTCAGGGGCCAGTTCGTGCTGGAAAAGATGTAATGCTTGATAAGGTTTTGGATAATTGGGAAGCTCAAACTCCAGCAGATATTTTTATATCTCGATTAGATGGAACCCCATTGGTAGTCGGATTTGCTCGTTATGACTCTGATAGAGGAGGTTCTCAAGAAGATGATCGAACTGGTGGAAATCGAGATAAAGCAACTGATATTCTCAAGTATGCTGATACCTATAAAGTGGCTTTAAAAGTATTTTTTTTGAATGATGGGCCAGGATTACTACTAGGATCTATGTGGAATGATTACGCTCGTTTAGAAAGCTATGGTACTGGCAAAATAATGGTATGCACCCTGAAAATGCTTGATGATAGATTTACACAATATTGGCTTGAAAGTTGAGTTTGCTATTCCAATCATGTATTACACTATCAGAGATAAACTCTAATTCTGGTGTTTCTTCAATATACAAATTTAGACCGCTTTGTAAAACTCTATTTATACCTATTAAGCATTTTGGTTCATGTTTAGCGGAACTATTTCCGTTAATAAAGTCACCCATGACTTCTGTTCCTTTAATTAAACGCTGAACTATTGTAGCTATAGCAAGTTGTGAATTATCAATAGCTATCCATGTTCTACCTAACTCTTCAGCTATACCAGCAGTAGTACCACTTCCAGCGAATGCATCTAACACAATATCTCCCTCATTAGATGAGGCTAGAATTATTTGTTTGATCATATCTGGATTTTTTTCTGTTGGATAGCCAGTAATCTTAATATTTTGATTGTGAGCATCCTTGAAATCAAGCCAAATATCTTGGACTGAAATACCCTGACTATTATCTAAATAAACTTTTCTTCTTGGGTTTCCTGTTGGTGACCAGTAAATCTCTCCGCGTGCATCCATTTCGTCTAAAGTCTCTGGAGTATATTGCCAGTGTTTACCTGGAGGAGGTAGCATTCCTCTCCAGGGTTGACCTGTTGCACCTTTTCTTACACCTGGTGCATGAACAGGAACTTTCTTATAAACTCTTCCAGTCTCCTTTTCAAGATATTGATACTCTTTCTTTGCAGTAGTTTCAGTCCAAGGGTTAAAAGGCTGATTCCATATATAATTATCTGTCTTTGTGTAAAATAGGATGTAGTCAGAGGTGTTTCCGTACTGTTTACGTGTATAATTTTTCGGGTTACATTTTTTTCTGGTAATCAAATTGCGAAAGTTTTTAGAACCAAAAATTTCATCCATTATAATTTTGACAGCGCAAGCCATGTTGTCATCTAAATGTATATAAATAGAACCTTCATCTGATAAAATTTCTCTTAGTAAAACCAGTCGTTGACGTAAAAACTCCAAGTATTCTGCACCTTCCATTAGGTCGTAGTAAGCATGAACTCTTTGACGAGATTCAAAACTACTCCCTGTTGCATAGGGAGGGTCAATATAAATTAAACTAACTTTACCAACGACAGTATCATCGTTCAAAAACGAACTAAGAACTCTTAAATTTTCTCCATATATTAGTCTATTTTTTGGATTTTTATCTACACTTATTATCCGGTGTAACTTGGCTGCCGGAATTTTTAATATATCTTCTCTAGGAATTTTCCCTTCATATTCCAGACGAAAAGGAATTACATTTTGTTTTTTACTTTTACGACTATGTCTACTAGGTATTCCTGTTGCCATTTTAGTTAATATTTTATTCTGCTTGTTTTCTACTGTTATTTCTTTGTAGGAACTCATCTAAGTCTTTTTTTCTGATCCGCCAAATTCTTGGCCCTACTTTTGTAGCTTTAAGATTATTTGATGATATCCATCTTTGTACAGTTCTTTGGTGAACACGAAGAAGTTCAGCCACTTCAATAGTTGTCAAAAACGAAATATCTTCTTCACTATCATTATTGATATGTTCTGCATCTTGTCGCATTTGTCGCTAAATTCGCTAGAGTCGTTATTGTACTACTAATTATAATACTTTGCAAGGGTGAGCAACGCCAGCACTTGAAATGCTTATGGTAGAGTATTTTTAAATTTAATACCACAAACACTATATTTATCGTAAATAAAAGGGTTTAATACCCCAACGATTACACGTAGCATCAGTTTCATCGGGGTTTAAATCCCCGTCTGAAAATATCTAAAATGTTTGAATTTTGAATTGTTAAATGTTATTCAGCAACATCTAACGGAATAATTAAATTGTAATATCTGCGGCAAACTTCTTTAAATTTTCTTGTCGCCATTTGGCATCAATTTTGCGATTTGTCTGCAACTCTAAAACCCGAATTCCCATAGCTGGCAATGGGTTTAATCTTTGCTGTAATTGCTGCCAAGAAGTAATTAATTCGTGCTGCACATTGTAAGTAGCGCACAACTGAGCAAAATCAATATCCTGGGGTGTGCCAAAAAACTCTTCAAATGGTGGGTCAAATTTGGTAATGGGTAACATTTCAAAAATACCACCGCCATTGTTGTTGATTAATACAATTGTCAGATGTCCGATAAACTTATTGCGGATTAAAAAACCATTGGTGTCATGTAACAGAGATAAATCTCCCGTTAACATCACACTACTTTGCTGGCGATGAGCAATTCCGAAAGCGGTGGATAATGTGCCATCGATACCATTTGCGCCACGGTTAAAATGCGATCGCACCCCTAAATTATTCGGTTTCCAGAAAAATTCCACATCCCGCACAGGCATACTATTAGCGATAAATAGAGGCGTTTCTGGCGGTAAAATCTGAGCAATTAACCAAGCTGCTTTACTCTCAATGATTTCATCTATTTTCCCCATAGTCTGGTCAACAACTAACCTGACCTTAGCTTCCGCATCACCCCATTGCTGCAAATAGTCGCAGGAGAAAGATAAATTTCTCTCCTCTGTCTTGATGTTTTCTACAGACATCCGTAAATGCGTGGTTCTTCCGTGCAAAGGATCAAGGTTTTGATCGCTGGGATCAATTACCCAGCGTCGCGGTTGGGTTGCATCTATCCAGTTACGTAGTTCTTTACTCGTAGGCATTTCTCCTAACTGAATCACCATTTCAGGTGATAGCTGCTTTGCTAGTTGCTGATTTCGCAAAATCAGGTCATAGGTAGAAATTAAATAGGGGTTGAGGTCGGCATAATTTCTGACTGGGGATAGCCCCTCAGCTAGCACAGGCCATTGGAGAGTTTGGGAAAGGTGCGCGATCGCTCTACAATATTCCTGTGGTTGCGACGGTTGAGCAACCCCAGCGATGATGATACCGCGATCGCATTGTTGCCATTCTTTGGGCATGGGGCATGGGGCATAGGTCATCGGGCATGGGTTTATTATTCCTGCGAAAAAGTCTTCTGGGTGAAACTTTGATTGCAAATAACTCAAGTCAGTTCCATCAGGTACAGGTGCTAAGGGATCGCGAAAGGGAATATTCAAATGTACTGGCCCCTTTGTAGGAGTTTGCGCTCTTTCCCAGCTATGAATTACCGTTTGTCGCAGGTAAGCTAGCATTCCCATGTCAGATGAGGGTAAGGCTAACTCTGTTTGCCAATTTGGGTAGTTTCCATATAATCTCAATTGGTCTACAGTTTGCCCAGAGTGGCAATCTCGCAATTCTGGAGGTCTATCGGCGGTTAATACCAACAGTGGTACGCGACTATATGAGGCTTCAATTACTGCTGGGTAAAAGTTCGCCCCTGCTGTACCAGAGGTGCAAAGTAGTGCCACAGGGCGTCCGGTTGCTTTAGCTTGTCCCAAGGCAAAAAAGGCTGCGGAGCGTTCATCGAGGATGGAAATCGCTTCAATGTCAGGTACTTGCTGGGCAAAAGCAACTGCTAGGGGTGTGGAGCGTGAACCAGGACAAATGACGGCACAAGTTAATCCGAGGCGCTTTAGCGTCTCGGTTAAAATATAAGCCCAAAGTTGATTAACATTTCTAAAGGCGATTAGCATCAAATCCCACAGAGCGATAAGACAATTTTAAATTTTAGATTTTGTCTAGGATATTTCCATTTAAAATCCGTCTTGGAAAGTTAAGCCAGTCGCCATAACGCTGGTTTTTCAAGTCGGGGAAGTCGGAAAATTATCCTTGAGGGATGGCTACACTTTCTGCAAGATATCAAATTCGCACTCAAACTCTTATGGATTGCATTCATTTAACGGGAATTCGCTGCTATGGCTATACTGGTTACTTGCCAGAAGAACAAGTTTTAGGACAATGGTTTGAGGTCGATGTGAAATTATGGCTGGATATCTCCACCGCTGCCAAGACTGATGCGATCGAAGATACTCTAGATTACCGCAGCGTCATTAACTTGGTACAACATCTGGTAAAAACATCCAAGTTTGCTTTAGTGGAACGATTAGTAGGCACCATCGCAGATTCTATTCTCCAAGGGTGCGATCGTGTGACACAAGTCCAAGTCACTTTGAGTAAACCAGCCGCACCGATTCCAGACTTTAGCGGCAAAATTAGCATTGAATTAACTAGAGCTAAGTCCGACCTCTAAATTCACAAAGTGTACTTTGTTTCCTGAACCAGATCCACCAGCAAGCGGAGGAGAGCGGATTTATCTGGAGAATGGGAGTCTCTGACAATGATAATCTCTCCATTGCTCCATTCTGCTCCCTTTATTTTCCCCCTTGTACTGCCTCGTTCTCAAAAGCTAAAAAAAATTATGTTATTTGATGGTATATCTTTAAAGTGCATATTTTAAAATGCCAGTATTTGTGTTTATTGACCAGAAGTGATAAATAGCTTCTAAGTAACTGAGCATAAATCAACATATATGTAGCAAAGTTACTAGCCTAGATTTAAAAGCTAATGATACAAGGGTTTTTGACTGTTAATTATTGCTGTTTCTTTCTACATGCTTACTTTTTTTATGCATATTTTTATACTTAACTGCATTTTATCTAAACAGGACTTACGCAAGTTTCACAAAAATCTCAATTTTTTGTTTGTAGTGAGGACTAAAGTCCTTACTACGAACTTAAAATAATATGCCAGTTGCGTAAGTCCTGCTAAATATTGTTTTTGTAATTTAAAAGACAATACACAATAAATTTATTTAAGTGGTTTAGTAAAAAACATATCAGTATTATAGCAGTGCAAAAAATTAAATTTACTGAACAAATACAATACTTTTGTACAGATTTTGTTCATCTATGCAATGTTTTTGGTGTCATTTAATTAACATTTTTGCTCGATAGTATTTTCGGTAATTACCGCATTAAGTTGTGCTTTTTAAGAAAAAGTTAATTGCATGTTCTTAAGAATCAGACTTTAATTACTGGTAACTTTACGCCAATTTAAATTCAATGTTAATAACTTGATATTAAGTGTACATGCTAATCAGATTAACTTTGCCAAATACACAGACTATAATAGGTGAATAATATACTGTTTAATTATGAGTTCAGTATTTTTGTCCAGCAAGGAGACAGTGAATTAGAGATTAACTATTATAATAATAATGACTTTCAGATTTAGTTGATACTGACAACAGCATCTGAACCTTAGCAAACAGGTTACTGTAACATGTTCGCACGCAAAATTCTAGTTGTTGAGGATGAAAAAATCCTAGCCTCAAATATTAGAAAAAGTTTACAAAAGTTAGGTTATTCTGTTCCAGAAACCACTGATTCTGGTGAAGAAGCAATAAAAAAAGTAGCAGAGACTAATCCAAATTTAGTATTAATTGATATCTGCCTAAGTGGTGAAATTGATGGTGAGCAAACAGCGGATATTATTCAAAATCATTTCCAGGTGCCTGTATTATATCTAACAAAGCATTCAGAATATACAAGATTACATAAAAAGCGACCAAGTGAGTCTTTCAGCTACATTACTAAACCATTTCTTGAAAGAGACTTATACATTGCAGTAGAAATGGCTTTGTACAAACACCAGATTGAAAAGAGATTACAAGAAGAGAAACAGAGGCTAGTAGCAATTATCAACAGTATGGGCTGTGCGGTGGTTGTAACGTATGCCAATGGTTGCATTCAAATGATGAATCCCATAGCAGAAGATCTTACTGGTTGGAAGCAAGATGAAGCATTTGGTAAAGATTTAGTAGAAGTTGTCAGCTTAGTTAACAAAAATGGGGAAGAAGTAATTAAAAATTTAGCTACACACGCAATAGAAGCAGGTGAGGTTTTGAATTTACCGGAAAATTGTATACTGGTTGCTAAAGATGGTAGAGAAATACAGATTGGGGATAATATTGCACCCATCCGCGATCATAATGGCAACACTACTGGTGCAGTTTTAATTTTTCAAGAGATTACTAAACGTAAGCAGACAGAGGCGCAACTGCTCCGCAATGCATTTTATGATGGGTTGACAGCATTACCAAATCGTGTTTTATTTCAGGATAGGCTCAGACAAGCAATCGAGCGTAGCAAACGCAAAAGCGATTATTATTTTGCGGTTTTGTTTTTGGATTTAGATGGCTTCAAGGAGATTAATGATCGCTTTGGGCATACTATGGGTGATGATTTTTTGATTGAAATCGCCCGACGCTTGGAGTCATGCTTACGCAGTGGGGATACTGTAGCACGATTTGGCGGTGACGAGTTTACTGTTCTTTTAGAAGATATAAAAGATATTAGCGACGCTACCAATGTTGCCAAACGTATTCAAGACGCTTTAAAGATACCACTTAGCCTGAATGGACATCAAGTATCTACTACAGCCAGCATTGGTATTGCTTTGAGTTTTAATTATTATGAGGAGCCAGCAACCCTACTACGGGATGCTGATATTGCTATGTACCGAGCTAAGCAGCAAGGAAAAGCTACTTATATCATATTTAGCTGAAAAGCAAGAAGCCTCACGCCTACGCGATAGAGAGGCGTTGAGATGAATTGCCAGAGAAAATAGCAGGCATTTCAAATGGCTGAATCTCAATGAAATAGGACTTACGCATTGACAATAAATACCAAATATGGATAAAGCTGAAAAACCATATCTTTCGTAAGGGCACAGCATGGTCTATTTTTACTCGCAGGATAATTAAGAAAAGCCTGAAACAACCTATTTTAGTTAATTCACATCACGATGCATTTGTACAGTGCGTAAGTCCGATGAAAGATGAATTTTTGTTCAAGGGCACTGTTAAAAATTAGAAAGTCGCCGAAAAAATTTGCAAATCATATATACTTGCGTTTTATAGATAAATTATATTCAGTTGCACTTATAAATTCTGTCATGGAAAAAACAGAGAAACAGAAAATGCTCGCAGGCGAGTTATATCTTGCAAACGATTCGGAATTGGTTGCCGAAAATAAGCTAGCTATTCGTCTACTGCGAATGTACAATTCTACAACTGAAGAACAGCAAGAACAACGGCAGCAAATTTTGCAGGAATTATTTGGAAAAGTGGGACAACAAGCATTAATAGTGCCACCCTTTCACTGTGACTACGGCAGTAACATTTATGCTGGCAACGGATTATATATGAACTATGGCTGTGTGATTTTAGACTGCAATACAGTTCACATTGGTGAAAATGTGTTGTGCGCTCCTTATGTACAGATTTACACTGCGTATCATCCTACAGAACCAGAAATTCGGCTTTCCGGTAGAGAGTTAGCTGCCCCGATTAAAATTGGTAATAATGTTTGGATTGGCGGCAGTGCAATTATTTGTCCAGGGGTAACAATTGGTGATAACACAACCATTGGTGCTGGCAGTGTTGTTGTCAAAGATATACCTGAAAATGTCGTTGCTGCTGGCAATCCTTGCCGGATTATTCGACATTTGTCATAAAATTTAATTGCGATGCGATCGCTACTTGATCTTAGAATTTATATCCTCTAGCAAGCCAATAGTGCCAGTCTGCCAGTGCTTCTTGGGTTTCACTATCAGCATCAATAGCTGTTATTTCAGATAACTTTGCAGAGAATACATCTTCATCCTTGCCATCTGGATAAACAACTTCCACAAACATATCTTTTAAACACTCATCGTCTGGTGCCATTCCTAACACTTCGACTTGTTTCTCCTCGACAGTATTCGATTTACGTCCCTTTTTCGCCCACTTAGCCATAAAGGGCACGTTCAAAGTATCGTCGAGATAGTAATACCAACCCATCGCCCGTTCTTCTTTATCTTCGGCATCGATAATGATTTCTGTTTTAATGCGATGCTCTCGGTTTTCGTTTGGTTCAACGCTAGGCATAAAACAACGGCTTGTGTATGATGCACTTTGACATAATACATCCTTTTACCAATATCTGACGACAAGCTGTTAAGCTAACGTGCGTCCAAGTTGCACATTCACTGGCTCAGACTGTCATTAGTCCAAAGTCCAGTTACTTTTGACTAATCACAAAGGACAACCCCCATGCATGAAGAACACGTCTATACCTCTATGTCTATAAATTTTCTATATGCTGTTTTACCCAAACACGAAATGAACTAATCATTGGGATTTCCCCAACTTTAAGACTTTCGGACAGAAAGCGGGGAATTGCTCCCGCTAGGGGAAGATTTGCAAAACTAGGCGAAACATCACAGGGAATATACACATCTTCCTGTAATTGGTAAATCTGCATTACAGGTTCGTCATAACGCCAAACTTCCGGAACACCTAAAGCAAGATAAATAGGGAGTCGGTCAACAGCAGCGCTAGTGTAGTCTACCTCAATAACTAAGTCTGGTGGTGGGTCTTGCGTCAAGTCGAGATTCTGCTTGTGTCTGATTACGGGTTTATTCTGAATGTAAAAACTTGAATCTGGTTCTACTCCCCGCAGTAAGTCTGGACGCTTACAAGTAACTGAACCAGTGCTTTTCAGGTTTAGGTTAAGTTCTTCTGCCAAAGCAAAGACTAAATGTTCAAAAAATTAAATGCACTTAATATCTTCAAGCATAGCTAAATGCTTCTTCACAGGTGCAAGTGTATTTGCAGTAATCATCCCACTCGCAGCGACTGCTGGTAAACCAATGCCAGGAAATATTGAGTCTCCACAGCACATCAGCCCTGGTAGGGGTGTGTTAGGGCCAGGAAACAAACTAACTCCAGCCTTAATAGCTGGGCCATAAGAACCTCGGTGGCGACGGAGAAAGCGTTCGTGAGTTAGAGGTGTGCCGACAAGTGCGACTTCACAACGCGAGCGAATATCTGGAATAATGCGCTCTAAAGCTTGCCACATCACTTCTGCACGTAAGAGCTTTTGTTCGCCATATTCCTGGCTTTTCCTGTCCATCCCTTGCCAAAGAGCATACGGCTCATTACCAGGAGTATAAACATGAATCACATGCTTGCCTGGTGGTGCTAAGGATGGGTCGAGAATTGAAGGAATTGATATCAACACAACATTCTGAGGTGCTGTCACGCCTGCTTCCCAATTGTTGACTACGATGTAGTGACACTCCAATTTTGACTGTAATTCTTGGGCGTTAATACCCAGGTGCAGATGCATGAAGCTATCACACTCAGGTGTCGCTTGTCGTTTGATACGAAACTGTTTTGGCACTGCCTTTTCTGGCAGTAGTTTTAAAGTATCCCAAACAGATGTATTAGAAATTACTGCGCGACGCGCTCGGATTTCCTTGCCATCGCGTAGACGCACACCTACAGCTTGGTTGTCTTCTATAAGCACTTGCTCCACATGAGCGCCTAGCATTAACCGACCGCCATGTCGCTCTAATCCTTGTACTAAGGCGTCAACTAAAGCACCACTACCACCAATCGGATAGTCAAGCACTACACCTGGTCGATACCAGTCGGCAAACATAAATGCTACTTCTGCGGTACTAGTGCCGTCTGCGGGTAGCCCGGAAAGCAGAAAACAAAGCATGTTAAGCCAGTTGCGTGTAAATGGGTCTTTAACAACGCCATCCATAATCCGGCTGAAAGGGCCCGTCAGCTTGGGCACATTTGCAATGTGCTTTGCCAGAGATGGGACAAATCGGCTCACAGTTTTAGCTGCACCCAAATCAAAGCGTAATGCGGCTGATGGTATGGCAGTTGCTGCACTAGCCAGTGGTTCCATAACTCGCTGGAGTTGCTGCCATTCGGCTACAGCATCATGACCACGAAATTGCATCAGCACTTCACGAAATTGCTCGGCACCCACTGATGTATTAAAATCACCTTCTGGTAGGCAGCAACCCCAAGTATCGTAGGTGACGCACGGTAGCTGAGAGCCGATGGCGTCTAGCACTTGTCGTAGGGGGTTGGCAGAGGGACTGTAAGATAGTCCAGAGTAAAGGGATGGGCCTGAGTCCAATTTGAATCCATTGCGCTCAAAACCGTGGGCAGCACCACCAGGGATAGAATGGCTCTCGCAGACTATGACATCAAAGCCATACCGTGCCAAAAGAGCGGCACAACTTAAACCACCTATACCGCTACCAATAACAACTATCTCTGTGTTTTGCATATCCCCTATGTTGCGATCACAGAACGTGTGTTTTGCACTCTCGCCTCTTGTACTATTAGGCTGAATAATAAACAAAAATCAGCACAATGAATATTATCGTCTTCGGCAGCATCAATATAGACCTGGTAGCTACAGCACCCCGGTTGCCAGTCGCTGGCGAAACGCTGCTAGGAGAGGATTTTTTTAAAGTTCCCGGAGGTAAAGGAGCAAATCAAGCTGTAGCACTGGCGCGATTAGGAATTCCCACTTATATGGTGGGGCGTGTGGGGCCACAAAGTTTTGGTGTGGAACTTATCAAAAATTTGCAAGCATCTGGTGTACAGACTGACAATGTTTTTGTGGATAAAAATGTTACTTCTGGAGTTGCCATCATCACCGTAGATTATGCTGGTGAAAATCAAATTATTGTGATTCCTGGTGCAAATGGGCGCGTCAATCAAGAAGATGTAGAACGATTATCTCACTTATTGCCAGAAGCTACAGCACTACTTTTACAACTAGAAATTCCCATTGCTGCTGTAGTTGCAGCTGCCCAAGCGGCACGAAATGCAAGTATCAAGGTAATTCTCGACCCTGCACCTGCACAATCTGATTTACCAGCTGAACTTTACCCATTAGTGGATATTATTACACCGAATGAAGTTGAGGCTGGGCAATTGGTGGGTTTTCCTGTAGATGGGGAGGAAAGAGCAGCAGAAGCAGCTGCGGTTTTATTGCAACGGGGTGTCAGATGTGCGATCGTCAAATTGGGTGCTAAGGGGGTTTTCTGTGCCACTGCTGAGGAAAAATTCTTTGTACCCGCGTTCCAAGTTCGTACAGTTGACACAGTTGCTGCTGGTGATGCTTTTAATGGCGGTTTAGCAGCAGCACTTTTTCAACAATTTTCTTTAAGACAAGCAGTTGTTTGGGGCGCGGCGGCGGGTGCTTTAGCCGCAACCAAACCAGGCGCACAAACTTCGCTACCAGATAAGTTTACGTTTGATGCCTTTCTCAAAGAAAAGGGAGTGGGAAGATAGGAGAGTGGAAGAGTCAGGGAGTGGGGGAAATGGAGAATACCTAATGCCCAATGCCCCATGCCCCATGCCC
>NZ_JADEXR010000227.1 GCF_015206995.1 aff. Roholtiella sp. LEGE 12411 | reverse complement strand
GGCATGGGGCATGGGGCATGGGGAAAGATAATTATTCTTTTGCTCCTCAGTCCCTAGTATCGAGTCCCCAATGCCCAATGCCCAATCTCCAATGCCCAATGCCCAATGCCCAATCCCCAATGCCCAATCCCCAAATCCCCACTTTATTTAAAGTAGGGCTTGCATCTGAAGCAAAGCTTCTAAATCTAGGGAAGCGAGGCGTTGATAAGCTTGATCTACTGTACGTTTGCCTCTGAGAAAGCCAGTATTAGCACCTGGACAAATATACTGAAGAGTTTCTGGTGTAAAGCGCTTTAAGAGGAACTGAAGACTTTTAATTTGTCGGGGCCAGTGAAAGGTTTTTGCTGAGCGTAATGGTACTGGTTCGCTCTGCTGGTTGGGGACTAAATGGCGTCCAGAAAACAATATACCTCCAAGATCACTGTAGTACAGGCAAGATGATCCAGGAGTATGACCTGGTGTCCAAATTACTTGTATTGTTGAATTGAGAGTGAATTCTTGACTAAAGGTAGTTACGGTTAAGCCTGGTAATAAATAAGCTTCTTGCTCCTGGATTATAATTTCACTTTCAAAGGTTTGTTGGATTTCTGCTGTCTTGCCAATAGCACCTCGATGAGTGAGGAATAACCAACGTACGCCTCCATGCGATCGCAAAAAATCCTGATTTGTTTGCTCTATGGCAGGGCAATCTATGAGGATATTGCCTTCATTTCTTACAATAAAGTAAGAGGTTCCGCCTAACGTGTCCCGATTGGGTGGAAAGGCAAAAATGCTCTCTGGCGCGAAGTTCCTATCAGAGGAAACCAACCCTTGGACTTCGTTTGAAAACACGACCCGTGGTGGCTTAGTTGTGTGACTCGACTGTTGAGGTAAGGGGGACATGAGAAAAACCGAAACTCAGGAGTTGTGGATAATCAGGTTAAAGTGTGGAAATTCTTAAGAATTACACTTGAGAGATAACCAGCACTATCAACCGTTGTTGAAAAGATTGAGGTTTGAATCCCTTGTAGGTAGTGTTGTAATACTCATGCTACAGGGCAGATGTTTTGTCAAAATTACTGAAGATAACATGGCATTTTGGTTTCTCCTCTTACTGGGGCTAGCTACTTATCTAATGGTGCAGCGTAGTGTTGCTCACATCACCCGAACGCCAGTATGGTTATTATGGCTGGTGTTAATGACACCCGCATTTGTGTTAAGCGGATGGACGCTGATGTATGGGCCCAAACAACCGCCGCCGCCGTCGCTGCTGATCTGGCCGTCAGTTGTGTGTCTGCTATTATACTGGCTATTGTTTCAATGGGGACGTCGATCACCAAGGGACACACAGACCGAACCTGAATCGACGGAATTACAGTCGGCCGTCCATCCTACAGTAGAACCAGCACCAGTGCGTCCCATTGAGCCAAGAGAAGAAACCCAACTGCGAAATTGTTTTCCCTGGTCTACATATTACGTCCAAAACATTGAGTATCGACCACAAGCGGTGGTGTGCCGAGGCCAGTTGCGAACTACGCCAAGCAATGCCTATCAGCAGATTAAAGCAAATGTTGAAGCACAATTTGGCGATCGCTTCTTGCTAATCTTTCAAGAAGGTCTAAATGGCAAACCCTTCTTTGTACTAGTTCCTAACATTAAAGCTGCTAAAGAGGAAAATGGACGACGCAATCCAGAAAGGTTAACTCGACCAGGATTAGCACTTCTGCTGCTAGCAGCTACTTTGGTCACTACTACTTTGGTGGGAGCAAAAATTGCTGGTGTTGAGCTGACGACATTTGAGTCTAACCCAACTGTTATTTTGAAGGGATTGCCTTATGCTTTAGGATTAATGACTATTTTGGGCATCCACGAACTTGGTCACTATTTAACAGCTAGATTTTACAAAATTCGCTCCACGCTACCTTACTTTATCCCTATGCCTTTTTTCTTGGGAACTTTTGGCGCGTTTATTCAGATGCGTAGTCCGATTCCCAACCGCAAAGCTTTATTTGATGTTAGTATTGCTGGGCCAATTGCAGGCTTTATCGCAACTTTGCCATTACTAATGTGGGGCTTGGCTCATTCAGAAGTAGTTCCCCTAACTGAAAAAACAGGTCTTTTGAACCCTGATACCCTCAATCCTAAATATTCAATTTTACTAGCGTTGCTCTCGAAGTTGGCTTTGGGCAGTCAGTTAACGGCAAAATCAGCGATTGATTTGCATCCATTGGCAGTAGCTGGGTTTCTGGGTCTGATCGTCACGGCATTGAATTTGATGCCGGTGGGACAACTAGATGGGGGTCACATCGTTCATGCGATGTTTGGGCAACGAACTGCAATGGCAATTGGTCAAATTTCTCGCTTGTTATTGCTACTACTTTCTTTAGTCCAGGATGAATTTTTATTATGGGCAATTATTTTATTGTTCATACCGTTGATTGATGAACCTGCGCTGAATGATGTTACTGAATTGGATAACGGGCGTGACATTTTAGGATTGCTGGCAATGGCTTTGCTGGTTGTAATTGTGTTGCCGCTACCGCAGGCGATCGCTAACTTATTACAAATTTAAATAGTACAGTAGGTTTTTATTGTTGCTTTGAGATATCTCATTTCTGGGATGAGGCGATCGCTCTTTCCCAGCAGAAAGCTTTGGTGAAGATCAGGGAGCTACATTTACCGTGGAACTTAAGCTGATGTAGCAACAACTAAGAACGCATAAATAAATGCGAAGCTTACCATCAGAGCAAGGCGGAAATATCTTAGCAATTGCCTTGAGTGCTTATGCTGGAGAAATTAATGAGCAACAAGCGATCGCGTCGCAGCAGGATTTTAGAGACACCTCGCTAAGCCGATAGAGCCAGATGCATTAATTGCAGCCATTGCGAGCAATATTAATAGGACTTACGCACTGTACAAATTGGCTATTATATGGATAACGATATTTGGTCGTTTCAAGGTATTGGCGATCATGCCTGTGCTGACAAGTCAGCCCATGCTCAAACAAGTGTAAATTACCCATTAACAAAAGACATCAGCGATGAATTTTATATAATACTGTCATCGATAAGGTTCTCAAAAATGTACTCACGTATAACTTTTATGAACAAGTTCCTTTGTAATTCATACCAATTACTAATTATTTTTCTTTGCCGCATTAACTCTAGTTTAATAAAAGCTCGAAGAGAGCAAAAAATATGAGTTTTAATTGCACAACTATCTCTCACCATGAATCGACCAATTCCACAAACTTGTTTAATAGCTCTGTGAAAGGTTTCTATTTCCCAATGAGTATCATGAATAATTAAAAATTCATATCTTGAAGTCTGCTTCAAATTCTCCTCATCTGGTAAAGATAAAATATAGTGTCTAGAGTCTTCTTTTTTGAAGTCTTTCCTAAACAATTTTATGAACCCAAATTCTTTCAGATGAGTTATTAAACCTTGATCAGGAATATCTAGGCAGCTTACTTGACAATACTTCTGCGGCTCGTTAGAAACAGTTCTGTTTTTTTCAATTCCGAACAAAAAACCCAATTTCTGGTTTTTTAGAAATTTTAAGTTTTCTACTCCTGAGTACCAACTATCTCCTGTTACTAATTTTGGTTTTATCCCCCATGCTATTACTTCACTCACCATTTCCCGAAAATATTCATTCTTTGTCTTACCTTCTTTTTTATCATATAGTCGGTAATTTATTGGGACTGAATTATCATGAGCATCGCTATAAAACAGTGTAATTAGATTTAATCCTTTGATGGTTCGATGAAATTTACCTGACCAAAAATAACCTACTAATTCTGCATATTCGGGATCGCTGTAAAGCTTTTCTATTACGGTATCGTCAACACTTATAATCCCTCCTGCCAAGTTGATACAAGGCTTAATAATGTTGAATAAATCTTGTGGTTCATATCTTTCCCTCAAAAGAAAACGGTTCACACTGTCATGTGAGATATCTCCCAATATCTCTGATAACCTACTGCACCCTCCAAACTTTGGCTCCCAGAGCAAAAACAAGGTGTAATGGTCTAAATTACATTGTGCTGTCGAGGGTTTGCTGATTTCTCTCAATTGCTCAATACCTACAAATAGACGACACCTATTTTCGACTGCACTATTTTACCACTCTGTCAATGCGTAAGTCCTAATTAAGTAAAATCCATACTTCCAAGTCACCAAGCACTAATTTTTACAAAAATTTTATTGTAGTAATCGCTACTATTTACCAATTATTTTGGTAGTATTCTATCTAACATGCTGAAAAGCTGATTCAGAAATAGTTGTAGGCTAAAGTCCAGTTTTAAGATTTTCATCTTATCTATATTTAACCAAATTAGTATGTATAAAGTTGGTAAAACATAGAACGACTGAGAAAAAGACTTGAGATACTGGAAATGAATAATCAACGCATCCTTACTTTTATCGAAGAAGGCAGTCTTGCTGAGGGCAGCTTTGCTGGAGGAAAACTGCCCTCAGCAATACTGCCGCGACCAGAGGGAGCAAGGGTTTAAGACCCCCTCCAAATTTTCAATTTGGTGGCTCTTTTTCAGGAGGGGTTTGAATCCTATAAGTGAAAAAAAAACCTTCTGCCTCCTGCCTCCTGCCTCCTGCCTCCTTCAAGAGTAAATATTTTGTGCAATTTATATTTGGCAGTGGAGCTAAAACTGTGTTTGATAAACAAGGTTTTACGCTAGCTAAGAGTTGATAAAAGATTAATTTTGATTGGGTTAATTTGAACTAGTCCTAACAAATGTTTGCATACACCAATTCTTTTACACAAAGTTATGCAACTGGATTTATCGCCCCTGTGGATATCACTTAAAACTTCATTGCTTGCAACATTTATCACCTTCTTTTTGGGCATCACTGCTGCCTACTGGATGTTGGAATATCGTGGCAAAGGCAAATCGTTAATTGAGGGTATCTTTATTGCACCACTGGTTTTGCCACCCACAGTAGTCGGTTTCTTGTTGCTGCTATTTTTTGGTAAAAATGGCCCAGCAGGGAAATTGATGGAGTCTTTGAACTTTAGTATTGTTTTTACTTGGTATGGTGCAGCGATCGCAGCTACAGTTGTTGCCTTGCCACTGATGTATAAAACTGCACTGGGAGCTTTTGAACAGATAGATGGTAATCTACTACGAGTAGCCAAAACCCTTGGCGCAAGTAACACCACAATCTTTTGGCGCATCAGTTTTCCTTTAGCATTACCTGGCATTATAGCCGCCACGACTCTCGCTTTTGCTCGCGCTTTAGGTGAATTCGGTGCCACATTGATGCTGGCTGGTAACATTCCTGGACAAACTCAGACAATCCCTATGGCAATCTATTTTGCCGTAGAAGCTGGAGCAATGAACGAAGCCTGGTTTTGGGCGATCGCGATTATGGTGATTTCTCTATCTGGAATTATTGCAGTCAACTTCTGGCAGGAATTTAGGGAAAAAGGGAGCAAGGGGAGCAAGGGAGCAGAACATAGAACTCGTCACTTAGCACGGGCTATGCCCCGCTACGCTAACAGCACTCAGCATTCTTCTAAGGCTGGGCTATTTGTAGACATTGAAAAACAATTACCGAGTTTTCATCTCCAGGTATCCTTTAATACTAATGAACAACCCTTGGGATTATTAGGAGGTTCTGGAGCAGGTAAAAGTATGATTCTGCGCTGCATTGCGGGAATAGAAACGCCCACTAGAGGGCGCATAGTCTTGAATGGCAGAGTACTATTAGACTCGGAACAAGGAATTAATTTGCCAAGCCGCGATCGCCGCATCGGTTTTTTAGTGCAGAATTATGCTTTGTTCCCGCACATGACTGTGGCGCAAAATATTGCTTTCGGCTTACCCAAGAGATTATCTGCTAGGGATATTCGAGTACAGGTAGAAGAACAACTAATAGCCATGCAATTGCAGGGATTAGGCGATCGCTATCCGCATCAAATTTCTGGGGGCCAGCAGCAACGGGTAGCCTTAGCCAGAGCATTGGCTAATCAACCAGAAGCCTTACTTTTAGATGAACCATTTTCTGCACTCGATACCCACTTGCGTAGTCAATTAGAACAGCAAATGACGGCAACTCTAGCTACTTATCATGGTGTGACTCTATTTGTCACCCATAATATGGAAGAAGCTTACCGAATTTGCCCCAATCTGTTGGTATTAGAGCATGGTAGAGCAATTCATTATGGCTCTAAACACGATATTTTTGAACGTCCCGCTACTGTAAGCGTTGCCCAACTAACTGGCTGTAAGAACTTTTCTCATGCTGTTCTCAAATCGTTACAGCAGGTAGAAGCGGTTGACTGGAGTTGTAACCTTCAAGTTATTGAACCAATCAAAAGGGAATCATCCCATATTGGAATTCGCGCCCATCACATTACATTTACTAAAGATTCATCCTGCGAAAATACCTTTCCTTGCTGGCTAGTACGCACAAGTGAAACACCACACCGCATGACGTTGTTTTTAAAACTACATTCTCCTGCTCATAATCTTCAGGATTACCATTTGCAAGCAGAAGTTTTCAAGGAAAAATGGGTGATTATAAAAGACCAACCTTTCCCTTGGTATGTGCGTTTAGATCCCTTGCGGTTAATTGTGATGGAGTAATTGGAGGAACCACTTTTAACATTAAAAAATATTAAAGCCTGATTCCCCCAGGGCAATGTAGGTTATTTTTTGTAGTAAATTCAAGAGTGGGTAAATAAACAAATAAAAATCACCGACTAACTCCCTTCATGAAGCTAAAGACGAAAATCACGTCGTTGATCAGCTATAATTTTTTATACTCTACACATAGATTTTCTCAAATTATGCTTGGTTTTGTGCGGTAGTATTCATGATAAGTCGTTTTTAACTAGTGTTCAGTTGATAAACTGTCACTCACTAGATTCCCCGTTTTATTGCAGAAGAGATATTCTTAGTGAGTGCAAGGAGTGATACCATTTCACCAAATGTTTGTCGCAAATTATCTTTCGCAATACTCCCTTAACAGAGAGTATTGCGGATATTAAATGTTACAGATAAAATGTGAAATAGTATAAATTATACGGGAAAGTGCTTGAGTAAGCAAAACTCTCAAGTGCTTTTTTGTTTATAAAAGATTTTATTTTTGGGCAAAAATACTAACCGTTGCAAAACATACACGCAATAGAGTAAGAACTTAAGCAACTATAGGAATCATATTTGATTTCTGAAAAAAATTCAGTAAATCTTTATTACTTCTTCTCCATGCCCCATGCCCCATGCCCCATGCC
>NZ_JADEXR010000226.1 GCF_015206995.1 aff. Roholtiella sp. LEGE 12411 | reverse complement strand
GGCTCGGCGATGTGTATAAGAGTCAGGCCCAATGCCCAATGCCCAATGCCCAATGCCCCATGCCCAATGCCCGATGCCCCATGCCCAATGCCCAATGCCCCATGCCCCATGCCCAAAAAATTTCGCGATCGCATCGTCGTATCATTATCAATGGTGATGACTTCGGCTTTTCTTGCGGCGTCAACCAAGCGATTGTCAAAGCGCATGAACAAGGTGTGCTAACTAGTACCAGTCTGATGGTAACAGGTGAAGCAGCCGAGGAGGCGATCGCCTTGGCACATACTCACCCCAACTTAGCAGTCGGTCTGCATCTAGTACTAGTGTGTGGTCGAGCAGTTCTACCACCTGACCAGATTCCTCATCTGGTTGACTCAAAAGGTAACTTTTCAAATAGCCCCTTACAAGCTGGCCTGCGCTATCAATTCCATCGCGCCACCCGTGAGGAGCTGCGACGAGAAATCCGCGCCCAATTGGCAAAATTCCGCGAATCTGGGCTATCCCTTTCTCATGTAGATGGGCATTTACATTTGCACACCCATCCAGTGATACTAAATATTCTAGTTGAGTTGGCACAAGAGTTTGATATTCGGGTCATCCGTTTGCCATCTGAAGAACTGGGGATGACTTTGAAGCTTGACCGTCGTGGGTTATTAAACAAACTAGTTTGGTCGGGGGTGTTTGGTAGATTGCGTCACTATGGTGAGGATTTGCTGACATCTCAGGGTATTAGCTTTGCTCAACGAGTTTACGGGTTACTGCAAACTGGCAATATAACTGAGGAATACTTACTCGGCCTGATACCCAAAATTCAGGCAGACTTAGTAGAAATTTATTCTCATCCCGCATTAGTTAACACCGGGGAACCGCTGAATGGCTCGCCAGGGGCAGGTGAAGTTGAACTAGCCGCCCTGTTAAGTGAGCAAGTACAGGATATGCTGATTGCTAATGGCTTTGAATTGACTAACTATGTCAAAGCGAACCATTTATTAGGAGGCGTTGCTAATTTAAGGAATGAAAAACTATAAAGCTTTTGTTTTTCGGTAAAATTACTAGATCTGTGTTCTTAAAACATTGACTGAATACCTTCGTAATTCGTAAAAGCCTTAATAGATACTCAATTTGGTGTGGCGTTGTGTTTTTTCAAATCCTCCAGGTTACAGACTTCCAAAGCTCTAGCATGGGTTGCTGAGAGGACGACGGGTGGAGCAAAGCCAGCATCAAACGCTTCTTGCCAACGAGCAGCACACAAACACCAGCGATCGCCTGGCTTCAATCCAGGAAAATTAAAATCAGGAACAGGCGTGCTCAGGTCATTCCCTTGGGATTTGGTAAACGCAAGAAATTCTGCTGTCACTTGGGCACAAACAACGTGCATCCCGAAATCCTGACCACCTGTATTACAAAATCCGTCGCGGTAATACCCAGTCATGGGAGAAGTACAGCAAACTTCTAGATTTGTGCCTACTACGTTTTTCGCTTCTGCCATAAAAACCTCTGTTGTTGGTCATTTGTCAAGAGTCAAGGGTCATTTGTCAAGAGTCAAGAGTCAAGAGTCAAGGGTCAAGGGTCAAGGGACATTGGTTATTTTCTTCCACTCTCCCACTCCCCCACTCCCCTAATGCCCCTTACCTGCTCCTAGATAAAGTTCACCCACTTTAGGGTCATTTAACAATTCTTGACCAGGGCCAGAGATAGCATCGCGCCCAGATTCCAATACATAACCGCGATTAGCCATTTCCAAAGCCTTACGGGCATTTTGTTCAACTAGGACAATCGCCGTACCTGACTGGTTAATTTGTTTAACTTGCTCAAATACTTGTGTTACCAAAATCGGGGACAAAGCCGCAGAAGGCTCATCTAAAAGCAGTAAACTGGGTTCTAACATCAAAGCTTTGCCCATTGCTAGCATCTGCCGTTCTCCTCCAGAGAGAGTACCAGCGCGTTGACGACGGCGATCGCTTAGTCTGGGGAACATCGTAAATATTTTATCTTTAATTGGTATGAGGGGAACATTAAGCACAAAAGCACCCATCTCCAAGTTCTCTTCAACGCTGAGAGAGGGGAAAACATTGGCGATTTGCGGTACGTAGCACATTCCTCGTTGAACGATTTGATTCGACTTTAACCCCACAATATTCTCACCTTTGAAGCTAATTGTGCCTGTGTGAGGAATCAAAAGTCCAAAAATGGCTTTTGCCAAGGTGGATTTACCAGCACCGTTGGGGCCAATCACTGTCACTAATTCTCCTGGTGCAACCCGAAAATTCACACCTTGCAGAATATCTACATCTTTGATGTATCCGGCGTGGACATTTTGAACTTCTAGCAAATAGTAATTTGTCATTTGTCATTTGTCATTTGTCAACAGCCAATTTAGTTATTAGTTATCAATTACCAGTTATCAATGAGCAGCTTGTTTACTGATAACTGTTCACTGATAACTGTTGACTATTGCGGAGTTTTTTGCAACTCCGGTCGTTCTTCTGGAAGAATCGCCCCTTCTACTGGGCAAACTTGGAGACATATACCACAGTCGATGCAAGTGGCAAAGTCAATCCAGTACCAATCAGTTCCCTTGCCATTTTTGCCTGGGCCCTCATGAATGCAAGCTACTGGACAAGCTTCTACGCAGTCGGCGACGCCTTCACAGACTTCTGTAACAATTGTGTGCGCCATATTCTTGATTCCCTCTCTTCTGTATCGGCTGTTTCTAGCCTAGCAGGGGAGTGGGGGAGTGGGGGAGTGGGAGAGTGGGGGAGTGGAGGAGAGTTTTTACAATACCCCATGCCCAATGCCCCATGCCCCATGCCCAATGCCCAATGCCCCATGCCCACTAACGTAATGGTTCAATTGTGGGTGAGCCATCAGGTTTGATCCAGGCAATTTGGGCGATACTGCGATCGCGTGCATATTCTCGGATAGCATCTGCATCCCTTCCCCCCAAATCCATTTCTACTCGCACTAAATGAGTAGAATCTCTGAGTTTTTGAGCGTAGGCAAAAGCAGAGGCGTCTGCATTTGGTGTTTCTGGTACAACTAACCAGTTGCTAGCCGGAGTAGTCTGCGGTAATTGCTGAGTAGACAATAAAAGTTGGTATAAATCTTCGATATTGAGTACAAAACCAATTCCGGGAATGTTTTCTCCTTGGGGATGATATAGCCCCAAAAGCTGGTCGTAGCGACCACCCCGCCCTAAAACTTGGGCTTGTGACTCGGTATCACTGACAACTTCAAAAACGATACCAGTGTAATAATCTATGGTTTGGATCAGGCTGAGGTCGAGGATTAACGGGAAATTTTTCTCTGATTCCAGTAATTCTACTAGGGATTTGAGGTTATTCACCGCTTCTTGCTGTTCGTTGTCTAGATCCAGGCTGCTGACTTTTTGTAAAACATCCGTACTCTTGCCACGCAAATCCAACATGATTCTGGCACGTTCGCGTAGGTTGTCACTAAGGGGCAGAGTATCTATAGTAATGCGGTCGAGATGGGCGATCGCACTGCGAACCGTATCTTGTAAATTGACAGGAAAAGCACTAAGGAGCGATCGGGTAATTCCCGCTTCACCTAAAATGAGATGCCACCCCTTCAAACCCAGCGCTGCTAAACAATCTGCTACCAATAACAGCACTTCTGCATTTGCCAGCAATCCACCAGTACCTAACAACTCTACCCCAGCTTGATAAAACTCTTGCTGGCTATTGTGCTTGCTTTGCCAAGTGCGGCGAAACACATTGGCGTTATAGTACAGCCGTTGCGGATAAGTTACACCTGCCATGCGAGTGACAACGGTACGAGCAATCGATGCTGTCAATTCTGGACGCAGACCTAATTCGTCATCTTCGGCATTTTGTAATTGAATCACCATCTGGCGCTGAATAGCTTCCCCGGCCATTAAGGTATCCATGCGCTCTAGAGTTGAGGTGATAATCCTGTGATATCCCCAACGGTGAAACACCTGCTGTAATCTATCTTCAATCCAGCGTTTTTTAGCCACATCCAAAGGCAATAAATCCCTGGCTCCCGCTGCTGGTTGATATACCATTATTTTTTCTTCCCACCAAACAAACCACCGAACAAACCGCCCCCAGATTTATCTGGTTGCTTACCTCCATTATCGGGAGGTGTAGTCACTTTAGGATTACTAGGTTGTTGTCCCAAAGCTTTATCTATTTTAGGTTTCCATTGCAACGCTATTTGGTCGTTGGGATCTAATTTTAGAGCATTGTCAAAGTGAATTTTTGCCATTTTTAGCTGATTTTGCTTTAAATACACCAATGCAATCAAGCTATGGCAGTGACTATTTTTAGGTTCTAGTTTCAAGGCATCTTGCAACTCTACTTTGGCTTGGGCAAATTGGTTTTTGTCAATCAAAGTTTGAGCGCGACGCATATACTGTTCAACAACTGAGTCTTCTTTTGCTGGTGCTGGTGGTGTACTTGCTGTATTTGGCTTAGACGCGCCTGAGCTAATTTTAGGTTGAGTAGGTGGCGGTGCTGCGGATGATTTACCCCCATTTCGCATTAAATACACTAAATTTAACTCACTAATTTGGGCAATGACTTGCAGCACTTGCTGTAAAGAATCATATTGAGTTTCGGCGATTTTTGCGATCGCACTTTTATAAGAGTGATCAATATTGGGCGCACCAGCTAACTGTCTAGCTAAGTCGGTGTTCAGTTCCACCGATGCAGATTCTTGTAGCAAGCGCCTACCCATCTGGGACAAAACTAGAATATATTCCGCGCGAGCAGCTTCTCCAGAGAGTTTTTCATAAGCTGGATTAACCAGTTTTGATAACAATTCGTTGGCTAACTGTTTGTCCGCAGCACTTGCAGTAACACTGCTATCAGGGTGCAAGCAGCGGGCAATTTTGAGATAACGTTTACGGATCTCTTTGATATCCGCGTCAACTGGAATACACAAAACTGCGTGATGATCTATGAAATCATACTTAAAAAGGCCACGATCTATCTTAAAAGACATAAAGCGGTATTGCACCAAAGGAGCAGTTAGATTTTTTCTAGTTTACTTTGCTTGATCAGTGATTCGTCAGTAGGCATTTGTTATTTGTCAAGGGTAAAGGGTCAAGAGTCAAGGGTTATTATTTATTTCTCCCCTACTCCTCATACCCAGGCTGACAGTGGTGGAACTTGCAAAAGTTCACGACTGAGGTTGTTGTGAATATAACCATTTGTAGCGAGAATTCTACCTGAATCAATTTTTAAGAGAGTACCATCGTAAGCGGTGAGTGTACCCCCGGCTTCTTGTAACAAAATTATCCCAGCGACAATATCCCAGGGAGAAAGTCCCCGTTCCCAGTAGCCATCGACACGTCCACAAGCAACATGCGCCAAATCCAGCGCTGCTGAACCGCTACGCCTGACTCCCTGAGTGAGGTGGGTAAGGTGACAAAATTCTGCGTAGTTATTATCTGATGTTTCGCGGCGATCGTAAGCAAATCCCGTCACCAGAAGGCTCTTACTGAGTTCCGATGTTTGCGAAACTTTGATGGGACGACGGTTGCGTGTTGCTCCTAAACCAGCAGCAGCCCGGAATAGCTCATCGTGTAAGGGGTCATAAATTACACCAACTTGCGGTACACCATTAATTAACAGCCCGATAGAAACCGCAAAAAAAGGGTATTGATGGGCGTAGTTAGTTGTACCATCCAAAGGGTCTATTGCCCACAGGTATTCATTTTCCTGATTTCCTATTTTCCCTGATTCTTCAGCTAAGATAGAGTGCTCAGGAAAGTGACGGCGCAAAACTTCTAAAATCAACTCTTCTGAGGCTTTATCGGCTGCGGTGACTAAATCACCAGGGCGTCCTTTTTCAAAAATTGCATCTTCTAACTTACCTAAATAGCCTTGCAAAAGAGCACCAGCAGCTAGCGCCGCTTCGGTAGCAATGTCTAGAAAAATTTGGAGATTTGTCATTTGTCATTTGTCATTAAGAGTAGAGATGCGATTAATCGCGTCTCTACAAAGGTCAAGAGTCATTAATTATTTTCTTCCTCCCCCACTCCCCCACTCAGTTATTCAAAGATTTTGGCGGCGAAACTCAGCGGGAGTAAGGTGCATGGGTTTTTCTGGATTCCAGATTCCTAGCCCCATGAGTCTAGCCCATTGTTGGGCACGTTCTAAACGTTGGTTGTATTTATGATTAGGCGATCGCTCAACAAACAGCGCATTTCCTTGTTTGACTAATTCTTCATTCAACAAAACTTTATCTTTCCACACATAGGCTAGAGTTCGCCCGATTTTGTCTTTTGCTTCTAAATCAAACTCCAGTATTACAGATTGTTCGGCATCGCTAGTCAGATCCTCTAACTGTTCTTTTGCTGCTTCTCCCCAAGGGCGCTGTCGTAAATCTGGTGCATCAACACCAATTAACCGCACTTGAGAAATTAAGTTTGGTTGTTCAGCCATACCTAACACTTCCAAGCTTTGCCCACTAACTACCCGCGCTACTTTCACTTGGGCTTGATTATTTGCAAGCTGATTTTTGTTTTGACAACTCACTAGGAGCAATAGGCAAGCTAAAATGGCTATTTTTACCACCCAGATATCAATCCGTGCTGACCAGCCAGGAATCTGCGCTTTCAAGCTTTTGCGTTGATTGATGAGCAAAATTTTATTCTTCATCTAACGGTAAACCCGCCTTAACTTTCCCCCGACCAAAATAGCGCCCAAACTGGAGTTCATAGACTTCATCTTCGTCTTGTGTCTCTACCTCTAAATCGGAACGAGGGTAACTCACACATAGCAAGGCATAACCTTGGCTACGCAACTCTGGCGACAATCCAATGGCCTCAGGTTGGTAAATTTCTCCTGACAATACTCTGACAGCACAAGTAGTGCAAGCCCCATTGCGGCAGGAAAATGGTAATTCCACCCCTTGTGTTTCGGCAGTGTGCAGGATGTAGCGGTCTTCTGGCACTTGCAGGGTGTGTATTTTGCCAGTGGCGCGATCGCGAACTTTAATTGTGTATGTAGGGGGCATGTGGATATGGGATTTTAGTTTCGAGATTAAATCTAAAATGTCTTTTTTTATCTTTGCATTTTCTGTGATTTGATAGTACAATCGTAACTTGTGGCACCTGGAGAGGTGGCCGAGTGGTTGAAGGCGCAGCACTGGAAATGCTGTTATGCAGCAATGTATACGAGGGTTCGAATCCCTCCCTCTCCGTTATAAAACTTAGTTTTAATAATAGTTTGAACTATATTCATACAAACATTCTGGTTTAGGAAATAGCTGGATATTATACGTATGGGGCATGGGGCATGGGG
>NZ_JADEXR010000225.1 GCF_015206995.1 aff. Roholtiella sp. LEGE 12411 | reverse complement strand
GCGCACCACTGGAAGCGGTGAAGATGTACATCCAAAATCAGAAAGAAACTTGACGGCGAATAAATTCGCCAACGGCTAACCCCCATAAATGAATTTAGGGGCTAGCCCGCCGTTGAGACTTTGGTCTGAGGCAATCACATGGGGCTGCTCATCCCAATGTCGTAGCAGACCCAAATCAGCCAATGTGGCAGAGCGTAGGTTCATGACAACTTCCTTGAAAATCAAATTGGTCACAGCTTTGATCATTTTCGCTGCTTGATTTCTAGCAGATGTTTACAGGAAACACCAATATTTCTACTGTGTCAAAGAGCGATCGCGCGCCTATACCTCGTTTTCAAAATTCAAGAGTCAATTTAAATCCAATCCTGATTCTCAATCGTCTTAGTAAACAGATGCGCCACAATTGACCACTCCAGTATCCATTTCAGGTCAGCATTGTGGCAGCATATTGCAAATTAAACGGTTTTAGCCTGAGAACAGAAAAAAATTTATGCACAAACACGCGAACTTCCTGCTCAAAATTTGTTTAAGTAGCCTGGTTTTTACTACATCCTTGGTAGCAACAGCCTCAGCCACTATTTCTGCAACTGAAGCGCAATCATCAATTACCAAGACTGCCCAGAAAAATGCCTGTGCAGGTAAAAATCCCTGCGCTGCTAAAGCCAACTCTGTAGGCGGGCCTCTAGCTAAAGAACTTCAAGGAAAACCAGTTGTAGTAGATGTATTTGCTACTTGGTGCCCTGGCTGTAAGAATATTGCTCCCACCCTATCCCAATTAAAACAGCAATATTCCGGTAAGGTAAATTTTGTGGTCTTGGATGTAACAGATAAAGCCAAGCTTAGACAGACAGAAGCAATGGCACGAAGATTAGGTTTGGGCAAATTTCTAGAGGCTAATAAAAGTAAAACCAGCACTGTAGCGATCGTTGACCCTGCTACTGGTGACATTTTAGCCCTGTACCAAAACAATTCTAATCAGGCTGACTACACCAAGATCCTCGAAACCGCTTTGGCGAAAAAGTAGTTTAATTGTGGCTTTGCCTCTATCTTTAGGGGCAAAGCTAGCTTTTTATGGTTGCAAACGTTGGCTCAGTTCTGAGGAGTCCTTTTGAATTTCAGTAAATCCAACTTTGATGCTCAATCGTCTTATAAATAGATGCTCCACAATTTACATTTCCAATTTCTCATCTCAATCAAACAAACTGAAAATGTACGCCAAAACTAATTATGGCAGCATTACACAATTAAAGCGTGAGGAGAATACCCAATGTACAAAAACAAATTTTTTCTAAGCCTACTGTGCTTGAGTGGTCTGATTTTGACAGTATCATGCAGTCCAACGAAATCAGATAATATTTCTCAAAATCAAGCTCCATCAACTACGAATGTTGCTCAGTCCAACCCCTGTGCAGCCAAAAACCCCTGTGCTGGAAAAGATGCTGCTAAGTTAACCTCTGTAGGAAATCCTCTAGCCCAAGAACTTCAAGGTAAACCCGTACTGGTGGATGTGTTTGCTACTTGGTGCGCTGGCTGCAAGAATATTGCTCCTACTTTGTCGCAATTGAAACAGGAATATTCTAGTAAGGTTAATTTTGTGGTTTTGGATGTAACGGATAAAGCCAAACTTCAAGAGACACAAGCACAAGCAGAAAAATTAGGCTTGGGGAAATTCCTAGAAGCTAACAAGAGTAAAACAAGTACCGTGGTGATCGTTGACCCGGCTACTGGCAAAATTTTAACAATCTTCAAAAATAATCCCAACAAGGCTGACTACACCAAAATACTCGATACTGCTCTAGCAAAAAGTTAGTCTCCTTCTCTTCATAGCTTAAGGCTAATTTCATGAAACCAATATCTCAGTTGTCAACAGATCAACCCCCCTCCCGCCGTTCCAAAGTCTCGAAAAAATGGTTAGTTTACGGTGGATTGGGGTTGCTCTCCCTGGTTATAGTTATCACTCTGGGCCCTGTGATTAGTCATCCGATTGAACGGGTGATTTCCATTGTGGAAAACCGTTATCAGCAGTGGTTTGACCAACAGGACACGGCAAATCCCTTTGTGTTGTTACCTTTGGCGTTTATCGGTGGGTTACTTGCTAGTGTATCCCCCTGTATCTTGGCACTTTTACCAGTCAACCTGAGTTACATCGGCACACTGAAAATTAAATCTCGTTGGGATGCTTTTACTAAGGCTGGTTTGTTTGTCTTGGGAGCAGTGACTATTTTAAGTCTGTTTGGTTTAGTCTCATCCTTTGCTGGCATGGTAATGGTGGAGTATCGGGGCTATATCAATATAGTTGTCGGATTGATTATGGCTGTAATGGGTCTGTGGTTGATGGGGGTGGTAAAACTACCCCTACCGCAGATAAATGTAAATCTCCCCAAGGCTGGGCCGTATGGAGTGGGTTTGACTTTTGCTTTAGTGAGTTCCCCTTGTGCTAGTCCGGTGCTGTTTGGTGTACTGGCGGCGGCGGCGGCTACAGGTTCGCAAGTTTTGGGGACGTTGACGATGGTTAGCTATGGACTTGGTTATACTAGCCTGATTTTCCTGGCGAGTTTATTTACGGGACTGGCGAAACAGAGTAACAAGTTGTTGAAGCATTCCGAGGGAATTATTCGCTTTGGTAGTGTCGCGTTAATTTTGACTGGAGCATATTACCTATTTACTGGCACTCAATGGTTTGTGGGAGCTTAAATCATGATTAAGGATCTGGTAATTATTGGTTCTGGCCCGGCTGGTTATACCGCCGCCATCTATGCAGGACGCGCTCAACTTAAGCCTGTGGTATTTGAAGGGTTTAGTGCTGGAGGAATCCCCGGTGGTCAATTGATGACCACTACTGAGGTAGAAAACTATCCCGGTTTTCCTGATGGAGTTCAGGGGCCAAAGTTAATGCAGCAGATGCGCCAGCAAGCATTACGCTGGGGTGCTAGGTTGATTACTGATGATGTGATTGCTGTGGATTTTACTCAATATCCCTTTGCTGTAGCCTCTGCTGATTTGTTAGAAGTGAAGGCGCGGGCTGTGATTATTTGCACGGGAGCAACTGCTAAAAGATTACATTTGCCGGGTGAGGATAAGTTTTGGAATAACGGGATTTCTGCCTGTGCAATCTGCGATGGAGCAAATCCTTTGTTTGCGAATGCAGACATTGCTGTGGTTGGTGGTGGTGATTCGGCTGTGGAAGAAGCACTTTATCTAACTAAATATGCCAGTAAAGTTCATTTATTAGTAAGGAGCGATCGCCTGCGGGCTTCTAAGACGATGCAGGAGCGTATATTTAATCACAGCCAAATTCACATCCATTGGCATACCTCACTCATCAGTGTAGATGGCGATCGCGTACTACGCCGTGTCCAAATTCGAGATACACAAACAGGTGCAGTTGCCGATTTAACTGTGAGTGGGTTATTCTACGCCATTGGTCACACACCGAACACGCAACTGTTTCAGGATCAATTAGAACTGGATGAGGCAGGCTATATCAAGACTCAGGGTAAGAGTACAGCTACTAATATTCCTGGCATTTGGGCGGCTGGAGATGTTCAAGATCACGTTTATCGTCAGGCAATTACCGCCGCCGGTACGGGTTGTATGGCAGCACTGGAAGCTGAGAGGTGGTTATCAGAGATGCGATCGCCTACAACTGACGGAAGGCGATCGCTTGTTTCTTTTGCTGCCTAAAAAATATTTTTGGTCACAATTACAAAAAGAGAAATATGCAACAAACTTTTTCTGTTGAGCAAACTTTTTTTACAGGGCGAGAAGCTTTTGAATGGTTGATGCAGGAATCCGATCAACTAATCATTGTCAAGTTTGTAGCTCCCTACTGTCCTTCCTGCGAAACACTTAAATCGGTGCTACATCAAATAGCTATTGAAAACACAGGTAAATTGCACTTGGTAGAACTCGATATGAGCGAAGAACTTGAATTGACTATTATGTTTGCTGTTAGAAGCGCACCAACCGTAGTATTACTTAAAAAGCAGAAAATATTAGCACAAATTACAGGATTAAAACCTAAAAAACAGTATGCAGACACGATTCAATCTGCGCTCTAAGACAGTGAATAAATGTCTGAAACTTGTTGCTCTGTGGCTAAAAATTCCTTAAATGCAAATTGTCCAGTAAATGAAGTAGAAGGAAAGCGGGTTAAAACTGTTAACTGTTACGCTTAAAATTTTACTGAAACCGGGAGCATTAGAATTTCTCAATTCTGAATCTAATTACTTATTCTGCAACTCAACTGATTGTCCCGTTGTTTATTTCAATAAGCAGGGTCAAATTTTTGTAACAAACGAGTTATCTGCTATCAATCAAGGAATTCAGATTTTCGGCAATGTACTCACCAACAACTGCTTCCGAGCACTTTGTTTGCCACCAATGCAAAGATTTCTGGTGTATTTCTTGCATTAATTGCTTGTTTGATAGCAGTTTTTCTAGTGTGCTTTCTAAATCATGCCAATCTGTAATTTCAATAGCAGGAGAATTATCATAAAACCACCTTGAGGGTAAAGCTTCTGTTATTACAATACAACCATACTTAATCGCCTCAAAAAAACGATATGTCTCAAAGGAAGTTCCTCTAGGAGCAAGACATATTTTCGTATTCATCATTCTTTCGCTGTAGCTGTTTGCAGCCTTGCTATCACCAGTAGCACCAAAAGCCTGAGTTATGGAAGATTCAACTTTAAACTCAGGATGTTTTTCTTGAAAACGATTAGCGCTCAACATCATTTGTTCACGAGAAATGGTCTTTGGAGTTCTTAACCAATACTGTAAAGACCATATAGGATAAGTTTCATGTATTGCACTACCAGCAAAAAAAACATCATAAAAGCGGTCTTCTATATTCTTTATTGGCAAATCCTCTGAGTTATAGTATCCCAAGGGAATGTCGTATATTGGGGCAACTTTGCTTGTGTTTAATACCCAGTTTTTGACTTTTTTAGACTGGTATTTTAACATCCCAGGTAGGCGAATAACTAAGTTTCTCAGGTATTGAATTCCTGTGACCAAGTTGAGATAAGAAGGCTGGAATAATGGATTGCATCCAACTATTTGACTCGTCCCATAGCATTTAAATATTGCCCCTACCTGATCAATATATTTGGGTATGCGACATAACTCGTCTCCCAGCATAACCACAATTACATTTTTCCCATAGCACGGAAGTTCATTCATTTCAGTCATTGTCACGTAGAAAGTTAAGCCTTTGTGCTTCAGGCTTTTTTCTACAAATTGGAACACTTTACCAAAATAAGCAACAAAGCCACATTGGGCTGGGTTAGGGTTGTATATATCCCAGACAATTAAACCTTCTTCTGGTGTGATGTAAATATAGTATTTATTTTCTAACATACTAGTGTATTTTTATTTAATTCATAATATTCTACTTAATGAAGCAAAGTTAAGCAAAATCTTGGAATAAATCAATCTGTAAAATTGACAAAAAATACAATCTATGATTATTAGGACTTACGCAACTGGCACACAAGGCTTCTGGTATAAGAGTCAAGGGTCAAGAATGAATGGCACTAAGAAAAGCCTAAAGGCTTATGTCGCCTCGTTCCCAGTCTTCAGACTGGGAATGTATTCCGAGAGGGCTGCTGCCTCTCGTCAAGCCACTGGAGGCGGAGCCTCCCTGACTGGTTAAGAGCCTGGAGGCTCTTAACCAGTCAGGGCAAGGGCTATATCTTAACTTAGTGCCATTCGGTCAAGAATCAAGGTTTTTTGGACTTTTGACCTTTGACTCTGGACAACCTCTGGCGTTAAAAATATGACACTTGCGTAAGTCTTGATTATGCATAATTAGATTTCACTATAGTAAATTAACTAGGGTTAAATGTGAGTAAGCTATAAAACTAGGTATCAAAAACAACATTTTACCAGCTAAAAAAATATAGAAATAAATGGATTAGTGTGTTCAGCCTATTAAGATTTGAGTACAAACTATAACAATAGTTCATTGAATACTTGCGTAATAGAAGGTTAAGAATGCATCAAATTGGAATTGTTCTCATTGGTAGAAATGAAGGAAATCGTCTCAAAAAGTGTTTGTTATCA
Source organism: aff. Roholtiella sp. LEGE 12411 (assembly GCF_015206995.1). Classification (GTDB taxonomy): domain Bacteria; phylum Cyanobacteriota; class Cyanobacteriia; order Cyanobacteriales; family Nostocaceae; genus Komarekiella. The sequence goes on along the minus strand of NZ_JADEXR010000225.1, from coordinate 1,305 downwards.
GTTTTGAGCGAAGCGATCGCAGTAGTATACGTGGATTCTGGTTCTACAGATGGTAGTGTAGCGCTAGCTCGTTCCCTAGGAGTGCATGTAGTAGATCTTGATTTATCCATTCCCTTTACTGCGGCTCGCGCTAGAAACACTGGATTTGAATATTTATTGCAAGTAGAACCAAATATCGAATTTGTCCAGTTTGTGGATGGAGACTGCCAAGTAGTGCAAGGATGGTTAGAACTTGCAGTGCAAGAATTAATTTCCCGACCTGATGTAGTCGTGGTATGTGGTCGACGGCGCGAAGAATTGCCCGATAACTCGATTTATAATCGCTTGTGCGATATTGAGTGGGATACTCCCATCGGTGAAGCTAAAGCCTGTGGTGGTGATGCGATGATGCGTGTCTTGGCGCTCAAACAGGTAGGAGGTTACAATCCTACCCTGATTGCCGGTGAAGAACCAGAACTATGTGTGCGATTGCGTCAAGCAGGAGGCAAAATTTTACGTGTAAATGCAGAGATGACATTGCACGATGCTCAAATCACTCACTTTGGTCAGTGGTGGAGGCGATCGCAGCGAGCAGGTCATGCTTATGCTGAAGGGTCTTGGCTGCACGGTCATCCCCCGGAACGGCATTGGGTCAAAGAAAGCCGAAGTATTTGGTTTTGGGGTTTGCTTTTGCCGCTACTGGCTATTGCAACTGCATGGTTAACTTCAGGTTTAAGCATACTATTACTATTAGTGGTCTATGCAATCTTGGGATACAAAGTATATAAAAGCACGCTTAAACAAGGTTTTAAATCAGACGATGCAATTCTCTACTCACTATTCTGCATGTTAGGTAAATTCCCACAAGTGCAGGGTCAGGTACAGTTTCAACTCTCTCGCTTGCTTAAACGGCAGCGTACCTTAATTGAATACAAAAAAGCAGCCTTATAAATTCCCTACAAGGTATACAGTCGTAGGCTAAATACTTAAAAACTGCTGTAATATTTCAACTTGCAGTTTAGAGAGTATTGATACTCCTCATGCTATGTTCACCATAAATTCAAGAAATTACCAGTATATTTAAAGATTAACTTCATACAAACATATTGGTTTTAATCTGAAAAAATACTATGTTAGTTTTGCCACACTTGTAGTGAAAATACTTGCTTATACCAAATCTGTATGAGGTTGCACCGAATAATACCCCCTTGTAGTCTCCCTTGACAAAGAAGACTGCAAAAGGCGGGGGTAGATAAATTGCATCTTCATATAGTAATCCGATTTGATTCGTGAACTGATTCGTAGAGATGGGGCATGGGGCATGGG
>NZ_JADEXR010000034.1 GCF_015206995.1 aff. Roholtiella sp. LEGE 12411 | reverse complement strand
CAGCAGTTCCTCAGTTTGTATATCAGGAGACACCAACGAGAAATCCTTGAGATGCACCACACTCAACTTCCATGCTTGGGAACAATGCTTAATTTACATGATTTTTAGCCTTAACTGAACCGTATTGAAACCAATCCCAAATGCAATTTCAACGCCGCATCAATTAGTACTATCATATCTTCGTTTAAACTACCTAATACTTCACCAGTAATTCGTTGCTTAGAAATTGTTCGCACTTGCTGTGCCTGTACTTTAGAAGGCTTCGTTAAACTACTAACCTCTGGATTAAGCAAAACTTCAAAGGGATAAACACGGTTCACATTAGAAGTAAGCGGTAAAATTGTCACAGTGGTAGCAGCAATATTACTTATATCATTACTAACAATCAGCACTGGACGACGTTTACCCATTTCTGAACCCATCACCGGACTAAGATTTGCGTAATAAATATCACCACGTTTCATCTGTTAAACCATCTGCCACTGTCACATCCCAATCGTTATCAACTTCAGCAGACGCTTCTCGGTAAGCTGCCTCTAATTCTCGGTTTCGCAGCAATTCTAATGCTTCTTCAATTACTTGAGAACGAGATTTACATCCTTTATTCCGCTTGTAATTTTCGACAAACTCCACTAAAGACGGTGGCAAGGAAATAGAGAGTTTTTCTACATTCATCTTCCTACCAATTAGTAGCAAAAATAATTCGTACTAATATTCTAGCTTAATCTCAAAGCCCAGCAGATCCGTTTGACTAAGTGGCTGTAACTACAATTTGTCATTACAATCAGGCAAGCGTAGCTGTATTTCTGTCATGGAGCGCCACAGCTACGGAGAGCAGCGTTTCGTCACCTTTGGCTTGTTGCAAGGGCGAGTCGTTGCTATTCTCCATACAGATCGTGATGATTTAACGCGGATTATTTCTGCAAGAAAGGCAACCAAATATGAGCAACGAATCTATTTCGAGCAATTCTCAGACTGATTGGCAATGGCTTGATGCTATGAGCGATGAAGACATTGATTTATCAGATTGCCCGGAAATGACACCAGAACTGTTTGCCAAGGCAACAGTTAAACTGGGTTTACCTGCGGCAAAAAATGCTTCTGACTTATGAATTCTTCAAGTTTCATTCTATGTTTTGATAGGCGTGAATTTTTTCATACAAACTATCAACGTTATCTTCAGCAAACAGTTTTTCTTTTAGTTGTAAATAATCACCTTCGCCTAATTTACAAGCTGCCAAAAATTTCATTACCTTGGATGGCTCTAAATGTGTGAGAAGAATCTGCATTACTTCTTGTAAATTTTACTGTTCATTAATAACTTTAATTGTCATCTTCTATCTCCAAAATAAAATCAGTCGGGTTGATTGCTTTGAGTGTTAAATCTTGACAGCGATTGATTAATCGCTTTATTGATTTGTTGATGGAGCAACAACAGCTTTCACAACTACATATTTGACACCTTTAATTTGCTTCGACAAAAGTTCAATTTTAGCAAGTTGATCTTGATTGTTTACGGTTCCGCTTACAGTAACAGTCCCATCTTCTGCTGCATCAACTGTTAGTTGACCATTAGGTATATTAGCTTCTAATTTGGAGCGAACTTCACTTGCTAGGTGTCCGCCTCTCTGTATATCGCCACCAGTAGCATTATTACGTTGTTCGCTAGCGCGAATATCTTCATTGAGTTGTCTTCTACGGGCTTCACTTTGTGCATTTTTTTGAGAAGCTTCTGTTGTTTGAACAGTAGGTGCTTGTGAAGAAATAACCTCTGGGCTGGACAAGGGAGTAGACTGTGGACTGTTACTATTAAAAATTGCACCCGCTAGCACTGCTATCACTAAGCCTGCTCCTCCTAGTCCTACCCATAAAAACTTTTGTCGGGTTATTCGCTCTTGAGTCGATTGAGTGGGTTGAGCAGAGCTTGACTGTTGAATCGGAGATTTAATCAATTCTTGACGATATTCTGCTTCCTCTCGCTGTCGTTGTTTCTCTGCCTCCTGCTGCTTTAGTCGTACTGTTTCTTCTTGCTGCTGTTTAATTCTCTCTTGCTCTTTCCCATATTCTACTTCTGAAGATGATTGAATAATAATTGCTTCAAGTGCAGATGTTTCCGCATCATTTAATTCTAAAATTCGTTGAAAACGTTTAAGTTCTTCACGAGTAACATCGCTAAGAGGATATTCAAACTGCATCGACTCTCTAAACACCTGTTCATACTGTTGCAGCTTTTGCTGATGTTCCTCGATCGCAGCAATAATTGGATTTTCAATTGCAGTCACATCCTCAGCAGTCAGATTCAACGCTTGATGACGTTGCGTTAGTTGAGAGCGTTTGAAAGCACTGAGCGGATATTCTTGCTGAATCGCCTCTGTAAACTCCTGCTCATATTGCCGCAAGTTTGCTTGATGCGTTTCAATCTCCGCATTAATCCGCCTCTTGATCGCACTCACATCCCCTTCACTCAACCCCAACGTCTGCCAAGTTTGCTGCAACTGCTTCCGCATCACTTCATCTGGATAATGCTGGCGCTGCGTCGCCTTCACAAACGCCTGCTCGTACTGCTGGAGTTTTTGATGATAGCTTTCAATCTGTGTTGTGATTTGCGCTTCGATTGGTGCAACATCTACATCCGTCAGTCCCAAACGCTGCTGCTGTTGGCGTAACTCATTCCGGGTTGCCTCGCTGAGAGGATATTCCTGTTGGGTGGCAGTAAAAAACAGCCGTTCGTAATCCTGGAGTTTCTGATGATATGCCTCTACCTCAGCCGTAATCTGAGATTCTATCGCCGCAATATCACCATTCGCCAGTTCTAATTGCTGCTGGATTTGCCGTAAGCGATCGCGGCTTGCTGCACTCAGAGGAAATTCCTGCCGCAGTGCCGTTGCAAAGGCTTGCTTATATGTTTGCAGGTTTTGCTGATGCGTCTTAAAGCGTGCAGTCACTAGTGCCTCAATCGGCATTGTGTCCTCATTCCGCAGCCCCAAAATTTGCTGGAGATTTTGCAGATCGTGGCGATCGCTATCTGTAATCGTTTCGTCTCGCTCCAGTAGTTCAGTAAACACCTGCTGATACTGTTGGAGTTTTTCGCGGAATTCGTTACGGTACGGTTCCAATACCTCATCTTCGATCGCCTTTGCTTCAGTTGCCTCCAATCCTAAGCGAGTCCTCAGTACATCCAGTGTTCGACGGCCAACAAAGGAAATTTCGCCTCGATGAATAAATCGCGCTACCTCTTTACGGTATCGCTGTCTGGGATCACCCGGAGCCACCTTTGTCAGTCGAATTTTAAAGCCTTCTCGAATTGCATAGATTTCCGGCTTCATCGCAGGCTGAAGCTCTCGCACCTTCTGACTGGCGTATTCATGCAGTTCATCAATCGAGATAAACTCATCCTGATCGCGATCAGCTTCTCCTGACTTGATACCTTCAATCAAGAAACGAGTGTAAATCGATAAATCTTGCCCTTCCTCCTCAAAGGAATATTGAGTCGAAGTAGAAGAAGTTAATATGGCTCGTCCTTCACCGCCTAATTGCTCCCGGATGTCAATCGTGCCGTCATCTTTGGCAGACATCCCCTCAGCAAACGCGCCACTAAAGCAGCTATCCAGGATCACAACTTGCCGCCGGGAGCGGCTTTCGCTCATGCGATCGTGAATAAAATTGGCAGATACCGACGTTGAGCGAATCAATTCGCCCTGCTGCGTCTTACTGGTGTTGCGAGTCGCTAGATACAGCCTACCGCGATCATCTTTGATGCCGTGTCCTGAAAAGTACAGCAGCAACAAATCATCCTTGTGCCGTGCGGAGAACAGCGTTTCAATCGCCATTTCTACAGCTTGTCGTTCAGGATTTTTTAGCAGGGTAATATCTGACGCAGCAAATCCGCCCATTTCGGTATGCAGCAGTACCTCGCACACTGCTTCCACATCTCTAACTGCACTGGGCAAAGGATTCAGCCCTGGCTCATACTCACTCACCCCAATCAGCAACCCTACCTTTGCCATTTAACTCACCTAGTGCTGCAATCAAATCCTATGCGGCTTTAATCTCTGTGTTGTTTGCTTCATACCAAGTTTTAGAATATCACCTATATTAATTGGACTAGTCATGAGCTAAATCTTTACAGCAAAGTTTAATCAAGCGATCGCAAATTGCAGGACAATTTAAATCAACTGAAATTTAGTAAGAATAAGCGTCGGTTTTATTAAAATTAGGATTTTATCCGAACAAAAACCCTCACTCCTCACTCCAAGTTCGCAACTGCAAATACACTAGTATCATCGTTACCGCTAACAGCACTGTCGCCCCTGCTGCTGCATAGCCAAAATCAAACTGACCAAAAGCTTCTTGGTAAATATAGTAAACCAGCAAATTAGTTGAATTCAAGGGGCCGCCGCCAGTAATTACATAAACTTGCTCAAAACTCCGCAAGGTAAAAATCGCAGTGGTGACAATTGCAAATATGACAGTAGATCGCAATCCGGGCAGGGTAATATGCCAGAATTGTTGCCAAGCATTTGCTCCATCTAAATCTGCTGCTTCGTAACGACTGGGGGGAATTGCTTGCAAACCCGCTAAAAATACCACCATATTGAAACCTAATTGTTTCCAAATACTTAGTACAATCAGTACTGGCATTGCCCAAAATGTATCTCCTAGCCAAGGGATTGCAGGAATGCCAAAAAAACTTAAAAGTCCGTTAACTGGGCCTGATGTTTGAAACAGCCAGCGAAATCCTAATCCAGCCGCCACAAGCGAGATAATTGAAGGTAAAAAATAGGCACTTCGCAATATTCCCCGCAAGGCTATGGAGCGATTTAATAACACTGCCAATGCTAAAGGAATAACTAAACTCGGAATGACGGTGGCAACGGTAAAATAAAGAGTGTTACCCAAAACTTGCCAGAAATCGGGGTTGAGTAGCAAACGCCAGTAATTTTTTAAGCCTACCCAATAAGTACCTGCTGAGGTAAAACTACCAGCAGTAAAACTCAGGTAAAACAAATAAGCGATCGGCCAAATAATAAAGATGCCTAGTAAAATCAGTGCTGGTGTGAGAAAAATCCAGGCAGCCACTGTGTCATTATCCAGTAGTTGTATACGCGATCGTCGGGTTGTTTTCATGGCAATGATCGGGATTAGGGACTGGGGAACTTTTAGCAGGATCACATTTATTAGTAAGATATAATTTTTATGAGTAATAATTTCCCAGTAAGTGCTGATGCTGTTTGTTTAATTTCTCCCAACATCTCTAGTAACCAATTTACACAAAGCACTCCCTTGAAACTGGGAATCATGGCTTCTGGGAATGGCAGTAATTTCGAGGTAGTCGCCCAAGCTATCCAAGACGGGCAGTTAAACGCCCAAATTCAAGTTTTGATTTATAATAATCCTTCCGCTAAAGCAGCAGTCAGGGCGGTAAATAGAGGTGTAGAGGCTGTTTTATTAAATCACCGCAACTACAAAAACCGGGAAGAGTTGGACGAGCAAATTGTGCAGACGTTGCGGAAATACGATGTCGAATGGGTGATTATGGCAGGCTGGATGCGTCTAGTGACAAAAGTCTTAATTGATGCCTTTCCCAACAAAATAATTAATATTCATCCTAGCTTGCTACCCAGTTTCAAGGGAGTTCATGCTGTAGAACAAGCTTTGGCATCTGGCGTAAAAATCACTGGTTGTACAGCGCATATAGCTTGTTTAGAAGTAGACAGTGGCCCAATATTAATGCAAGCAGCAGTGCCAGTATTACCAGATGATACACCAGAAACCCTCCACGCCAGGATTCAAGTTCAGGAACATCGAATTTTACCACAGGCGATCGCACTAGCAGCTTCTCCTTAAAGTATTGGGATTGATGTCGCTGGGAGCTTGGCTAGCGGTAACTGAAGGAGCAACAGGATATGACATAGGTAGAAAAAGTACCCTAAATCCAGGGCGAACATTGTCCAGAAGACGTAGATTCGAGAGAAAACAGTCGGTATCACCGTATTGAATATGATGTCAAGGCGATAGAAACACGTGTTTTTTTCTCCCTCGTGAGAAATCCGGGTTAAGACAGTTCAAGCGCTTACAAGTGAAGATTATGGTTGCGGCAATGGCAAAAAAATAGCGATCGCCTTACTACTTACTATTAAGTAGACTAGGCGATCGCATCAATTTTTCATTTCAAATTACACTTTTAATTGCATAGACAAGGAATGCAGATAGGTTAATTCAGGAGAACCTAACTTTTAATTTTCGACAATTGCCACATTTTCCAAAAATAGCTAGAAATCAAATTTGTAATAATGTGAGCAGCAATTGGGACTAATAAGTTGCCACTAATCAAGGCACTATACCCTAGTATTATCCCAACAATTGTTGCCCAAATCACATAAGGCCATTGTTGGGAACCGCTAAGGTGTAAAACGCCAAAGCAAAGACTCGATACAATGACAGCTATATGATCTGAACCTAAAGCTGGCAGTATCACACCCCGAAATAATAATTCTTCACTCAAACCAGGTAGCAACCCTAACCAAATTAAGTCTGGTAAAGCTAAGGGTTTCAGTACCAGTTCTAAGTAATAATCTGCACTTTTACGGTAGGGAGGAGACAAGCGATAAGCTAAGCCACTTAACGCAGTGACGATGATCCCTAATCCTACACCCCAAAGCAAGTCTGTTTGATCCCATTTCCAGGAAAATAAGGAAAAATTGCCAAAGTATAGAGATAGCTTGGCAACTATCAACAAAATGATTGCAGTCGCTCCCATAGCCCCAAGTACTTGGAAGCGCGTCAGGTATGGAATTTCTGGCTCTTGCTTTTGTTGTTCAACCACGGGTGTTTGGGGGGAATGGGGAAGAAAATAACTTTTGACTCTTGATCTTTGACTCTTGACTCATGAATTACGAATTGGAGCGTTCGCGCAGCGTCTGGTAGAGAAGCGACTTGAACTGAGAGCGGATAGATTGATGCCTGCTTTGTGTGCAACCAATACACCCACTGCCTCTAAATATGAGTTTACCTGTATGGATTTGATTCCTAACGGCTGGGGAGGAACTTGTATTTGAGTTTTATTTTCTTGCACTGTAATTATTTGGCATCGCTTCTGGCTTAAACTGAGTAAAGCACTACCACCACAAGCAGTTGCAGGTGCGATCGCAGCATCTACATGATCTGCCCAGATATCTTCTTGTAAAGATCCAACTAACTCTTTGTCTACTATAAATTGTGGAGCGCGACTCAAGCCGACAAGGACGCTCGGTAGGAAAGTATAGCCTAATTCTTCGGCAGCGGAACGGGGAGATAAATCTGGATCTGGGGGTACGCTCAAAAGAGCAGGAGAATGGGCGCAAGGTATTTGAAAGGTTTGCACTAGCAAATGGCTAATTACGGCTTCTGCACCCGCTAAGGGATCGACGCCTTTACCTTGGCGGTAGTTTTGTACTGCCTCTTCATCTATATCATCGGGGAAACGGGCAACAACTGCGATCGCTTCTGCTCCTACTTTGTTAATTAGGATCTCAGCTGCCCTTAACAAGCTATCTGGGTTGCCAATTGTTCCCCAACTAGCTCCCGATGATGCCGTTCGTAATTGTACATTTAGCGGGGCATCGGTGATTACATAATCTGTAATTGTCAATCCTAGAGTTGCTCTAGCGGCATCTGCTGCTTGCAGATGTCGCAACCGTAATTCTGGCTCAATACCTTGGTCTAAAAGCAAACCTACTTTATTGGTATGTACAGGGCGTAAGCCCCAGCATCCAGCAGCGAATTTGTCAAGTCCATAACCTTCAACATAGAAAGCGTTGGGGAGATTCCAGTACAAACTAGCGCCATTGAGGACATTGGGGTGAGTGATCAGGCGATCGCAAACCTGTGCTATGACTCTGGCAACAGGCAAAGCATCACCAGCATAACCGCCAATGGCAGCCCCAACGCCAGTTGGTACAATTAACATAGCAGTGTATGGACGTTGCATAACGAGTGCTGAGTATAATCGCGTCTCTACTCAGCACTGGCTCTGGTGACAACGGCTTCAACAGTAGCTTTTTGCTGTGCAACATCCACAGAGGTAATTGCCCAACGCAGAGGTGTACCTTGTTTTTGTAACTCTGCTTCAATTACTTTTTGTAATTCTGTCGGAGTTTCTTGAAGGTCAATTTCTGCGGTAATAAAATGAGTTGTCATTGCCTTAATTCCTGTTGATTTGTAGTATCTAGAATAGCAGCTTATCAAGTGCTAATAAATACTTATTTTGTTTATCAGTCTTGGTAATATCAGTTATCAATCAAACCGTATAATGATAATTGTTCACTGATTATTGGTCTTTACCAAATTGCAACTGATAAACTATTTCTTCTTTTTCTGTGTCGATTTTCAAATCAGAAAGGGGTTTGGCAACACAAAGCAATGCATAACCTTGTTTTTGTAAATCTGAACTAACGCCCATGCCATCAGTTTGATCTACGGTTCCCTCAGTTATTTGACCAGCGCAGGTTGTGCAAACCCCAGCATGACATGAACTAGGCAAATCTAAACCAGCGGCGTCAGCAACTGATAAGATGGTTTCATCTTCAAGAACTTGTAAAGTATGAATTTTCCCTTGGTGGCGAATTTCTACGGTGTAAGTTTTGGGCATATATAATAGAAGTGTGATGTAATGAGAACTTTCGGCTAAGGCTTCCTTAGATCATAAGTTCGGTGGACAAACGAATTATATTATCTGATAAATAAGCACACAAATAAGCTATAAAAAACAAAAAGGTAATTATTTCTAAACAGCTTTATCGACGAAAATAGCTATACAGTTATAATTATAAGTCCTCCCTAGACAAAAAACTTAAAGTAAGGAGGCTCACTTTCTGTGAATTCTCCCTGTAAAGATTTGTAAGGTTGAATGCTCCTGAAACTTAGGAAGTGATTAGAAACACTTAAAAAATGTTTAGCTGAATATTTGGAGTTCAGAATGTTGGAATCATACCGTAAACATGTTGCCGAAAGAGCAGCACTGGGAATTCCCCCCTTACCAATGGATGCAAAGCAAACATCAGAGTTATGTGAATTACTGAAAAATCCACCAGAGGGTGAAGCAGAAACATTATTACATTTATTACGCGATCACATTCCTCCTGGTGTTGATGCAGCAGCTTACGTCAAAGCTGGATTTCTCACCGCCATTGCCAAAGAGGAAATTACTAGCCCGTTGATTTCACCCATACAAGCGGTGGAATTGTTGGGGACGATGGTAGGCGGCTACAATGTACAATCTTTAATAGATTTGATGCAATTGCCTACTGTATCCGTTTCCGACTCTTCGGAAACACCGCTGGTGATGGGAGGACAAGGAAAAGAACCCATCGCCGCTTATGCCGCCAACGCTTTAAGCAAAATTTTGTTGGTATACGATGCCTACCATGATGTCTTAGAATTATCCAAAACCAATCCCTTCGCCAAGCGAGTAATTAACTCTTGGGCAGAAGCTGAATGGTTCACCCTGCGTCCCACAGTACCAGAAGCTATCACCGTCACCGTCTTCAAAGTTCCTGGCGAAACCAACACCGACGATTTATCCCCCGCCCAAAGCGCCACCACACGCCCAGATATTCCCTTACACGCCTTAGTGATGCTAGAGTCGCGACAGCCGGGAAGTTTGGCAACAATTGCCGAGTTAAAGAAAAAAGGTCATCCCGTGGCTTACGTGGGTGATGTAGTTGGTACAGGTTCCTCGCGTAAATCTGCTATTAACTCGGTATTGTGGCATACGGGAAATGATATACCTTTTGTGCCGAATAAACGCGCTGGGGGGTATATTTTAGGTGGTGCGATCGCGCCTATTTTCTTTAACACTGCTGAAGATGCTGGTGCTTTGCCTATCCAATGCGATGTCACCAAACTAGAAACTGGTATGGTAATTACCATCCATCCCTACAAAGGCGAAATCACCACTAATGTAGAGACGTTACATGGAACGTCTAGCGAAGTCATTTCTACCTTCACCCTCAAACCTGATACCATTTTTGATGAAGTCCGTGCAGGTGGACGCATCCCCCTACTTATTGGGCGTACCCTCACCGATAAAACCCGCCAAGCAGTTGGTTTAGAACCCAGCACCGTTTTCATCCGTCCCCAGCAACCCGCCGATACAGGTAAAGGTTATACCCAAGCACAAAAAATGGTTGGTAAAGCTTGCGGATTATCTGGTGTGCGTCCTGGCACATCTTGTGAACCTATGATGACCACCGTTGGTTCTCAAGATACCACGGGACCAATGACCCGCGACGAATTAAAAGAACTCGCCTGTCTTGGTTTCAGTGCAGATTTGGTAATGCAGAGTTTCTGTCACACAGCCGCTTATCCCAAACCAGTTGATATCCAAACTCAGCAAGAACTACCAGACTTCTTCGCCTCCCGTGGCGGTGTCGCCTTACGTCCCGGCGATGGTATCATTCACTCTTGGCTCAACCGAATGCTGCTACCCGATACCGTCGGCACAGGCGGAGACTCTCACACTCGTTTTCCCTTGGGTATTTCCTTCCCCGCTGGTTCTGGGTTAGTAGCCTTTGCAGGTGCTTTGGGGGTAATGCCTTTAGATATGCCAGAGTCGGTATTGGTAAAATTCAAAGGTGAATTGCAACCCGGTATCACCTTGCGAGATGTCGTGAATGCCATTCCCTACGTAGCAATTCAAAAAGGTTTGCTCACAGTAGAGAAGCAAAATAAGAAAAACGTCTTCTCTGGAAAAATTCTAGAGATGGAAGGCTTGCCAAATTTGAAAGTTGAACAAGCTTTTGAACTTACCGATGCTAGTGCTGAACGTTCCTGTGCAGGTTGTACAATTAAGCTGAGTGTAGAAACAGTTGCCGAATATCTGCGTTCCAATGTAGTGCTGCTGAAAAACATGGCAGCGAGGGGTTATAAAGATGCACGTACCATCCTACGCCGCGTCGCCAAAATGGAAGAATGGTTAGCCAATCCCGTGCTAATGGAAGCTGATGCCAATGCAGAATATGCCGAAATTATCGAAATTGATTTAAATGAAATCAAAGAACCAATTGTAGCTGCCCCTAATGATCCTGATAATGTGAAATTATTATCGGAAGTTGCTAATGATCCTGTGCAAGAAGTATTTGTTGGTTCTTGTATGACAAATATCGGTCATTATCGGGCAACAGCTAAAGTTTTAGAAGGTGCAGGTGAAGTCAAAACCCGCTTGTGGATTTGTCCACCAACTCGCATGGATGAACACCAACTCAAAGAAGAAGGTGTATATGGTATTTTTGATGCGGCAAAAGCGCGGACAGAAATGCCAGGGTGCAGTTTATGTATGGGTAATCAGGCACGAGTTGCTGATGGAACAACAGTGTTTTCTACCTCTACCCGCAACTTCAATAATCGCATGGGTAAAGATGCGCGAGTGTACCTTGGTTCAGCAGAATTAGCCGCAGTTTGTGCGCTGTTGGGACGCATTCCCACAATACAGGAATATATGGATATTGTGGCGAACAGAATTCATCCTTTTGCCGATGATTTGTATCGGTATTTGAACTTTGATAAAATCGTTGGTTTTGAAGATGAAGGGCGCGTGATTCCGTTGGAAGAAATGCCGAGACTTGAGGATATTTTGGGTATGCCTACGGCGAAAAAATAGGTGCTTTTTTGGTAAAAGTTGGAACTGCCAAGATATAAATTATGCCAAGAATTAAGACAACATTAAGGCTTGATATTTCTTGGCGTTTTTTATTTAACTGATCCGATTCTGCTCAGACAATAATAATATATTTATGTAAACAATCGGAAGTTTTGAATATTAAGAAAAAGCCGATAAAAATAGCCCAAAATACGTTTCAATAATTTGAAACAAAGAAAACGACAGTAGAGACGTTGCATTGCAACGTCTCTTGTTGCAATCATTAATTTAATCGGTATTAAATTTTGAGTGAAGGATTATTGGTTAACTAGATACTCATAATACTTTATCCGCTCCTCACACAGCTTCCGAAATCTGATAGTCTCTTGACTATATTGGTCATGAATGCTTATTGTATCTTTAATTCCAATATTTGCTATCTTCTCTTTACTTATCTCTTTGTGTCGAAGATACTCCACCATGAAGTTTTGAACTCTTAACTCTAAATCCTTTAATTCTTCGATTTTCAGTATTTCTTGCTCCTTAATTCGGCGGAGATATTCTTTATTAGTTTCATACTTTTCTTGTTCTGTAATAAGTGACTCATAAAGTCCCTCTTTAGATAGCATCTTAACTAAGAGAGGAGAAATTTCAATTATGATAAATAGGAGAGTTACAAGTAAATTACTTGTAGCAACAGTAGAATCTTTCTGAGATAGTCTCTCTAAAGCAGTAAGCCGAGCCAAGAGACTGTCAGTTTCCTTATCTAGTTGCTGTTTAGTATTAAATGCAGCTGGTGCTAAGATCAAATCCCGACGTTTTATAAGGTTATTTTTTTCATTCTGTAGTTCTTGTATTTGCTGATTAATATTATTGATGGTTTGGTCTAATTTATCCGTAAACTCTTTCTTAGCTTTAAAGGCACTTCCTTGTCCAGCTTGACCTGTTCCACCTGTACCGTCTAGCTCCTCGAAGGCTTTTGATGTTAATGTGTTACGGTCATCGGTGCGTTGCTTTCTTTCATCTGTTAATTTTTGGATATCTACTTCTATCTCATTTAGCCTCTTTGATTCCTGACTACTCTCCCATTCTGCTTGTTGCTTTCTTCTCTCTTCTCTTGGCTTTTCAATTTTTTCTTGTTGTAATTCTTGATTAATTTCTGGCTCAAATAGCCTTAATTCAAGAGGTTTAGCAATTACCAAGCTTAATAAAACTGCTATACTTAGCCGCAGACTAGATGCTGCAAAAAATTGCCATTTTGAAGTAGATTTTCCTCGATTTGTACTTAAGATAAAGAAACGATCTAAATTAAAAATTACACAACTCCAAGCAGCACCCACAGCGCAGGAAATTGAGATAGAACCAAAAACGGTGAAGAGTGCATACCCTCCTGAGAAGAAAGCCATCACTGATGTTAATAAAACAGTTGTGCCAATTGATTCATATTTATATCGTTCTGTTAAGCAACTTTCTTGTGCCAAGACTTCGTGATTTGCCCCAGCAGACCAGATTAAAAATCTCTCTACAGGATTGAGCGTCGCTTTTTTCGACATATTAAGTCCCTTATTAGTTGGAAGCGTAAATTTATGAGACTCTGGGATGTAAGATTTTTGATTAGTTTTTCAGTTTGATGGAAAGTTAATTAAAAATATTACATCGCTACTTAATTGAGCAAATTTCTAAGCTAATGTGCGTCTAAGACCGTCATTAATCATTTGTCATGCGTCCTTTGTAAATACTTTCGACTAAGACAAATGACAAAGGACAAAGAACAGCCCTCATGAATGATTGTGCAATCTAAATGTGTTTTAGCTTATCACTGCAATAGCCCAATTTTGGGATTTCAGTATTAACCATTTCTAATCGTTATCAGCAGGATTTAGTACTCCGACTTGTGGTGACATATCGATTTGCTTAATAGGCTCCCGTTGTTTTAACATGTCTCTCAACATGTCCATCCACGCGAACTGCATAGTACCTGCTTGGAGAGCGTCTACTCCTGGAGAACTACCACTACTTCCTCCAATAAATATTTCCGGCATATCTATTTTGAGTTCAGCTAATGCATGACTCCATGCTTTCTCTGATTCAATCTTTGTGTAAAGTTCAGGACTTAGAGCTAGAATTCTCTTTTGCAGCTCGTTAATTTCAATATCCCTAAGCTGCTTCTGATATTCTGCGTCCATATCAAGCTGTTTTTGCTTCGTCTCTAAATCAACATCATCCATCAGACGTTTAGTTTCTGCATCTGCTTTTGCTCCCTTGATTGTCGCTTGAGCATTGAGTCCTGCAATTTCTAAATTTTGTTGGGCTTTAACCAGTTCAACTTGAGCTTTTGTCCTTTCTTGTGCCTGAATAAGATCTTGGAGTTGTTCTTCAGTCAATATCTCTGCCTTAATAGTCTTGCGCTGCTCTTCAAAAACTCTGCTCTGCTTTACGAGTTCTTCTAATTCATCAGGGGGATCAATTTCATTAATCAGTGTACTGATTGCTTGGACACCATAAGCATTCAGGGCTGCCTTAATATGCTCTTCTGCTCCTCTCTGAATTTCAACACGATTGTCTTGAAAATCTAGAGCTTCATACCCTTGGGCTGAATTTCGGAAGAAACTGTCAATCATCGGACCCAGAACTCTGGACACAAGATTCTTAATGGCAGTATTTTTGTGTGTTTGATCAGAATTATCAGTTACTTTAGCACCAACACGTAAGATCATTCTGGGTGCATCTTCTTCACCAATGCTAATCACCTGAGTAACCCTAATATCAAAAGTAAATCCATCCTTAGAACGAAGCTTCAACGCTTTCAGATTGGTGTCGTAGTTGTCCTCTGGCTTTGGTTCATCTGACCAATTTAGAATAATTTCGTTAGTCGGGACAATTTCTACAGTTTTTACTCTTGTGTTAACAGCATATTTTCCAGGTCTAAGGGGTATTTTCTGTACTCCTTTATATCCTTCATCCACTAATCGAGACTCTTTTGTAGAGGTACTATCAACATTCTTGCCAATATAGGAAGTAATTACCCCGACTTTATCTGCGGAAATTTCTGTCAGCGGCACTTGTTCAACCTGAACAAACCAAGGATTCAGGCTCCAAGAACCTTCTTGTAGAAATTCCTCCTGCAAACCTCGGAAACCACCGGCATCAATAAATTTTTGTCCATTCTGAAATTTGTCATGTCTCTCAATGAACGAACCAGCAACTTCACCTTCTGGGGTGGGTAATCCATCAAGAGTCGTAACGATTCCAATTTTATCTGCCCCTATTGTGCAAATCTTGAGGTCTTCAGGCTTCATGCCATATTCGATAGCATTCACCGTGGTCACGATAGTAAACAAATCAGTATTAATTTGATATTCACCAGCCCTGAGAATAGCTAACTGCTTACCTCTCTGCCCCCCATTGGTAATAAATGCTTGTGCATCCTCAAAGTTATTGCATTCAACAGCCCTTCCAAGGATTCTTTCTGGTGATAACGGCGTACCCCCTTGAGCAACCACTAGGGCAATTTCTCCTGGCAGGACTTTGACAACGGGTGCTTTGTGAAGCTTGAACAATGCAGTGTTAATTTGGTAAGTTCCTGATTTGAGAATGGCTAGTTGTTTCCCTTTCTGCCCTCCTTGATCAAAAAATGCCTGCGCGTCCTGGAAGTCATTGCACTCAACAACTTTGCCAAAGTTTTGACCAGGTGGTAGAAGAGCGCCATCCCTGGCTTCAACTATGCCAACTTCACCTGCCTGAATGCGGATGAGTGAATCTCGCTGAATTTTAAAGAGTTCGGTATTAATTTGGTAAGTTGCAGCTTTGAGAATGGCTAGTTGTTTTCCTCTCTGTCCCCCCTTTTCAAAAAATGCCTGCGCGTCTTGGAAGTCATTGCACTCAACTACCTTGCCAAAGTTTTGACCAGGTGGTGTTGGAGCGCCATCTTTTGCTTCAACTATGCCAACTTGGTCTGCATGAATATGAATAACATCTCTGATTTCAACGGCAAACAGCTTGGTATTAATTCGATATATACCAGTATTTAAAATCGCTTGCTGCTTCCCTCTCTGTCCGTGATTTTTAAAGAACGCCTGTGCATCCTGGAAATTATTGCACTCAAATACCTTGCCAAAGTTTTGACCAGGTGATAGGGAGGCACCATCTTTTGCCTCCACTATGCCAATTTTATCTGGAGCAATACAGATAGCTTCCTCTTTATGGATCTCATACAGCCAAGGCAAGCGCCAATACAACCCAGGATTAAGTGTCTGAGCTTGCCAACCTGCCTCTTTTTCATCGAAGGCAATTAAGTGGCTAGTTGGGCGACCAAACTTTTTGCGTTCAATTCCAATTTCATTCTGCCCAATTTGGACAATCCCTGGTAGGAAAATTACTCCAATCACGATTCCACACACCACAAGGATGATTGCGATGCCGCCAACAGGTGAAATTTGTGCTATTAAAATAGATGAGTTGCTTAAAGGCGCGATCGCTAAGTGCCTATCTTGAGTAGCTAAACTTTTTTTAAGCGGTATTTGTAGAGTTGACTTTGGGGTGAATGCCTGAGTTGGTTGGTTGACTGAAAAGCTGACAACACCTAGTATTACCACGCCCGCTAGCGTAACTAGATACGAAGGTAGTTTTTGAAGCTGCATAATAATTTTGGATAGAGGAGCACTACTTCCGACCAATTTTGAAGCTTAATTACTAGATTTCAGTTCTCTGGATAATGACATATAGTAAAATCACCGCTGTTCCCACTTTTTACGTAAAATTTCGTAAAAATAGCGGCAAAGTCAGGGTTTATTAACAATTGAGTTCAGTTATTTTACGCACCCCATGCGATCGCAAGCGACTTTTGGAATCAGATTTGTGCGCCACCTTACAATCAAGAGGAGCGCGACAAACAATCTTCCACAAGAGTCAAGAAGCCTTTGAAATTATCTTGCCATGCCCCAAACCAATTGATTCCGTCTTCATCATGAGGGAATCTCAAAGATGGCAAATGTCCTTTTGGAGCAGCTTGGGAAAAATTTAAGCTCGTATAATGTCTTAACCAATCATCATTGACTCGCCAACCTACACTATCCCCGAAGTTACGAAAGATTGGAGGATCAAACTTGCCTGGTTGTCCATCAACGCTAAACCAGATGTTTCTTTGTACACTGAAGCCGAATTGATATTGACTAGCTTCTATCCAAAGTTGATCAATCATGCAGATATCTGAGCAGGAAAAATTTTTGAGATCCTTAGCTTTTAACGAGCCTTCTTTTTGTCTCTTAGCAACTTGCAGAATAATCCGAACTGTCTCTTGGTCTGCCTCTTGCCATGCTTTTTTTTCCAATAAATCGCGGAGTTGGTGGTAGTCTGCCTTCAATGGAACAATAGGAGACTTGACTACAATTGGCGGCGAAGGAGGTGGCTCGATTGGAGGAGACTTGACCAAATTGGGCGTGTCAGGAGCTGGTTCAATTGTAGGAGACTTGACCAAATTCACTGTGTAAAGAGTTTGCTCGATTGTATCTAATTCATCATTTAACCGTTTCAGTTCTGTTTCCTCAGCTTGGATTTGTTGTTGTAACTGAAACTTAACAGCAGCCCCAGCCTCAATTGCTAAAGCCAACCGCAACTGCTTTAACTTCTCATTTCTGAGATCCCACTCGGCTTGAAGGGTATCTCGCTGTTTTTGCGATCGCTGTCGTTGGTTTATATTCACTCTCCAGCAACTCTACTGTTAGTCTCTTGAAAGATAGTATAAACTGCAAAGTGTTGATTTATCCTTGCAATGCAGACTCAATCTGATCCAGTTCATTGCTAAGATGTGCTAGCTTTGCCTCTTCATCAAGCATCTGCTGTTCTAATTGAAACTTTACTGCTGTACCAGCCTCAATAGCTAAATCTGTCCGCATCAGCTTGATTTTTAGGCTGCGAATATTCCATTCTGCCTGAAGTGTATCTAATTGCTGTTGTAAACGTCGTTTCTGTCCAGCAGTTAAGCTAGTAAAAATTGGACTAGTTTCAATAGTTATAGTTTCGCCAGGTAAAAATTTACTCCCACCTGCGTAGTAGCAAAGGGGAAAATTGTCGCCCAATTCCAGCACTTTATTAACAAACGGGTGTTGGGGCCCCGACGCTCTTTTAGGAACTTGGTCAAATAAGTAAATTAAAACATCAAGAATACGAGCATAGCCATCTTTATTCACTGCTGCTTTGCCTTGCAACGCTTCCAATAAGCAATCTGTGAAAGCACTATAAGGCTGACCTGTATACGAATATTCATCTTCCCGTGAAGAAGCAACCACAACTCGACCGCTTCCCGTGGCTAGTACATTTAATAATTCAGGAGGTAATGGTGATTTAACAAATGTTTCTCCTGGTTCCTTCAAAGCTGGAACGCCACTAGCATGACAGCAATCTAATAAAACTACCAGCTTCCGCGCTGTAATTGCCTCAATCTTTTGGGTAAACTCAAAACCTGATATGGCCGTGTCTGTGTGCTTGCTAGGATCATAGCCGAATGGTACAAGGAAGTATTCATTGGTATGCTTGATGTGTCCACCATGACCAGAGTAATAAATAACGACAGTTGCATCAGGATCTTGATTGACGTTGGTGATAATTTGGTCAAAAGCTGTAAGAATATTTTGCCGAGTTGCCGAGGTTTCGGTGAGTAGTGTGACCTGTGCTGGTGGATAAGCGGCGCGTTCACGATTAATCAGTACATCTCGGATGGCAGTTGCATCTTTAACAGTGATGGGTAAATCTGCACCTATGCCGATGAGTAATGCATAACCGTTGGTAAAAATTACGTCTGTCATGTTCTATTTTTTAGAATATGTCTGGCTCTACAAGCTTTTGAACATACCGCAACACGTCTACAAGGTTCTGCTCTGGTATTTAGCTATATTATGTGTAGGTGCTGACTACAACAAAATTAATTGACCAATGCGTTTTAAGATACTTAGTACCTGTTGAAATTCTGCATCCCGTTCAATTGATAATGCATAAGAACGAGCATATTTTGGCTTTTCTTGCTGAACTTGTTTGACAAAAACAAACTCTCTACCGTTGACAAGTAACCCAAAAGTTGGTTGTTCAATATTGGGAGTATCAAGCATATAAGCAAGTGCTTGGGGTAATGCGGTTAAGACATCAAATTTAGTGCTTTTAGATTCAATAACTAGTACCACTAGACGTTTTTGAATTACTAAAACATCAATATTACCTTTGACTATTATGCTTTCATCTACAGCAGAGATATCAGTAGATTTTTCCGTTTCAATTTCAAAAGGTGGCTGATAAAAACCTGCTAAATCTAGCAGTGGAGATAGCACTACCATCTTCACCGCTTCTTCTGACATTGGACGACGTTGAGTTAAATTTAAATAGTTACTTTTAACTCGTTCGAGCGATAAATTTTCTGCATCATTCAACGATGGTAAATCATTTGTCCATTCCGTGAAAAAATCAGCATTTGTAACCAATTGCAAACCAAATTTTTCTTCTAGTTCATAAAGGCTGATATCCCGCGCTGGGATTGTTTGTACCATAATTAACTGAGGAATAAGAAATACATCTGTATTATATTATGATGACTAAAAATTTATCTGTTATTGCGTACCCCTACCCTGCGGGAAGCTAACGCAACGGGGAAGTAAACTACGTGTAGCGTGTCCGTAAAAACTCAGCAATCTCCTGATGTCTGGTCGTCAAGAGGTTGCTGCACTTCGCTATCACTCTTTACTCTGCGGAAACCTTATTCATAATTATGCAGCCTAAACTTAATACTATCTGGTGGTGGTCGCCTGAGCCTTTGTAGGCAACAGGGGAATCCCCATAATTCCAATTAGGTGCTGTATATAAGGACGCATTGAAACTTCGTGGCTTGCGCCATCTGGTTTCAAGTATTTGATTTTTTCCATTAATCAATTAAGGGGCTTGTATCCAATATTCGGGGCTAGTTCTTCTCCCTGTTCTCTATTCCCTGTTCCCGCCCCGTTGGCGCAGCCTCTCGTAGAGAAGGAGCTGGTCAACTCATGCCAACTGCACCTACGCATAGCCAAATGCTGTATCAAATATGTAGAGGTTGACTACAGCACTCACTTTACAAGTTGTCAAATCTTCAGGTGGCAAATTTGCACAACAAATTGTTGTCCAAATCTCGTAGACATCAGCTGCAATCAAGTAGTTAGACTTTTGACGGCTATGCCCAAAGCGATGGCCAGCAATAATCCTCAAACGTGCGTCGTTTGATCCATGACGCAGTTCATGGATAGCTTGATGCAGTCCGGTGTGTGCGTTAGTTGCGCTACGATCACTAGGAAACTATAGGATTATTTTAAGCCTTGTTTGAGATCGCGGATGGCAACGCTAGTGTTGCGTTCATAAGCAATTTGTACACAACGGGCGATGGCACTTAACAAATCAAAGTTGGGAAAATAACAGCTGTTGGTTTGCAGTTGGTAATCATCACCTTGTAAGTGGTGAATTAATAACTGTTGATTTTTGAATAACCAAACTTCAGGAACACGATAGGGAAGATAATCCTGTAGATTAGAATAACTGGTAACATCAATTTCAATTACTAAATCGGGTGGTGGATCTTGTTGCCAGTCGATGCGTTTTTTCCCAGACACTGCTTGCCAGTTATCGATATAAAAGCAATAATCTGGCTCAACGCCGCTTTCTTGGGGTAAGCTCATAGTAAGGGGTGTAAATGCGTCATATTCTCGTCCATCATGATCCAATAGTACTTTAACAACGTCAGCCAGTAGGTTAGCATCTCGACCGTGTACTGGTAAGGGCGACATCAGCAATACTTCTCCATTGCGATATTTGATCCGCGGAATTGACCCATCTCCCCGTTGGTCACATAAATGCTGATACTCTTGCCAACTAGCGATTAAGCGCACTACAGCACCAGGGGGTAATTGAGTCTTGTCTGGAGAAACGAGTGCAAACATGACTGATATTTCCTTTTACATCTGCATACCGTCATGATAACAATCACAAATAATTTAGTAGCAGTATAAACCCTAGAAGTGAGTGGCAATTATTACTATTGATCTACATTGTATTTCATATATCTACATATCCCATAATGCAGTTTTTTAGAATCTATCTAAAGGCATATTTAAAAGTATCGTACAAGCATTTATGTTGTTAATAACAACACTATAAATAATACTTCTGTATTAATTAGCATCAAAATTTTAATAGCAAGCAAACTAAAATGCCTAAAATTGTAATTTCAGACCTTAGCTATCCCGAAAACGGAATGGAGATTCAGAGCTTGCCAAGTTCTGAGATTGAAAATGTTTTTGGCGGTATAAATGCTCTCCAATTTATTGAACAAGCTCTTAGTTTTCTTCAAGGACATAGTACGGTTGTCGGACAATAGTGCGGTGACTTGAACGGTACAGTCGGCGATCGCCAATGATATCGCTTTGCAGCGATTCGATCCATCCTTGGAGGGCTACCAGTTTAGGGGATCTAAAGAAATCAGATTACCTGATGAGCTAAAAAAAGCCTGAAGCTAAGTACAGGTATGACTTACAAGAACTTTGGGAGAAATTTACCAACTTTCAATCAGCTCAACTAGAAAAGACCACTATATTGAGCAGTTACCGGGCGATCGCCCGGTGGGGTGGTCAAGGAACTAGTACAGCAAGGCAAAATACCCTACTACCTCAAGCCCTACAGCACGCGGCATACTTTTACAACTTGGGCAATCAGCAGCGGCATCAGCCCGGATAAGGTTGCGCTCTGGATTGGTGACGAGGTGGAAACCGTTTTAAGGCACTACTGCCACCCAAACGTCGTTAATTCGGATGCCCAGATTTTTGAGTGGTGTGCTACTCATTTGCTACTCAAAAAGCTGGTTAAGTTGTCTCAAAACCTTATAGATTTCGTATTTAATCTTGTTGCCAGTATTTGTAAGCAGCATAAGCCATAGTTACAACCCCGATGAGAATCGCAGATTCATCAACTTCAAATTCGGGATGGTGTAATGGGTAATTAATAATTCTATCCTTGTAGCCTACACCTAAGCGAAACATAGAACCGGGGGCATGTTCCAAATAAATAGAAAAATCTTCAGCACCTAGGGAAGGTTCAGGTAAAACTTGGACGCGATCGCTACTCCAAGCTTCTTCGGCAGATGATTGCAAAAGTTGCGTTAGGGCATAATCATTTTGCACGCTGGGCACGCCTTGGCCATAATTAACTTGATAACTTGCCCCATAAGTATGGCAGACATTAGCCACAACGTTTTCAATCCAGTTGGGAAGATGAGCACGGGTTTCGGGATGGAGCGATCGCACAGTTCCCAACATCTGCACTTTATCAGCAATTACATTCGGCGCTCTACCACCACTAATCTTCCCAATGCTCAATACTACAGGACGTAACGGATTCTGCGTCCTGCTAATAGCTTGTTGCAGTGTGGTAATTACTTGCGAAGCAATCCAAATTGCATCAATCGCCTCATGGGGACGCGCCCCGTGCCCAGATTCACCAATTATGATAATCTCTAAATCATCAGCAGCAGCCGTCAATGCCCCGTAACGCACGCCAATAGACCCTGCGGGTATAGAAGGGAAAACGTGAACCCCTAATACAGCTGAGACATTTTCCATCGCCCCATCTTTCACCATCCAGCTTGCCCCTTGGGCAATTTCCTCTGCCGGCTGAAATAAAAACCGCACTTTACCACCCAATTCATCTGCTACTTGGGACAGTACCATTGCTGTTCCCAAACCCACTGTAGTATGGACATCGTGACCACAGGCGTGCATAATTCCTTCTGCACGAGAGGCGTATTCTAAACAGGTGCGTTCTTGAATTGGCAACGCATCCATATCAGTGCGAATTGCCAATAAACGGTTATCTTGGCTAGTACCTTGCAGTTCTGCGATAACACCTGTTTTACCAACCCCCTCTTGCACATGCAGACCACTGGAAGATAATACACCAGCTACGAAGGCTGCTGTTTGATACTCTTGACCGCTGAGTTCTGGATGAGAGTGAATATGGCGGCGAATTTCAATTAAACGGGGCGCTAATTTTGCTGCTAAGTCTTGAATACGGGTAAGCATCGATTAATTAATCTACAGACTTTTTTCCTATGATAAAGAATTGTTAATAAACAAAATGCTTTTAACCACACAAGGATTGGCATTACCTAGCTGAAGAGAGGGAAAGATGTGGAGAACAACTGAACTCTTGTACAGACGCGATTAATTGCGTCTGTACTCCTGCCTCCTACTTGCTACACAATTTTGTTTGCTCATTAGCTTAAACACTGACTCAAAGCTATTTATCTTGTGTAGCAGGTTGTGCCTCGGATATTTTCAGCTTTGAATTTATTACACTCTCTAGGAATTGCACGCTCTAACGACCACCAATAGGGTTTGTCAGAAGTGACGACACCATTAGCTAGCGTTGTTAGCCGGAAGTTTGCCGCCCGAAAATTAGTGAACTGCAATTTCGCACCCTTTAGGTTGGCTGCTTCCAAATTGGCACTAATGAAGCCAGCGTAGGACAAATCAGCATTTTCCAGGGATGCTGATTTTAAATTTGCACCTGTTAAGGAAGCGCCACTGAGATTCGCCGAAGTCAAAACCGCAGCTTCTAAATTGGCACCAGTCAGATCGGCATTAGTGAGATTAACCTGAGATAATGTTGCACCGCTCAAGTTAGCCCCGCGCAAATTCGCTCCAGTTAGATTCAGTTGAGTTAGGTCAGCACTGCTCAAATCGCATCTAGGACAGGCATTTGCTGCTTTCAACTGATCCAAGTCTTGTTGGTTCAACGCAAAAGCTTGCTCTGCAAAGCTGAAACAAGCTAATAGGGCGGCGGTAGCCAAAGTCTTAAGTTTCATAGTTTTTACAGATGTCCACAAGGATGACTAGTTATGCATTTTGCCTACTGTCATCCTTACATATACGAGTTTTCTAACAAACAGTAGGGATGAAGCATTGATTAAGAAGGTATGAAAATAGTATAAATTATGATGATAAAGCTACTCAAAACAAAATGTTAGGATTTAGAATCAGAGCATAGCCGATTATACCGAACTCTTTATAGACTACCACGTATGTGATCCCCCTAGCTCAATGAAAAACGACTAGGGGGATCTTGTTTTTGGATATATAATTAACGCCATCCCAAAAGACGCAACCCAGGCACAATAAAGTAGTAGCTTGCTCCCAACCAGAAGCTCATAAAGACGCCTACAAAACCAAAAAAAGCTAGAGGCAACCATAACTCCGACCAACCAGGCTGACTAGAAAAATGCCAGATAGGCGGTGTCAACTTTAAAAGAATCAAAATTGCAAAGGCGATCGCAGTGCCAAAGGAAGCGATTACAGCATAAACTATGTGATGACTGCGAAGGCCTAAACTCAAAGTGAGCAGGCAAACTGCTACTAAAATAAATGCCACCAAGCCCTCGCCGCTATCTTTGGGTGTGATTAATTGCAAAACCAACCATCCAAAGCCATAGCTAATCATAGCCATCAACGACGCCACCAAGAACCGCCGTCGTTGCCCAAAACACCCCGACATTGTTAATCCCCAAGCGGTTCCCACACCCGCAGCCAGGAAAACCAGAATATCTGCCCCCAACACAGGTTGAGTATTGGGAACTAATTGATTTAACTGATGTAGCATCAATTCCACAACTTGATTGCCCAAGTTTGTGCGATACGCCAAAATAAAACCAGCGATCGCACCTGAACAAGCGCCGATACAAGTCAGCATCATCGCCCAAATCGTTGCTGCACAGGCTTGTAAAACTTTAAAAATCATCTGAACTATGAAATGAGTAATTTTGCCGATAGCTCGATTCAAGTCGGCGAAAGCTTGCTCAACAGCGTGTATTAACAGTGCAAATTTTTGGGATGCTTGCGTTGAGGTTTGCTGAACAGTGTCTCGCAGTTGGGAAAACAACCCCTGCTGTGGTGACGCTTTGGAAATTTTCGCTAAACGTTTTTGAATAATAGCTGCATTTGCTGGACGCGATCGCACATCATCTCGTACCATCTCATCTAGCAAATCTGCCAGTTGCGGTTTGACATTCACCCCAACACGCCAGCGTAACTCCCCAGTTTGCGGATCTTCTAACTGCGGCGGATACTTGCCCGTTAGTAATTCAATCATCGTTCGACCGAGGGCATAAAAATCAGCACTTGGCCCCACATTCCCCCCAGTCACTTGTTCAGGAGGACTGTAGCCAGAAGAAAATAGCCTAGTGGAACTAGATCGACGCAGCATCGCCGTGCTAAATTGTTTTGCTCCACCAAAATCAATTAGTACCAGCCGCTCCCCACCCGTCACCCCCTGTTGGGGTACATTTGCTGAGGGAGTACCCAGCATCAAATTAGAAGGTTTGATGTCGCGGTGAATAATCTGGCGCTTGTGTAGTACCTGTAAAATTTTTACAGTCTGAGCAAACCAGTTTAATACCAAATCTTCAGGACACCCTTGAGGATATTTTTTTAACATCTCCTCTAGAGTTTGCCCATTGATTTTTTCCATCACCAGACAAGCTAGTCGGCGCTGTTTTGGACTAAACAAATTTATTTGAAAATACCCATCAGCATCGACTGTAGGGACACCTGGATGCCTCAAGCTACTTAAAACCGCTGCTTCTTGGGTAAACAATTCTTGTGCTTTTAGTGAATCTTCCACCAACACTTTCAGCACTTTCTCTGTTTGAGTTTTTTCATCCCAAACTGCATAAATTTGAGCAAATCCTCCTGAACCTAGAGGCTGAAATGGGATATAGCGGTCTAGCAGCTGTAGCGGTGCGCCACAGCTATTACAAAATTTGTTTCCCCAAGGCTGAGGATAAGGACGTTGACAATCAGGATTTATGCAGTGAACCGCACTCTGAGTGATGTGGGACACAACCGCTATAATACAAAGGCTGACTTGATTTTAGCGTTTCTCTGCTTTTAAAAATTTTATCTTGAGCGTCAAATTATTTGACGCTCAATAATTGCTAAAATTCGGTATACCTCAAACTGAGTTTCTAGCAGGATGCTCGAATTTCCTTAGATGTTACAGGAGCATGAGCGATCGCAGTCTCATCAGAAGATACAACGTTTTTCAGGTAAATGAATTACACGGGTGGGGGCAGAACAATGTTGTGTCCTTACGATCATCTGTACTGTAATTTTTCATTGCAACTAGACTAACTCCTTGAGTTGCTGCGATTCTTCCACATTTGATTCACTAAATACAGCTAAGTAAAACCATCCTGCTAAAATGGCTCCCAAGATAGGAGCTATCCAGAACAGCCATACTTGGGAAAAAAGTTCTACGCCTGCAAACAGAGCAACTCCAGTACTGCGGGCAGGATTTACCGAGGTATTGGTTACAGGAATACTAATTAGGTGAATCAAGGTTAGTCCAAAACCAATTGCAAGTGGCGCAAGTCCTTGAGGAGCACGGCGATCAGTCACACCTAAAATAATTAGCAGAAACATAAAAGTCATCACCACTTCGGTGAGCAGGCAAGCAAACAGTGTATAACCACCTGGAGAATGAGCACCATAGCCGTTAGTCGCAAGTGGATTAGAGCCACTAAGGACAAATCCTGTTTTACCGCTAGCAATTAGGTAGATAACGCCTGCACCAACACATGCACCAAGCACTTGAGAGACAATATAAGGTAGTAGATCTGACCCTGAAAAGCGCTTTCCAGCCCACAATCCAAAAGAAACAGCTGGGTTGAAATGACCACCAGAAATATGGCCAAGTGCATAAGCCCCTGTAAGGACAGTAAGTCCAAATGCTAGAGATACGCCCACTAATCCAATACCCAATGGAAAAGAAGTATTCTCGCTGATTTTGGCAGCATCTGCCGTATAGGCGGCAGCTAAAACAGCACTGCCACAGCCACCCAGAACAAGCCAGAAAGTGCCGACCAATTCGGCTAAACAACGTTTGACAAGAGGCATATTTAGAACACTCCTTAAATTGAATTACAGATGCTAAACTAAGTACCTTTGTTTCAAGGATTTTGATATTTTAACTTCCTGGAATTATTTGTTAAAGAATGTAAAATAAATAAATTCACATCATTTGTTTTGTTTAATTATTTATTGAGGCAAGCTGTTCTTGAGTAGGGGTACTAGGGGAGATAAATAAATAGGTGTATCTAAGGTGATTAGAGTAGTAAGAATTCATTAATAATTGGACAAGCCCTTTCCAGGTGGGTAAAAATATGGCTCCAAAAATCCCCTTTTTATTTCTTGCCTCTGTGTTCTCTGCGCCTCTGCGGTTAGATAAATTACTTTGAACCGCACAGACACAGCGAAAAGTCAGAGCGCCGGTTTCCGGCGCTCTGAACTTTTCAAGACACAGAGCGCTGAGAAAAAACAATCTTATTTTACGAATCACCTTGAAAGGGCTAGTCCTAAATAATTACTTGTTACTCTCCCAACTTCCCTAGTTCAATAACAGCTTATCTTCGTGACATTCGGGACTTTGGGGGAGTCACCGTCTTTGCAGTAACTCCCCCATTCCCAAAAACTCCACCCACAAGAGGGTGGAATTTTTTATTCATATCCATCCCAACTAACGGGAAAAGCGTAATCGGAGAACGAGGGCAAATCCCTATTGTTACTACGAGTTTCTTCATCCAAAACTTTGACGACTCTGTTATAAATTTCTTCTGCTTGTTGTGGGGAATCACCAATACTAGTTAATCCCACCTTGCCAAACTGGGAAAGACAACCCATCAGATGAAACACTGTTCCTGTCTCAGTACCGCTGTCAAAGTGCAGTCTGTGGTGGGCGATGATATCCATCAAATCATTGGGTAATAATCCCCGATAGCGGTCTTTTTGCAGGTTATCGGTAGCAATGTAGTATTTGGGACGACCTTGCTGACTATAAAATAACCCCGTAGAGAGGTCATAACGACCGTTAGTTAGTAATTTCAGGGTCATGAAAGGATGAGTAGTACCGCCTTTACGGAGGTTAATTTCGATCGCCTGAATCTCCCACTCTCCATTACCCTGATCGACAGTGATGAAATCTACTCCAAAACGCTCTAAAGCGCCTTTCTCTGCTAGTTTTCTGCCAACTTTTAACCCCAATTGCTGTAATCGCAATCGATAGCTTTCATCAGCCGGGAATCGACAACCAAGATAAATCTGACCGTCTGGGCCTCCGAGAATTTGGTCGTGGGTTGAGAGGATTTCTACTTCGCCAGTGGGTGTGATTCGTCCTTGGACACTGGGCGATCGCTTAGTTTCTCCTTCTACAAATGCTTCAACAATTGCGCCTAACTCAGGAATCCGCCCGGAAAAATTATCCCAAGTCTCTTGTTTGGCTTGAAAACGCAGATTTGAGAAGCGATCGCTAATTGCTGCTACTCTTTCGGCATGAGAACCTTGTGATGATAAATTCGCAATTGGTCTAAGATCCAGCAGCGCATTCCCTTCTCCAGAAATGCCTTCGTTGAGTTTTACTACTATCCGTTGTAATGTCGGTTGGCGTTCCCACAACTGGGCAGCACCTTCTGCTAAATCTGCGGAATTCCAAACTTTTTGACTGCCATCTGGATGTGGTACTCCACTTTCGGCAAAAATTTGCCTACTGCCACTTTTACTACCCCAAATCTGCAAATCTGGTGCGGCAGCGTAAAGTGGTACATCCAATTTTACAGACAATTCGCCTTCCCATAACGCGGAGTTGTAGCAGATCATAAATGATTTTTCCTGCCTCAAAGCTTTACGAATCCGCTCTAATAAGCGGGGGCGTTCTAAAATCTTTTGACTTAAAGGCTTGAGAGAGGAATCGTAAGCAGAAAGTAACAGTAAGCGATTGCGAGCATGAGAAAAGGGAATTCCTGGCAAAAGTTGTAAATAGTATTCAATAATACTGGGATGCAATGGTACTGATGTGACATATATCAGCCTAGTTCGCGGATTCCGCAAGCGCATCAAGGAAAATAGCAACCGTTCCTCATAATGTTCACAGCCTTCAATTTTTTGGAGTTCACGCTGATCGATACTCAAGGAGGGAACAACTAAAATATCTGCTTCACTATTGTCAAACAACTCAATAGTTTTCCAACGTTCGCGCAGAGTTGATTGCAGATGGCGGAACTTATCAAACTGCTCTAATTCTGAAATATTAGTTGTTGTCATAACCCTTTTCTCATCTTGATCCCAACACTGTTTTACTACTTTGGTATATCCCCAGCCACAATTTAGATTAGAGGTACTAATATTCAACTCTGGAATTGTATCTTTTTGTAAAGCGTTGTCTTTGCTTTTAAGCAAAAAAACAAAACTATACATTAAATTTGGCGATCGCTTAAATATTCCCAAACGTTGAATATCAAATTATGAAAATTACCGTTAATTCCAAAATACTAGTATGTAATTTTACTAATTAAATACACTTTAGCTTAAAACTAAACTATTTAATGTATACGTTCTAGAGAATCTTGGCGGGAAACTGCTAGAAGTTTCTCAGAATATCTACACCTGAATTAATCTTAACGAGAATAGCAAAATTCAGCTAATTTTGAACCCACAAATTGGAAGATTGAAGTCTATATTGCTCATCACCTCAAAGCAGGCTGACAAAGACCATAAGCATAAAAGACAAAAAACATCCTTACTACTTCAAATGACATAATTTCTATTAATTTATTTTACATCTTCAGGTCGAGCAAATTGGAGTTAGGATTCCCTCTAGGGAATGATAAATTTCAGCAGGATCTCCAGCTAACTTAAAAGTAGATGTCAAGGATAAATCCTTCATCGCCAGAAAGTTCTGTACTTGTTTTCGTGGTCATAGTGGAAGTGGGTGTCTGGAGTGAGGATAAATAAGCTCAACCACGTACGATTTGCATTAATGAGTACGTTTGCTAAACATCTAGGGTGGAAACATCCAAAGTTGCAAATGGCAAGTGGGAGCCAAAGCAAAAAGTAAACCTTGGAGCGATTGTTCAATCCAAGGTTTACTTTTGGGAATGTGTTAGTCGTCAGTTCTTTTACTACTGGAACAGTTTTATGGCAGAACAAAAATTACAACCACCACAAAGTCAAGAATTACCAGGCGTTGAATCAGAAATGACGCCAAAACCTAAAGCAGATGATTCACAGTACAAAGGAAGTGATAAGTTAAAAGGCAAAGTAGCATTGATTACGGGTGGCGATAGCGGTATAGGTCGTGCTGTAGCGATCGCATTTGCCAAAGAAGGTGCAGATGTAGCGATTCTTTACCTAAATGAACACGATGACGCCAAAGAAACAAAGCAACTGGTAGAAAAACAAGGACGTCGTGCAGTACTCATCGCAGGTGACATTGGTGATGAAAACTTTTGTCAGCAAGCTGTACAACAAACAGTGGATGAGTTTGGCAAACTCGATATTCTCATCAATAACGCTGCTGAACAGCATCCGCAAGAAAGTATTGAGGATATCAGCGAAAAGCAGTTAGAGAGAACTTTCCGTACTAATATTTTCTCCATGTTTTTCTTGACCAAAGCTGCACTCAAGCATCTGCAAGAAGGCAGTTCTATCATCAACACCACATCGGTAACAGCTTATAAAGGCAATCCACAACTACTTGATTATTCTTCCACAAAAGGTGCGATCGTTGCTTTTACTCGTTCCCTATCTCAGAATTTAATTGAAAAGAGTATTCGCGTCAATGCTGTAGCTCCTGGCCCTATTTGGACACCTTTAATTCCTGCAACTTTCCCAGAAGATAAAGTTGCAGACTTCGGAAAACAAGTACCAATGCAAAGAGCCGGACAACCAGAAGAAGTAGCACCAAGTTATGTATTTTTAGCCTCCGATGATGCTTCTTATATGTCTGGTCAGGTATTACATCCTAATGGTGGCGAAGTAATTAACGGTTAAGCAAACAAGTTAGTATTCATAAGTGAAAAGTTATAAGATTTGCATTTTGAATTACTCACTTATGAATACTAATTCTATCTTCATCGTCCTCCATTGGAGAGATGAATGAATGCTAAAAAACTGATAAGCTTTTCACAGCAAACACATAATAAATAATAACTAAGTATATGGCATCTCCTACACCATTGCATGGCACAGAACTAGTAGATTGTGCTAGAGCAAATGCCAAGCAAGGAATTGAGACAGCTGCCTATCAATGTGGCTATGGTGATGATCTCAATAAATTTGCACGACAACTCAGACAAGCTTGTGAAGAAATGAATTTACAAGTAAAGGAACTCAACGAACTGATTACTGACCAAGACTTGATACTACAATTGGGTACTGGCGAAATCGTTGCTCCAGATACTGCATCAGAATTATAAATCGTTGTGCAAAGTCCATAGTCAAAAGTCCAAAGTCATTAGTTTTGACTCTTGACCAATCATAATTTCAAAATTACCCGCGCTAAATTGAAGTAAATTAAAACGCCTACTACATCAACTGCTGTGGTAATAAACGGTGCTGACATTAATGCAGGATCTAAGCGGAGGTAGCGAAATAAAAACGGCAGTGCAGAGCCAGAGATAGAAGCTAAAAGAGAAATAGCTACCAGACTGCTACCTACAGCGATCGCCACCTCTAATTGTCCTTGCAAAAAGTAAGCCCAGACAGTGGCGATCGTACCTAGCATTACTCCCAGCAGAGCACCAGCGATCGCTTCCCGCCCAATTACCTGTAATGCTCCAAGCGATCTGATTTCATCGGTGTTCATCCCGCGAATCACTACTGTAGAGGATTGAGCACCTACGTTACCGCCAGTACCAGTCAGCAAGGGGATAAATGCAGTTAGCGCTACCACTTTTGCCAAAATATCTTCTTGTGACTTAATAATTGTGCCTGTAATAGTATTAGTTATCAATAAAACTAACAACCATACAACTCGCTTACGAGCAATTTCCAGTAAATTCATCTGAAAATAGTTGTCACCGCCCGACTGCACACCTCCACCCAAGGCATAAATATCCTCGGTGGTTTCTTGTTGCAAAATATCAATGACATCATCTACAGTGACAATACCTACTAAACGATGTTCTCGATCCACCACAGGCACAGCCAAAAAGTCGTATCTCTGGATTAATCTTGCAACTTCTTCCTGATCTGTATCAGTGTGGATGAACACCACATCACGGGTCATAATTTCGCCAATAATTTGCTCCGGTTGAGCCGTCACCAACTCACGCAGTGATAAAATCCCTGTCAAACGCCTTTCCCCATCAGAAATATAAAGGTAATAAATCATCTCACTGGCATTAGCTAAGTTGCGAATTCGCTCTAATGCTTGAGATACCGTAAAATTTTCTTTCAGTGAGATCAACTCTGGCGTCATGATTCGCCCAGCTGTATCAGCTTCATAACCCAGTAACTGAGCTGTAGCTTGTCGTTCTGCTGGGCTAAGTTGTTCTAGCAAGCGATTGACGACTTTGGCTGGTAATTCATCAAATAACCTAGCTCGGTCATCAGGCGACATTTTATCTACAATGTCACGTACATCTTGACTTCTCAGTTCTTCGATTAACCGTTCTTGAACACTGTAGTCGAGATGTTCATAAACCTCAATTGCTTCATCCTTAGAAAGCAAGCGAAAAGCCAAAGCGTGCATTGCTTCAGGTAAACCCTCAATCGCCTCAGCAATATCCGCAGGTTGAACAGGTACCAGAATGGCTTTTGCTCCCTGCAAATCCTCCACTTCCAGCAGCATTTGCAGCTGAGTTCGCACTAAATCTCGCAATTCCCTGCGTGAGACATTCTGGAGGGACAAAGTTAAATTGTTTGTCTCAGTCAAAGTTTACTTTCCTCAGCCAGTTGGAACAAAGTTGCTGCCCTTAGTCTAGGGGAAAGTGGGAATGTGAAACGTCAAACTTGTGATTTTTCCTACTTTAGGTTAACGAGCTATTTTTATTGGTCTTTGTGGCATAGACATGGACTAGCACTCAGGATAGGGCTTCTAGGTGGCGACACAAGCCTTTGGGCTTTTCTTAGTGCCATTCCATCTAGAGCATAGACACTTAGCTTTAAAGCAAGAGCAGTTTGTAGGAGGGAACTCCCGAGAAAAACTGCGATGCTGCAAAGAGAAGTTGGGGCAAGCCTCACCTGATAGCGGAGCAAATGGGTGAGCTATTTATATTCAAGCTGAGATATATGTAATTTTTGTGTTAAAAACCACAAAAAAAATAAATACATAGGTAAAATTAAACATCATTATAAAGTAGATAGTCAAAAACTTCTTTATTATTAACTTTTTAAGGATATTGGGTTATTTTTCAAGTTATGTTTATTAATACCCATTTACTGAAATACACTGAATAAACTTGTACAATATATAAATATAAAACTTGTTTTAGCTTTTGAAATGGCACGATGATCAAGCAACTGAATAATGATACTATTATTTTTAATCTTTAAATATCAACGGTTTTCTTCATAAAATTTTCATATATTTATTGTATTTGTAATCCAGAAAACAAGTGATTATCCCGTATTTTGGTGATTTTCACTCAAGGCTTAGAAAAACTTTGATATAGCTTTAAAAACTAGATATCTATGTAAATATTTAAACAATCCTCCTAAAAAAAATAGACATAGTACTGGTATCTAGTGTCAAATATGTAATGAACTAGTTAAACCAGGGTAATTACTTAATTTACATATAAATGACGAAATCTGAAATTCCAAATCTATAAGTACGTATTTGTCCTTGCTAAGCACTACATTTACTAAAATTTCATGCATTTACTTGCATGTTAGTTAAATTATAAGTTTTCAAAAATAGTAGTTATAGAAGTAGTGTTTAAGCCTATTATTTAGTATTATCCCAAAAATAACCGAGTAAAAATAGCTTCTTTTTTAGCCAGAAGTCTATTTTGATAGAATCACGTTATATTTGGAATAATTAATGTGGATAATTAGTTGATGAATCAACTTAATTAAATTCATCAAACAAAATATTTGCATATCAAAGATTGTAATTTTCTCAAAAAGCGGGCACTAATACAAAAATTTAGATTCCTAAAATAATAGGCTGAGATAAATTTTCATACAGCCCTAATTAATGCCTTAAATACTCTTTTACCTTTTTTGGCGTGCTTGCATTAGCTTACGTTATTATGCTGGTCGTCTAGATTAAAAAATCATTTTCATAACTCAAATTTATGATTTTCATACTATAAATTTGCGTTGATTTAAAAACTTACAAGATAAAATTCACCCTCAAGTATTTATTAGGGTGTTGGTTTCAACTTAGTCGTGAGGCATATATCTCAATGAATAATCTTGCTAGTCCTAACTCTAACAATCCATTAGATCCTAATGCAAATACGAGTTCAGTAATTGCTAATCAATCGCCTTTAGATACAACTCAACAGAATTCAGTCGTAACCGCTCGAGCTAGTGATAGTAAGCTCTCTGCGGGAAATGGACTCAAGGGAGATTAT
This sequence comes from aff. Roholtiella sp. LEGE 12411, assembly GCF_015206995.1. GTDB lineage: Bacteria > Cyanobacteriota > Cyanobacteriia > Cyanobacteriales > Nostocaceae > Komarekiella. The sequence goes on along the minus strand of NZ_JADEXR010000034.1, from coordinate 15,874 downwards.
TACGACAACAAAGACTTCACCGACTTCAAGCTAACTCGTACTGATGGGACGGTGAACTTTGATTGGGTTAGCAATTCTCCTGCTCCGTCTATAGGTGCAGATACTTTTTCAGTGCGATGGACAGGTCAGGTAGAAGCCAGGTACAGCGAAACCTATACCTTCTACGCTTTGGCTGATGATGGTGTGCGACTATCGGTGAACGGTAAACAAATTATCAATAGGTTTATCGACCAACGCCCTACAGAATCTAGCGGGAAGATCGCACTAGTTGCAGGTCAGAAGTACGACATTACGATGGAGTACTACGAAAACAAATTTGAAGCAATTTCCAAGCTTTCCTGGTCTAGTTCTTCTCAAGCCAAAGAAATTATTCCCCAGTCCCAACTGTATAGTGCAGATCCCACAACTCCTACAAATCCAACTCCCATAGGTAAAGGTATAGGACTCAAGGGAGAGTATTACGACAACAAAGACTTCACCGACCTGAAGCTAACTCGTACTGATGGGACGGTGAACTTTGATTGGGTTAGCAATTCTCCCGCTCCGTCCATAGGTGCAGATACTTTTTCAGTCCGATGGACAGGTCGGGTAGAAGCCAGGTACAGCGAAACCTACACCTTCTACGCTTTGGCTGATGATGGTGTGCGACTATCGGTGAACGGTAAACAAATTGTCAATCAGTTTGTCGACCAAAGCCCCACACAATCTAGCGGGACGATCGCACTAGTTGCAGGTCAGAAGTACGACATTAGCATGGAGTACTACGAAAATAAATTTGGAGCGATTTCCAAACTCTATTGGTCAAGTTCTTCTCAAACTAAAGAAATTATTCCCCAGTCCCAACTTTATTTACCAGTCTCTGTACCCATCATGACATTGGGGCCATCTCCTGAAAGTGTGAGTGAATCTGCTGGTAATGTGAGTATCACTTTGCTGCGAAGTGGTGATGATTTAAGTGGTACATCTTCAGTTAAGTATGAAACTCTAGATGAAAGCGCCAAAGCAGGGAGTGACTACACTAAAACTGCTGGGACAATTACCTTTGCGGCTGGAGAAACCAGTAAAAACATCATCATTCCGATCCTGAACAATTCATTCTTAGAACCGAATGAAACTTTTAGTTTCGTGATCGACCAACCAACAGATGGAACCCTTGGAATTCAGAGAACTACTATAATTACGATTCAAGATGATGATCGCTCTGACGTGAATATCTCTCAGCCACTAATTAATGAGAAAGATGGTAGTGCTACTATTACCGTTACACGGGGTAATGATTCGGCAACTGCTAGTGTAGATTACACAACCGTGGACGGGACTGCTAAAGTTGTATCTGATTACGAGGCTGTATCTGGAACCCTAAACTTTGCAGTGGGACAAACCAGTACAACTATTACTATCCCCATAATTAATGACACCGTTGGTGAAACGAATGAAAGCTTTTCTTTGAAATTCAGTAACGCAATTGGAGTAACACTAAATACCGAAGACACGTCTGTGATTTCAATCATTGATGATGACCCTGGTAGCTTTGTTAAAGAGACTGTGGTTTCCGGCCTGAGTAGTCCAACAGCTTTTGATTGGACACCCGACAGTCAACGCATGTTCATTGCCCAGAAAAATGGGGTAGTGAAAGTGTTTGACAATGGCAAGTTACTATCGACGCCATTTATCGATATTTCTCGACAGGTGAATGATACACGCGATCGCGGTTTGCTAGGCATTGCCGTGCATCCGGATTTCTCTAAAAATCCCTACGTTTACCTATTGTTCACCTACGATGCTCCAGAAGTCTATACAAATACTACCAGTAGCAAATTGGACGATGCTGACCAGGCTGGTAATCGTAACGCACGCCTAATTCGGGTGACAGCCGACGCTAACACCAACTATACTACTGCGATCGCTAACAGCGAAGTTGTCTTGCTGGGCAAAAACAGCACTTGGCAATATCTCAGTCGTCCAGATGCAAATAGCACAAGTGTCAGCCCTGACAATACAAATAACCCTGCACCATCAGGGATTCTCAACAAAACTACTGGCACGCTATTTGCCAATACTCAAGATTATTTAAACAATCTCGACAACATCACTAACGTTCAGGATTATATAGCCAGCGATAGCGAATCTCACTCAATTGGTAGTGTACGCTTTGGAACTGATGGTTCACTATTTGTTAGCATCGGCGATGGTACTTCCTACAACAAGGTAGATCCGCGAGCACTTCGTATCCAAGATATCGATAATCTGTCGGGTAAAATCCTACGGATTGACCCAATTACTGGTGAAGGCTTAGCAGATAATCCCTTCTACAATGATGATCCAAATAGTAATCGTTCCAAGGTCTATAACTCAGGGCTGCGTAACCCCTTCCGCTTCACCGTAGATCCAAAAAATAACACTCCCGTCATCGGTGATGTAGGTTGGAGGAAGTGGGAAGAGGTCAACATCGGCAAAAAAGGAGCTAACTTTGGTTGGCCCTACTTTGAAGGTGGTATTGATGCTAATGGCAATATAGTCAACCAAAAACAACCAAATTATGCCACTAGCCCAGATACAGCGCCATCAGCAACAGCCCTCTATAATAGTGGCTCAACAGTCACAGCACCTGCTTACACTTACATACACTATAATACTGGGACTCCTGGGAATGCCATCGTTGTAGGTGATTTTTACACAGGTAATACTTTCCCCTCAATTTATCAGAATACCTTGTTTATTGGTGATGCGAGTAAAGGAACTGTGGATGCTGTGACATTGAACAGTGAAGGTGAATTTGTCTCAACTAGACGGTTCGCCTCCGGTTTAGTGTCGCCTGTGGATATTAGAACTGGAGACGATGGAAATATTTACTATGTAAGCTTGTATTCAGGGAAAATAGAGCGCTGGCGGTCTGCTTAGAGATCAGATTTTTGTTAATTTTCCCTTTTCAAGAAACTGATTAAGTAGTTTTAGGGTAGAAGGAGATAAAGAAAAAAGTCTCCTTCTACCCAATACTTTTCAGACAAACTTAACAACTTTCTTATGGACTAGAAAAAGGTGAAAGGGTGAATTCAAACCCTTTGCGTTGAACCTTTCACCCTTAACCGAAATGTATTGTATTTCACCCAATTTAGATGAAATTTACTAAGTAAAGATTGATTACATTCACTTGAGAATAGATTTTGTAAAAACAAATCTAAATAATCACAACAAAAACCTCAATTGACACGCGCTAAAACATAGTCGCGGGTGCGAGAATCAAGAGCGCTGGTAAAGATTTTATTTGTAGTGCCAAATTCAAGCATTTGAGTAACGCGATTTTCATTAGTATAAAAGAACGCTGTGAAATCAGATAAACGAGTAACTTGCTGCATACTATGAGTGACAATCACAATTGTCAACTCGGAGCGCAAATTATGAATTAAGTTCTCAATTTTCATACTAGCGATCGGATCAAGACCCGAACAAGGCTCATCCATCAAGAGAACTTTCGGTTTGACTGCTAAAGCACGAGCAATACACAGTCGTTGTTGTTGACCTCCAGAAAGCTCTAAAGCAGATTTATGGAGTTTATTTTTTATTTCATCCCAAAGATCGCCAGCTTTTAGGGCAGATTCGACAATCTGATCTAATTCTACTTTCGGACGCCATCCCACTAATTTCACCCCATAAGCGACATTATCATAAACGCTCATGGGAAAAAGATTTGGTCTGGGGAAAACCATACTAATTTGGCGGCGTAACCTATTTAAGTTAACGCGACGTTCATAAATATTCTGTCCAAAAAATTCTACCCTACCTTCTACTTTCACTTCTCCTTCTAATTCAATCATGCGATTTAAGGTTTTAATAAAAGTAGACTTGCCACAACCACTAGAACCAATAATTGTCGTAATTTGATTTTGGTGAATATCCATTGACACGCCTTCAAATATTTTTTGCGTGTCGTAATAAAAGTTGAGGTTTTTAACTCTGATGGCTGGAATTAGTTTACTCATCTTTCCCAAATGTATGTCACAATTATTTACTAAGTAAAGCAGTAAAAATCAGCAGTGCTATTTCACTATGTTACTCTGAAAAGCGGACATTTAAGGATATTTACAGAGATTATTAAGCAATGCAGCAGATACATGGTTAATAATTGTTTGTATAAAGCTGTATGCTAAATTAAATAGACATTATTAAAATAATTCGTAATTCGTAATGACGCTCTCTACGAGACGCTAAAAGCAAATGCGGACTCGCTACAGGTAAGGAAAGATTATGGCAGTATCGCAAACGCTCCAGCGCTTTGGACATCATCTGATTCTTGGTATTTCCGGTACTACGTTAAGTGATGAGGATAAACGCGCACTCAATGAATTGAAACCAGTTGGGGTAATTTTTTTTGGTAAGAACTTTTTAGATGCTACCCCTTACGAAATTTGGTTAGAAAGCTTCAACAATTTGAACGACCAGATAAGACAATATGCTGAACGCGACTCTATATTCATGACTCTTGACCATGAAGGAGGTCGAGTTGTGCGTACACCATTACCAATTACACGATTTCCTTATGCCTTGCTGTTGCGATCGCACTCACGTGAAGTAGCAAGAGCAACAGGTGTTGAGCTAAAATCACTAGGGGTAAACTTATCTTTTGCGCCTGTAGCAGATATTTTTTCCCATCCCAACAACCCTGTTATTGGCCCTCGCGCCTTTGGTAATACTCCCGAAACTGCTGCTCAAGGTGCTTGTGACTACTTCCTCGGACTTCAGGAGTCAGGAATTTTAGGATGCGCTAAGCACTTTCCCGGACATGGAGACACGAGCAAAGACTCTCACATTGAGCTACCGATACTCAATTTGACTAAAGAAGACCTACGAATTCGAGAACTTATACCCTTCAAAGCACTCATCGAAGCGCAGGTTCCTTTGATTATGACAGCTCACATCTTATTCCCTAAGATAGATGCTGATGTGCCAGCAACGCTCTCTCAAACTATCCTCAAGAGCATACTTCGGGAGGAACTTGGCTTTGAAGGAGTGGTCATATCTGACGACCTGGATATGAAAGCTGTATCAGATATGTTTATGAAAAAGAGTACCATAGCACGGGCATTTGGTGCTGGCTGCGATTTGTTTATTGTTTCGCGCAATATCAATTCATCATCTCTAGAACGTACTTATCATATTGCTGAAGATTTTGCTGATTCTTTGAGTAACGGTAGCCTAGATGAATCTGTAGTGGAAGCTGCTAGAAACAGAATTGAGAAACTACTAGCGGAAACTCCGCAATATATAGTCCATGCTTTGGATAAAAATACATTACTACAACATGCAGAATTAGCGATCGCTTGTTCTTTATGAATACATTGATTAGCAGCCAACACCAGCACAAATATCGGCTCCATATCTGCAAGCATCGCTTCTGTGAAAACTAACCTACGAAACTTGGTTATGAAAACCATGTTGATAGCACCTTTGAGAATCCGTTTTTGGATTGCTTAAGAATACCCATACGCCTATGGGGTAGGTAGTATCAAATCCCATGACTTTTACCAATGACCCAATTACGCCGGAAAAACCGGGCTAAAGCTGACTCTTCCAATGACAAGTAAATTGGGCGTCCGTGGGGACAAGTGCGAGGGTTGCGAGTGCGTTGCCATTCATTTAAAAGTGTCTGCATTTCTTCCAGATTCAAGGGTGTACCATTACGAATAGCACTGCGACAGGCGACAGCTACTTGGGCTGTTTGTAAATCGCCTCCCCAACTAAGTTCTAAAATTGCTTCTGCACAATCTTCTCGCTGTTGCAAAAGTTTAGGTAAGGTGCGGACAGCCCAAAGTTGTTCGCCAAAGGGTTCAATATCTAAACCGATGCGTTGCAGTTGGGATACTTGCGCTGGCGACAATTGATAAAGAATAACTGACGGTTCCATAGGAACAAGTTGCCAGTTATTGCATAATTGCTCATACAAAACTCGTTCATGGGCTATGTGTTGTTCTACTAACCACATCCCACCAGAATGTTCCGCCACAATATAGGTGTTGCTAACTTGAGCAATGGCTTTTAGGGAGTGCTGAGTGTCATTGCTTTCATTAGAATTTTGAGGATTAAAATTGTAACCGCCTTTGGCTTCTGCGGCTTTAAGTAATTTACCAACTCGTGTTGTGTGAACAGCTTCTTTGAAATTGGCAGAACTAATGCGGAGTGCTTGGTTAATTCCTTGGGTAATTTGCTCTTGCCAATAACTGAGTTCGTTGAGGTAAATTTCGGTTTTTGTTGGATTGCGATTCCAGTTAATTTGGTCGGGAGAAATGGCAAGATGTAGAAAACAAATTGGATAGCGATCGCGTGGTAATGTTTTGTAAAAAGCTGATAAGATGGTTTGCTCAAGTTCCGGCGATTTAACCATCCGTCCGTTGATTGCTACACGCACCCAATCTGGACGATGGCGATGACACCGGTCTGGTAATCCTACCACTAAGCTTAGTGCTGAATTAGGACTAGAAACGCGATTAATCTCATCTGTACAGGAGTTTTGAATGCTGAGTTCTGAGTTAGGAGGGTAAGGTAATTCTACTCTCACTTCCTCTAAATCACCTGGTCGAACTTGGGGTATAATTTGCGGCAATAGCTTTCCTGCTGTAGCAGCGGGACAAATAGTGAACCATTGACGGTCATTTTGACAAACTTGCCAAGTAACGTGAGGATGACACAGAGCAATTTGTTGAATTGTCCATTGCACAGCTTTTATTTGCTGTGCGGCTGATGGCAATCCCTGACGACGAGATGAGCAATTACCGAAGAGATTAGAAACTATAACAACTGTACCAGGAGCGATCGCAGTTGCTTCTACTTGAATAACTTTACCGCTATCGCCATAGATAACCCGCCATCCTAAGTTTTCACCTGGGGGACGACTCAAAATCTCTAAATCTGCTAGCGTTGTCAAACTATGCAACGCCTCACCCCGAAACCCCAAACTGTTAATTTTCCACAAATCTGCACTAGAGCGAATTTTGCTGGTGCTGTGGGCTGTGGCTGCTTGTTGCAAATCATCTATGTTCATTGCACAACCATTATCTGCGACGTGGATTCGCCACTGCTGTGGCCATAGAGAAACCACAATGCGCGTTGCACCTGCATCAAGGGAATTTTCTACCAATTCCCTCACCACAGAAGCGAAAGAGTCGATTACCTCTCCAGCTGTTATGAGATATACGACTTCTGTTGGTAAAGCCTGAATAGTAGATGCCATAAATAATAGTTTATAGCTTCTGGGAGCAGGAGGAGTGGGGGAATTTTGGGATTCTTCATTCCCTGTGTGCTCTGTGTCTTTATTCTTTTTAACTACTGAATAGGATAAAAAATGTTATCTGAAATTTTTATTAATTGTAAAGAAAACTCGATTCAAAGGCGATGTTTGATAAATTGCTTGTGAGGTTATAAGCGGGAAAAGCTTATGAGTAATAATTTAGTAGCTGATGTTCATGATCTCAAGACCCGTTTGGAATGGGGTCAACCAGGTTTTACAATTGTTGATGTGCGCGATCGCCACACTTACAATCACGGTCATATTACAGGGGCAATTCCCATCCCATTAAATGACTTGGCATCTAAAGCCACATCTTCTCTACATGCAAAACGCCATATCTATATTTATGGCGAAAATGATGAACAAGCAGCCCAAGCTGCACAAGTATTGCGAGCATCTGGGTTTATTGAAGTAGCTGAAATTCAAGGCGGTCTTCCCGCCTGGAAGGCAGTTGGTGGTGCTACAGAAGGTGTTGGCGCATAAACTAAACTCAGATATATTAATCCAAGTCTATTTATTGGATTACTACTGTTTTTTTGTACTGCACAGTGTGCAGTACAGTTTATTCTTAGACATCAAACAAAAATCAATGAATGCAACATTAATTAACAATTAGTCATCTTACACTTTTTGACTAAACTAAGTACTCAGATAGTAATCGTTAATTAATATCTCCCATCACTAAAACTTTAGGAGATTCGGGTTTCAATAACCCATTCAATAGGGATGCGGGACGTTGAGTGTAGGGCCAAGCAAAAGCATGACGGAAAGCAGCATCTTGACAAGATTGCAGCTGTTCAAAGTTAATAATGTCGTAAGTCAAAAGATTTTCATACTCAAAAGGTAGACGTACATTATGCAATCCAGCATTATCGGTACAAATAGCAATATCTACCCCAGCATCAAGACAACGGTCAAAAACTAATTTGAGTTGGCGTATATCCTGTAAAGTGCCAGTTTTAATGTAAGTTGTGGGGCAAACTTCTAAACACTGTCCGCGTCTAGCTACGTCTTTGAGTAACTCTGGATATAGTAGGGGAATTTGGATACCGTGACCAATCCGCATTAGATAAGGCAATAGTTGTGGGTAACAACCAGCGGTGGTTTCATAGAGGTGTCCGGTGGTGTTAACGCCTTGCGATCGCGCATAATTATATAGACTAATCCATTCTTCTAGGCGATCGGCATAATAACTATCACCACCCGCTACATCTATTGCACAAACATACTGCCTATTTTGCACTGCTAAATCAACAATTGCTTTATTCACCTCATAAGGTAGGCGCGAGTGCATACAGAGAATTTGGCTAGTGACAATCGGATATTCTAGTGGATGACTAGCTTTTCCGACTACTTCCACAATTTCTGCCATCTTGTCAATTCTTTCAGATTGACTCAGATGCTCAGGTGTCCGTAAATAGGGAGTGTAACGTAGTTCTAGATAAGCCAAATTTTCAAAGATGTAAGCACCCCGCACCAAGTGGTAAATAAAGTAAGGCAAAGTCTCTACAGTTTGCACACTTTCTACTAGGGTGTGCAATTCCAAATACTCATCTAGAGTGTTGCGTGGCCGCGTGTAAAAATCTTCAAATTCTGAATACTCAGCAAAGCGGGAAATCAACTCAGAAGAATGTCGCTCAAAATATCGCCATAAAACACGGGGTACAACGGAACCGCCCAGGTGTCTATGTAATTCAGCGTATAAAGCCATAGTGTTATTTTTAGGGAAAAATATCAATAATTGTAACAAAAATATAGATAGAATAAATTTATGTCTAAAGAAGGATTGTGTAAAATTACGGTTTATTTTTATTTTTGATAGCTGCGATCGCTTCATCTTTACAGAAATTTGCCATTGTCACTGAGGCAGTTCCCTGATTCACCCGCTGAAACTAGCGAAGAACTCATCTATTGCAAAACCAATGTCAATTCGTAGATTTCTTCATTGCTGTTAATGGCCTCGCTCAGTTGTGGGGTGCTGATGGACAATTCCTGGGAGTGCTATCGAGCAATCAATACGATCTAAATTCTGTCAGCAACCCTATCACCGAAAGCCGACGCTCAAAACTTCGGGGGTTCCCCCCGTTGTAGCAACTGGCGCGACACAGAGAAATGAGAGTTTGAGAGATATTTGGCGTAAGTCCTAAAAGTGAGCGCCTGTAATAAATATTTTGCTGTGCATAGTTTGGATCAAAATGCTCTAAATATTGTCTTATACATTCCCATTTACGTAAGACATTTCCCCATTTTTAGCTTTGGACAATAGTAATAAAGAAAAAATAAATTAGATTGTCTGACTCGTTCTAAGGACTTGTAGACAAATTCTGCATAAACATATTTGGATGAATTATACAGTAGTCGAAAAGGTTAAGATATCGTTAGCATTTATTCCAAACAAGATTAACATTCAAATAGATCTAAATTATTATCACTATCCATAATATTGAGCTAATAGGTTTTGTTTTTAGCCTCGGAAATTGGAAATTTACTCAAAATAACCTTATTTTTAAAGCTAATTTTCAGGAATTTAGGCACCAGGTTAGCTATAAATACTGCTGTGTAGAATGAAATAGTTCTGCATGGTATTAGGATTTTTTAACTTTTTATTGAATTTTACGCTTTCAAGAGCAGAAAAATCTTGAAAGTACTGCTAAAAAAGTTACATAGAGATATGAATTATTATCCCGCACAATATTCTAACTAAACAAATCAAAAGAATTAACAATAAAATCTAAGTTTTGTTCATTTTAAATATAATTTTTATCTTGTATACTTTTGTTCAGTGTGGTGTTCACTGTTTATTACTTAATTATGACTAGTAAATTTTTGACTGTTTCCAAATATTTAAACTTATACTCAATTAAATTAAAACCAATTTTTGAATAGCTATAAATAGTAGATATGCAGTTATAAAACAATATTTTCTTATTTAAGATGAAAGTCAAAAACATCTTTCATTCATATCGTTGATCTTCCTCTTTTTTGGGGAATTTCAGTTTGAACAATAGGAGTTTAATTCTGATGGCAAATTCTGAGAATAGCAATCAAATTGGTGAGTCACAAGGTACTAGCAAAAGTTCAACTGGTAATGGCAATTTTTCTTTCACTGATGGCAAATGGCAGTCTACCGATGGCAGTACTTTAAATAGTGGCGCTGGTAATGGTAGTAATACCTTCGCTTCCTTCAGCGGTGGTGGTAACTCATCCACAACTAATAAAGATGGACAGCACGCCTACAATTACGAGCGACCACTCGACAAGCGGGCTTTAACTGATACTAATAATCCATTCAATCAACTGATCGGAGTGGTTAGCGGTGGTAGCCCATCTGGTGCTAACAATATGCCTGGTAACTTACCATTTGGCAGTACTCCCCCTTCAAAGGAGAGTGGTAGCAACCTACCTGAAACTGGCAATGGTCTACCTGTACCTTATAAAAGTGACAACTGGATATCTGATATTCAAAACTTAGATGGTGCAAATGCTACCAGCAACAGTGGTCAAGGTAACGGTAACTGGTTATATGGTAGTAACAACAAAACCGATGGTAATGGTAACTGGAATTTTGGTAGTGGCAACACAACCAACGGTAATGGTAACTGGAACTACGGTGATGGCGGCAAAACTGAAGGTAATGGCAACTGGGGCTTTGGTAGCAATAACAAAACCGACGGTAATGGTAACTGGAACTTAGGCAATAACAACGATATCTTTGGTAATGCCAATACACAGACTGGTAGTGAAAATAACATTTTTGGTAGTGGTAACACGGCTAATGTAAGTAACAGTAATCTTCTTGGAAACCGGATTGAAGCCAGTGGTGATGGCAAAACACTCGTTGGTAATGAAGGCTGGAATTTCTCTGTTAAGGGCGAACTGATATCGCTAGGTAGCACTACGCCCAGCGAAGCGATCGCTACTGATGTCATCAGTTTACTCAGCAGTCCTGACCTTGTAACATCTGCTATGTCAAATCCAGGCTACAACAACCCAAATTATGATTTCTCTGCCACAGTTTAAAACTTTCTAGCAAGTCATTGCCAGGAGTTGCCATAGTAAGCTAGCTTACTATGGCATTTAATATTGTTGATTCTAATTGACATAATTCACAAAACATGTTGATAATTAGAGTTTGTGGAAACTTTACCTCATAATATAAACGCTTGGCTAACGTCATTGTCATAGGTGCCCAGTGGGGCGATGAAGGAAAAGGTAAAATAACTGACTTACTCAGCCGTTCCGCAGATGTTGTGGTTCGTTACCAAGGGGGTGTCAATGCTGGACACACTATTGTAGTGAAGGATCAGACCTTTAAACTGCACTTAATTCCCTCTGGTATTTTGTACCCTGAAACTGAGTGCATGATCGGTTGCGGAACAGTCATCGATCCACAGATTTTGATAGCAGAGATCGACCAATTAAAAGAACTAAATATTTCCACTGACCACCTGCTGATATCTGAGACAGCCCACGTAACAATGCCTTATCATCGGTTGATTGACCAGGCATCGGAAGAACGACGGGGAAGCCATAAGATAGGCACAACCGGTCGGGGTATTGGTCCGACTTATGCTGATAAATCTGAACGTACAGGCATCAGGATTTTAGACTTGATGGATCCTGATGGGCTACGTGAGCAGTTAGAGTGGACGATTAATTATAAAAACGTCATTTTAGAAAAACTTTACAACTTGCCGCCCCTAGATGCAAAAGAAGTAATTGAGCAGTATCTGGGGTATGCAGAACGTTTGCGTCCTTACGTCGTTGATACATCGTTGAAAATATACGATGCGATTTTGCGACGGCGCAATATTTTGTTTGAAGGCGCACAAGGCACACTTCTCGATCTAGATCACGGAACTTATCCCTATGTTACCTCCTCTAACCCGGTTGCCGGAGGGGCTTGCGTTGGTACAGGGTTAGGGCCGACAATGATTGACCGGGTAATTGGCGTATCGAAAGCGTACACGACAAGAGTGGGAGAGGGGCCATTTCCTACCGAACTGGATGGGAAACTGGGAGAATTGTTGTGCGATCGCGGAGCCGAATTTGGCACAACCACCGGACGTAAACGGCGTTGTGGCTGGTTTGATGCTGTAATTGGTCGCTATGCCGTTCGCATTAATGGCATGGATTGTATCGCCCTCACTAAATTGGATGTCCTTGATGAACTAGAGGAAATTCAAGTTTGTATCGCTTATGAAATAGATGGCGAACGCTGCGATCACTTCCCCACAAGTGCCCGTCGGTTTGCCCGATGTCGCCCCATTTACAAAACCTTACCAGGATGGCAAGTGTCAACAAGTCACTGCCGTACCCTAGAAGAGTTGCCACAGCAAGCACTGGACTATCTAAAATTTCTGGCAGAATTGATGGAAGTCCCGATTGCGATCGTCTCCCTAGGAGCAAGCCGCGATCAAACCATAATTGTAGAAGACCCGATCCACGGGCCCAAACGCGCTTTATTGCAGGCTGACGGTACACCTGCTAACTTGCTAAGTGCGTAATCAGTGCTGAGTTCTGAGTTATTAGTTACAAAGTCCAGAGTCAAAAGTTATCAGGACTTACGCAAGTGTCATATTTTAACGCCAGAGGTTGTCCAGAGTCAAAGGTCAAAAGTCCAAAAAACCTTGATTCTTGAACGCCACTTGCTTTAAGTCGGCAGAGCCGCAAGGGCGCAGTGGCTCGCGTTGATTCTTGACCCTTGACTCTTATGCCAGAAGCCTTGTGTGCCAGTTGCGTAAGTCCTAGTTATAAAGTATTGACCCTTGACCCTTGACTAATGACTAATGACTAATGACTAATAACAATTAACAACTAACAACTAACAACTTCTATGGCTATTACAGTCGAATGTCAAAAGCGGCCAGAAGGTAGCAAGCCCAGAGCTTTGCGCCGTTCTGGAGAAATCCCCGCAAATTTATACGGTCATAAAGGTACAGAGTCAATTTCCTTGACTATTAATGCCAAAACTGTTGAGCGCTTGCTCAAAAAGGCTTCAGTCAACAACACCTTGATTGATTTAAACATTACTGACATACCCTGGCGTGGCAAAACCTTGCTGCGGGAACTTCAAATACATCCGGCAAAAGGTACACCCTACCACCTCAGCTTTTTTGCGGTTGCCGGTCACGGTGATACCACCGTAGAAGTACGGCTACGTTTTGTAGGAAATGCTGTTGGTGTTAAACAAGACGGTGGTGTGTTAGACACCGTAATCACCGAATTGCAGGTGAGTTGTGCGCCTGAGAATATCCCAGATGTCATTGAAATTGATGTCTCTAACATGCAAATTGGAGACAGTTTACATATCCATCAGATAGTCTTTCCTGAGGGTGTGACAGCTTTAGTTGATCCAGAGCGACTTGTTGCCAGCGTTTTGCCGCCACAAATCAACGATGATACAGTAACTGAAACAGTAGTTTCTTAAGCTACGTAAAGTATGTAATGATTTTTGTGATACCAGGGGGAAACTCCTGGTTTTTTATTATATTTGAACCGCAGAGGATAGCGATGACAGAATCAGCCCTTCCAGCTTTAATTCAGCAAATGTTGCAGCCTGGATTTTATCCTCATACGGTAACTGAACCCATTCAACTAATTCAAACTCATATTTCTTATGTGCTGCTAACTGGTGATTACGCCTATAAGCTGAAGAAGCCTGTGAATTTTGGCTTTTTGGACTTTTCCACTTTACAGAAGCGGCAGCATTTTTGTCATGAAGAATTGCGCTTGAATCAGCGGGGTGCAGCCGAACTGTATTTGGAAGTTTTACCTGTAACTATAGAAGCAGAGCAATACCATTTAGGGGGAACAGAGAAACCCGTAGAATATGTGCTGAAGATGCGCCAGTTTCCTCAAGAGTCACTGTTTAGTACACTTTTTGAACAAGGTAAGTTAAACGAAACACACTTAGAAGAGTTGGGACAGGTGGTGGCTCAATACCACGTCCAAGCGCAGACGAATGATTACATTCGCAGTTTTGGTGAAGTGCCACAAGTCCGGGCTGGAATTGATGAAAATTATCAACAAACTGAGAAGTATATTGGTGGCCCCCAGATCCAGGCACAGTTTACACAAACAAAGCAGTATACAGATAACTTTTTTGCGGAACGTCCAGAATTATTTGTCAGCAGAATTCAAAATAACTACATCCGTGAATGTCACGGGGATTTACACCTGAGAAATATTGCTCTGTGGCACGATAAAATTACCCTGTTTGATTGCATTGAGTTTAATGAGCCGTTTCGCTTTGTCGATGTGATGTACGATGTGGCGTTCACGGTGATGGATTTGGAAGCGCGACAGCGGCAAGACTTGGGTAATGCGTTTTTAAATTCCTATATCGAGCAAACTGGAGACTGGGAAGGCTTGCAGGTGCTGCCTTTGTATTTAAGCCGTCAAGCTTATGTGCGAGCAAAGGTAACTTCGTTTTTGCTGGACGATCGCAGTATACCTGTGACGGTAAAAGAAGAGGCAACAAAAACCGCAGCTGACTATTACAAACAAGCTTGGGAGTATACTAAACCCCAAAAAGGACAACTGATTTTAATGTCGGGGTTATCAGGTTCTGGTAAAAGTACCACAGCACGATATTTAGCCCGTCAACTGGGAGCGATTCACTTGCGTTCGGATGCAGTACGGAAACATTTGGGGGGAATTCCCTTATGGGAAAGAGGTGGCGATGATTTGTATACACCTGAGATGACCCAGAAAACTTATGGGCGGCTGTTGGAACTGGGAATTATGCTGGCTAATCAAGGCTTCGCAGTAATTTTGGATGCTAAGTATGACCGTCAGCAGTTGCGACAAGAGGCGATCGCGCAAGCCAATAAGTACCAACTTCCTCTTCAGATTATCAACTGCACAGCACCCCTAGAAGTTTTGCAAGAGCGCCTCAACAACCGCACTGGTGATATCGCTGATGCTACCGCCGATTTATTAGCCTCACAACTCAAGCAAGCTGAACCTTTTACTGAACAAGAACAACCATACGTGAAGATTTTGGATACAACTCAACCACAACAGGCACAATTAAAAGAAGTTATTCCCCAATAATCTTTTTACTTATGGCAGATAAAAAGAACGACTTTCTCAATATTTCTCCAGACTTCTTTTCTCAACTGTTATTTGGGGCATTTTTAACATTTATATTGTTGATGACAAGGTCTTCACCAGCCCTGAGCATCTTTCTAGGTATTATGGGGGGTTTCACCTTAGGCTGGATCACCAATGCCAGCAAAAATAGCCGTCAGCCGCCATCCATAGCCTCCTCTGATGGTGTCGATACCGGACTAAAATACTGGTTATTCTTCATGCTGGGCTTTGTATTTTTGGGCTATCCTGCACCCATGAGTATTTTTCTAGGTGCTTTAGGTGCTTTAGGTAGCGGCTGGATTACTGCTTGGTGGGGAAGTAAGGAAGAAACTAGAACTCAGCTGCAAATTGAAGAATCAGAAGATGGCGAAATTAAACCAATTAACCAGAGAACTACGAAACAGCAAAGAAAACCTACCCGTCGTTATCGTCGCACTCCTGGAAGTATTAATTTTAAGTTTTGGGAAAGGTAGGGATTGGGGATTGGGGATTGGG
>NZ_JADEXR010000224.1 GCF_015206995.1 aff. Roholtiella sp. LEGE 12411 | reverse complement strand
GGCTTTAACCCCGCCCAATTCTTGGCCACCAAATCAGAGATTATGGTGGGGGACTCAGACCCCTGTTCCCTCTGGTTACGGGCAGAGGGCGAAAACAGTATTCCTCCTGCCTCCTGCCTCCTGCCTCCTGCCTTTCTTGTTGAAACTAGAGATGACACCGTAACTGGTGTAACGCCTGTTGTCACAGAGACTGCAATTGAGTTAGTGACAAACCAGCAAACTGACAATTCTCAACAGAAATCCCTGGTAAATGGCGCTGTTGAAGAGGTCGGGACAAGGTTAAAGGGCAAAGGGTCAGGGGAAATCCCGTCCCAAACCCAGTACCCCACGGGAGCAACCACACCAGAAATTACCTTTGGTGCAAAGGTGCGGGTTTACTTTCCTGGTAGTAAGCGACACGACAAAGTTGGGATTGTCGCGCGGTTTGTTTTTGAGCATGGGGTGAAACAGGCGGTGGTCATCTTAGAGGACATCGAGGACAAGTTAAAGCATTTCCTCTGTCCACTCGCAGGCAGTGATTTAATGCGACTGGATCTTGTTTGAAAAATTCATCAACCATTTGATGAGGCGATCGCAAACAATTGTGTTTAGAGCCATGCTGACACTAGATAGAAAACAAAGCACAGCAATCGATTACGATTTGATCAACAGCAGCATCAAAGAAACTTTCACCGCCATCGACCGATTCGAGTCCCAGGCGGTAGATGAAATTCTCTTGATGCGAGAACAACATATATATAAGGATGCTGGCTACCAAAACTTTGAAGAATATTGCACTGGCGAATTATCTGCTTGGGGCGGTTATCGGCGAATCAATCAGCTGCTAGGAGCGCATAAGGTTATTGTTGCTGCGGGAGAATTGGGCGAACACATCAAAAATGAGCGCCAAGCTCGTTCACTGCTGCGGCTAGCCAAAGAACCAGAAAAATTAAAACAAGCCGTAGCGATCGCACTTGAAGGCAACTCCTCCCCTAGTGAAGCCGACTTTGCTGCTGCTGCTAAAAAAGTGGTTCCTCCGCCACCACGCAAAAAAGTCAAAGAACCATTGGTTCCTGAAAATATTGAAAGCATCGCATTTCTCAAAGAGCAGCACAGGCTTGAGTTAGAGCGACTGGAGCCAGAATTGAGGATTGGCTTGCAAGTTGAAGCAACCGCCAGAGCCGAAGCACAAATGAAGGAGCAACTGTCGGCATACCAGGAATTACTACAGCAGCAGAAACAGCAAAATTTCCAGTTACAGCAGCGCTTGGATGAAATGGAAGGATTGAGGAAGCTGGAGACGGAGAATCAGCGACTCCAACAACGAATCCAGGAGCTAGAACACGCCGTGCAAGAGCGTCCTAGTCAACAATGGGGAAATACCATGACTGCTCAGGCGACTAAAGCTTTGAACAAGCAGGTGAAACAGTCCCTAGAGAAAACCATTGATTTGCGATCGCTCTCGGTTGAACCGCCCAAGGAAAATGCCCAAGAATGTTTGCGGCTTCTTGGTATGGCATTAAAGCAGATTGCTAGCGCTATGAACAACGCTCAAGCGTTGGAAGCTGCGGCAATAATTCTGGGGAGTGAGCCGACACCACAGGCTATAGCGATAAGAACGGAGCAATTGCAGCTACTACCCCAGGCGGTTAGTGAGATTCGGGAGGTGTTGTCCAAGCCTAAGTGCAGTTGGCAGGACTATTGGGCAGTGGCCGAAAAATATCAGTCAATTGAGAAGGACTATCGGGGAGAATTGACCACCCAGGAGACAAAGCTGATTACCGCACTCCAGAACGCATCTACTGAACCTCCAACAATTGGCGTTGGTTCTATCGTGGCCCACGCTGATCCTTACCGCACTTTGTATGCGGACAAGGGTGAGGTGGTGCAGGACTTGGGAGACGAGTTGGTGGTTGCCTGGGGTCATTGGCGGAACGAGTCCAAGAAAACTGACAGGTATTTCCGAAACGAATTGCGTTTTTGGCAGAGCGAGTCACACGAATAATGTGAGCGGAATATGGAGTACTTAATTTTTCTAGTATTTGTGCTGAGCAATTAATGCTACTTTTTCATTTAGCTCCGATTTTTCTAGGAAGTTTTTATTGTTGTGGAGTAATACTTACAGCCATTTTTATTGCTAAATTTCTAGGGAGTTCTAATTAAGTTTATTTTTATCAGACTTCTGGTTTTAAAGTAATAATTATCACTTATATTCCGATTTTGCTCAACCTGGAGTTAGAACATAGGCATGTATTTTGGAGAATCAGTCTAGCGATCGCCTGATAAATGTCGCGTAAAGCAAGATATGGCAGTCACAATAACTAATTAATTCCACGCGGGAAATATAACGAATCACCGATAAGTCTTCTATCCTCAATTTCCTCTCTGTTATAAGCTAAAGCTTCTTCTAGCCTGTCACCAAATTTTTGATTATATTCTACTTCGGTACGCTTACACTCAAATGCTACATCTGCTCGTCGTTCAATTGTTTCCATCAAAGAGGCTTGAACAAGTGCCTGTGCTATTGCATTATTTTTGAGCGCACGGTGAAACCAGTACGCAGTAGCTAATTCTACAGGAATAGGTTTGATGGAACCACCATACCCTTCCACCTCAATCATCGGTTCTTGTAATACCCTTCTGTTCTTATAAGGTAAAGCCTGGGACGATTTCCCCTGTAAAAAGTCTAGTAAGTCATTACTTGGTTTATCAATCGCCGCCGTGACTGACTCAACATATAGTTTGTAACTACCATCCGGCAAAAGATAAACATCTAGCGGAATAGAGCCTAAAGAAATTGTTGCCTTCACGGCTTTCTCTCTTGTTGTAGTAGGTGCTGCCATAAGTAATTGCCCTAATAATTATTTTGATTAACACAACTATTTTTGCTGTTTTCGCAGAATTTAGCCAGGATTTTCTCTTTTTAGAGTGCATACCAAATCTCTTTGTAAAGATTTCTTTGCAAAACAATGGAGAGCCACATTGGCTTAAGTTATAGAGTTTTTCAGCGCACATGGTCAATAGGAAATGTCTGACTAACGCACATCGCAACGAAAACCCTAGTTTGATTGAGAATTTAGCGATGTAATTGATAATTTAACTTAGATTTTCTATCGTTCACACCCAATGCCATCCCTATCTCGGTCAAAGCCATGAGGGTCAGGTGGCAACACCTTAAATCTTCGTTGCGTAATGTCTCGACAATTCAAATTGGATGAATTCTTAGGAATGCAAAAATCTGGGTAAGAGAGATCACAGTTACTCTGTTGTTGCCCTTGAGTTGGCTGCGAGGTTGACTTTTGAGTAATTCTGTGACGGAAGTCCCAAGGCATCACAGGATTAGCCTGACTCCAAAAAGCTAAACGCTGTTGTTTGGCTCTGTTTTCGCCTTGTAACAGACTATCTTTAGACTCTGGGCAGTTTTTGAGATACTGACGATAGACTACAGCCTGTCCCTCTTCCACCATATTGACATTGACATTGCGATTACCGACAAACACTTCTGCAACCAAGCGCTTATATTTGTCAGTTTCAGTAGAGCGTAGGGTAATTGTTTGTCCCACTGGCAGCAATTGTTTGAGTCTTGCTAATGATTGTTGTCCCCAAGGACTTTGTTTCGTCTCTGGTGCATCAATGCAAGCTAGACGCACAGTTACAGTTTTGTTACCAGTTCTCACACGTATTGTATCGCCGTCACCGATGCTTACAACTGTGGCACTAAAATTATTAGCAACAACAGGTAACGCCGTTTGAGCTAGAAATAGAATGCTAATTGCAACAAAGCTAAAGTTAGAAAACATAAGTATTAAAAATGACTCTAATTTTATGGTTCCCAGTTAGAAGTCAGTGATCGCTACCTACATTGATATCCTTGCCCCTAATCAAACTCAAGCGAAAAAATTACCCGCCTGGAACCATCGCTTGGAACAGACAGTAAACTGATACTATGGCAAAACTTCCAGAGTGCGATTGCTGTCTCTTATACTCACATAATCCTCACCTTGTCTGTACCGTCCATCCTAATGGATCAGTTGCTGACACCTGCTTGGACTTTCGAGAAGACCCCAACGCCGAACCAGTAGAACTATGGGAACCAGAAGGAGCCACTTATTACAACGGCGAGTTAATTGTGCAACCACAACAGAGGTGGACACAACAGCAAAAACGCTATTCTAAAATACCCTTTACGTTTGTTGTCCTTGCCTTGATTGAAGGACGAAATCGTTATTTCGTTAAATCGCTAATTCTTGCTGATAACTTTTGAGCAAGACTGACAAAAATAAGCGATCGCACTGGTACTAAGGTGTGGGAAAATTACTTATCCGAATGTGGCTTACGAGAAGCCATGTTCGGATAAGTAAATGCACCAAACCATTGAAAACTCGTCACTTAACCCCTTAGCCCTGACTGCGCCGACATCACTAATTGAACATCCGGCGACGGTTTATTTATCGCAACTTGCCCCCGGCTCCCGTCCAGCTATGAAACAAGCTCTAAATGCGATCGCTCGACTATTAACCGATGGTATTTGTGATGCGTTGACCTTAAACTGGGCAAGGCTGCGTTATAAACATACGGCGGCGGTACGAGCTACATTAATAGAGAAGCACTCACCAGCTTATGTCAACAAAATGCTGTGTGCTTTGCGACGAGTTTTAAAAGAAGCCCTACGATTAGAGTTGATGGACGCTGTTGATTTTGCTCGTGCTGTAGACATCCCCAATGTGAAAGTCACAAAGCAACTGCGGGGACGTGCGCTTAAAGAGAAAGAAATTGCTGATTTAATCCAAGCCTGCTTTGATGACCCCACTCCCACTGGTTACAGAGATGCTGCTCTTGTTGCCATCTTGCGCGGTTCAGGTGTGCGGCGGTCTGAAGTGGTAAATTTAAACTTAATCGACTTTGACTTGAACGATGGTGCTTTAATGGTACACAGTGGCAAAGGTGGAAAAGACCGGACTGTGTATTTACCTGATAGCGCCCTGACTGTCGTTTTAGATTGGCTTAGCATTAGAGGGTCTTCTTCTGGCCCTATGCTGTGCCATGTAAACAAGTGTGGGCGTGTGATACTGCGACGACTGACTTCTCAAGCAGTGCTGTTCATCTTGCAAAAACGCGGTGAACAAGTGGGAGTAACTGACTTTTCGGCTCATGATTTCCGCAGAACTTTCATCTCTGATTTGCTCAACTCTGGTGAAGACATTTCTACAGTACAAAGATTAGCAGGACACGCAACCTCTGACCAAACTGCTAGGTATGACCGTCGTGGTGAACAAACTAAACGCCTCGCTGTTCAAAAGTTGAGTATTCCTGGTTCAAGGAAAAAACCACTTCGTTAATTCTCAAAGGCAGTGAACAGGGCAGTAGCAAATATGGTGCTCCCGACCTAGGCTCAAGCACTTGCCCTTTCACTTTCACATTATATATATCAGCGCTCTTGCGGGATGTGGCATCAGTGAGAGGTTAAGGTGATGAACATTTTGTCAATAAGCAATAGTAATGAAATTTATGCGAAAAATGGGGCTAATCAACAGAATTTTTGGACGTGCGATCGCTGACCAGATTTAATGCTGAAACGCTGGCTCTTATGATTGATGAGGGGTATGGCAGGGATTAAACCAATTTGCTGCTTTTCGCTATCGCTGCGGCTTTGTTGCAGGGGACAGGGGACTTAAACCCCCAAAGTTGGGTAACGCTCGCCTGTATACTGTCTAGGTAATTATCTTCCAGTCCTGGCGCTCACTTGGGCGCGGACAGCGGTTTACCTAGAAGGGAAAGGGTTAAAGGTTTCCCTTTACCCTTTACCCTCTTCTTTACCCAGATATGAGCCAAACAGGAAAAAACAAGCATCGTTTTTACCTCCTACTTTATACTATCACTAGGAGTATAAGATATCCGAGGACTTTGAAAACTTTATACAATATTTACAGTAGGCTAAAACCTACCGAGTCGCATTTCATCCCGTGTCTGAAGCACGATATGCGGTGCTACGCACCTATATCTCACGGGCTTTCATCCTCCCGTCTATTCTTGTAAGTTTCCGGTTTCGTCCCCCTTGCGGGGTCATCCACTTATTAGAGCTATCAACCCTAAAATTGATGCCGCCATTTGAGAGAGCATACAAAGTCTGTTTAACTGTATTTGGATGGGTATCAGTTTGTTCGCCTATTTCCTTATAGCTTAGATAATTGCCCTGTATACATTCTAGGATAGCGATCGCCCTTCTTTCTGCTTTACCTATTAAGGGGTAAAGCCAAGCCTGCTCCGAAGGATGCAAATCGAGAAAGCGCCCAATTTGGGGAGCGAGTTTTGTTAGTCTATCAACGGTTGACTGATCCATAAGCTTAACGAAGATAAGATTTAATTCTCAGGCGGCTAGCTCCCCCAGCTTCTCTTCTATTTTCTTGTCAACAATCGCTTCAATTTCTTCAACCGACAATGGCTGCTTGCGCTGTATGACAACCTCACCAGATTGCAAAGCCGATAAGCCAAGTCTCAACGCTTCAGTAACGATCGCTGTTTTATCGGTTCCTTTATCTTTGGCTAAAGCTTCTATAATTTCCAAAATCTCCTCTGGAAGCCTAAAAGCTGCAAGTTTAGTAGCCATTTTAATAGCCTACATAAAATGATGTCTATTGATATCCATCAGAGTATAACACTTTTGTATAACAAGGTTAAACACTGTATTTAGCAATGTTTATTGCATAGATATTTTTTAATGTTATTCGATCCAAGTGCATAAAACTCTTATGCTTGTTTAGCCTAGAATCACTCATATACTTTGTTATACATTGTTATACTATATTTATAGGCGGTGAGAGAGGAATGCAATGAAAAAGCAGGGGATCTCTTGAGCCGGGGGGCAGAGGAGCACAGGTGCACAGGAGAGTTCTTGTATAAATTCTTTCTCCTCTGCCCCCTGCCCCGATGCCCCGATGCCCCCAGCAAGACTGCCTCTTATAAACTCCAATCTGCTCAATCGAAGGCGATCGCCTGCCTGGAAAACCTGCGATCGCCCCTTACACCAAAACCAACGAGGTTAATGATGTCTGATGATATTCTACGTCAAGAAATAGATGGTATCGAGTATTTTACAGTTATCAGTACTGGAGAATCAGGAATGAGTCAACGAGGATTGTCAAGGCTTTGCGGAGTTCGGCTTAGTACAATACAAAATATCCTTGAAAACCTGACCGAAAACAAAGCACCTTTTTGGCTTCAAAAGCTTGCAGAAGGGGGATTATACCTGACCGATAAAACCTCTTATAAGGGACTTCCAAGGAATAAATTACTCAACAAAAATCATAAGCTGACATTTAAACAATAATGATAATCATTATGAGGGGGTGAGAGGTGGTTGCCGACGGCAACCACCTCTCACCCCCTCAATTA
>NZ_JADEXR010000223.1 GCF_015206995.1 aff. Roholtiella sp. LEGE 12411 | reverse complement strand
AAACAAAGTCGGGATAGGGCATTGCCACGACTCTAAACGGACGCAGAGACGGGATAAGACTACTCCGGTAGCATCTGTCAACGAAGCGTCAAGAATCACCTCGCCTTCAGGCAGGTGAGTATGTCAAATTAACCAAAACGCCCTGAAATGTAGTCGTGGGTACGGGGGTCGAGTGGATTATTAAAGATTTGCTCTGTAGCACCGAATTCAACCATTTGACCAATACGACTTTCATCTGTGCTGAAAAAAGCCGTGAAATCGGAGATCCGGGCAGCTTGCTGCATATTGTGGGTGACGATCGCGATCGTCAATTGAGAGCGTAAACTATGGAGAAGTTCCTCAACTTTCATGGTAGCAATGGGGTCAAGAGCCGAGCAAGGCTCATCCATCAAGAGAATTTTGGGTTTGACAGCTAAAGCACGAGCAATGCATAGTCGCTGTTGTTGACCACCAGAAAGCCCTAAAGCAGATTTATCTAGTTTATCTTTCACCTCATCCCAAAGAGCAGCGCCTTTCAAAGCAGATTCGACAATCTCATCAAATTCTGTTTGGGTAAGCCTGTGCGCTATTTTTACACCGTAAGCAACATTTTCGTAAATGCTCATGGCGAAAGGATTCGGTTTTTGGAACACCATACCAATTTGGCGGCGTAGCCTATTTGAGTTAATCCGAGGGTCATAAATATTCTGACCAAAAAATTCTACGCACCCTTCAACTTTCACAGGCCCTTCTAATTCGCTAATACGATTGAGGGTTTTAATAAAAGTAGATTTACCACAACCACTAGGCCCAATAATTGCGGTTACATGATTTTGATAAATATCCATTGATACATCTTCAATTGCTTTGGAAGTGCTGTAATAAAAGCTAAGATTTTTAACTTTGATAGCTGGAATTAGATTACTCATACTTAACTAAACGGGTGAAAAAATTAATTTCTACTTGGTCATTCTCTTGCTAATAACTAAACGAGAGAGAATACTGACACATAAAACTAAGCTGAGTAGAACTATGGAAGTAGTCCAGACCAATTGATTTTTTTGCGGGTTGGGGTCGTTGTAGAGGTTAAAAATCAATACTGGTAGAGAAGCTGTTGGACTTAACAATCCTTCTGACCAATCTAGACTAAACAAAGCAGTAAAAATGAGAGGTGCTGTTTCACCAGCAGCACGGGCTACAGCCAATAAAATGCCTGTTGTAATCCCAGGTATTGCAGCAGTAAAAACTATGCGAAAAGTAGTTTGTAAACGGGTTCCTCCTAAAGCAGCAGAGGCGAGGCGTTGACTACTGGGAATAAGTTTTAAAGATTCTTCTGTTGTGAGTACAATAACGGGTAGCATAATCACGGCTAACGCAAAGCCACCTGCGATCGCACTAAATCCTTTAGTTACTAAAACAATCACAGCATAAGCAAATATACCCACCACAATCGAAGGTACGCCTGTAAAAATCTTAGTAATAAAACGAACAAAACCAACAGCTGGGTTAGTTTGACTAAATTCCGCTAAAAAAATTCCTGTCATTATCCCTGTGGGAATGCTTAACAGTGCGCCAATTAGCACCATTGTGATAGTACCCAGTATGGCATTACTAAACCCGTTATCAATTACTGTTTTGACAAATATTTCTGGATTGAGTCCAGATATTCCTCGCACAAAAATTTCCCATAAAAGTGACAGCAAGGGAACAAGTGCTAGACCTGTGAAAAGAAAGGCGATCGCATTCATTACATAAGTAAATAACAGTCGCCTTGGGGTTAAAGGACTACATAATTCTGCTGCTAGGGATTTATTGCTTTCAGACTGTAGATAGGCACTCATTTTTTTTACAGTTTATGATATTTAAACTTGTGATTTAGATGTAAAATTGTAGTTCCATGTTTTACCTATTTTTCCTGCCAAACCACTGCACTAATAACACCGCACCAATATTTACAACTAAAGTCAACCCAAATAAAATCAATCCCAAATAACTTAGAGCGCCAATATGCAATCCTGGTTCAGCTTCTGCAAATTCATTGGCTAATACAGAGGGAATTGTATAAGCCGGAGCAAGTAAGGATGGACTGATTTGAGCAGAGTTACCAATCACCATAGTGACAGCCATGGTTTCGCCCAGAGCACGTCCTAGAGCAAGCATGACCGCACTCATGATTCCGGAAAACCCAGATGGTAGCAAGACCCGAAAAATTGTTTCCCAGCGTGTACCACCTAAAGCCATAGATGCGCTACGTAATTCTTTAGGTATAGCTAGTAATACTTCACGGGTAATTGCTGCCATTGTTGGCAGAATCATGATGGCTAAAATAATACCAGCAGTCAACATATTCGTTCCAGAAGGTTCTTCTGTATTAAATAGTGGTATCCATTTGAAGATACTAGCTAGCCACTTTTGCAGAGGTTCTAAAACTGGAATAAAGACAAAAATAGCCCATAAACCAATAATGACACTGGGAATTGCTGCGATTAATTCAATAACAAATGCTATGATTGTTCGTAACGATAAAGGTAAGAAATTTTCACTAGTAACTAAAGCGATAGCGATTCCTACTGGGACAGCAAATATAATAGCGATCGCGCTACTTACTAGAGTTCCATAAATATAAGGTAAAGCACCAAAAATCTGATTACCTGTATCCCAATCTTGACCCCACAAAAATCCTAATCCAAACTGCATAATGGCTGGTTGAGCTTCGTAGAAAATTACCCAACTCATCACGAATAGTACCGCAACGGTAATTAGGGTAAAAAGGTACACCAGCTGTTTAAATCCTTGGTCGAACCAGAAATCTGTTCTGCTAGTAGCTGTCAGGTCAAGATTTTCATCACTTAACTTCTGTTGACTTGATGAATTATTATCGGCTGGTTCTGATGATGTCATTACAAATTCATAAAATAGTATTTTTTCATGTCAATAAGGTGAGCAAATAGCTCACCCTACTATGAGAGAAAATTAATCAGATGAAAAATTAAGGTTTGACAGTACTATTTACTGTTTGAAGTACACGGCTTACTACACTAGATGGAATCTTAGTATAATTGAGGTCGTCGTTATACTGTTGACCGTCTGTCAGCACCCAATTCACCCATTTCTTAATAGCATCGGCTTTGGAAGCATTAGCATACTGCTTGTAAATCATCATCCAGGTAAGACCTACGATAGGATAACCTTGTCCTGGATCTCCTACAAAAACGCGGTAGTTGTCTGGAAAGGTCACAGTTGCTAAAGCTGTGTTTGCAGATTGTAAAGAAGGAGCAATGAATTCTCCTTGCTTATTCTGTATGAGTGCTGATTTTAATTGGTTTTGGTTAGCGTAGGCATATTCAACATAACCAATAGAGCCAGTAGTGCGAGATACTAAAGCAGCTACCCCAGGATTACCTTTACCTTTAAGGACATTTGGTAGTGTCCATTTGGGAGCAGTGTTGGCTCCAATTCTTCCTTTGAAATAAGGACTAATGCTACTCAAATGATTAGTGAAAATGAAAGTTGTACCGCTACCATCAGCGCGAACCACAAATTTAATTGGTTGATTTGGTAGATTTACACCAGGGTTATCAGCTTTTATTTTTGCGTCATTCCAGTTGGTAATTTGACCTGCGTAAATTGCTGGTAGTGTAGAGCGAGATAATTTTAGACTATTAACACCCGGAAGATTATAGACAACAGAAACAGCGCCGCCTGCTGTAGGTACTAAAATTACACCATTCTTGACTTTAGCCATTTCATCATCTTTCATTGCTGCATCACTACCACCAAAGTCAACAGTTCCAGCAATGACTTGACGAATACCGCCGCCACTACCAATTCCTTGGTAGTTAATTTTCAAGTCGGAATGTTTTTTCTTAACTTCACGAGCATAGCGTTCATAAAGCGGAGCGGGAAAAGTTGCTCCAGCACCATTCAATGTTTCAGCTTGAGCGATCGCAGTAAAAACTTGGCTAAATGCAATAGCAGATGTTACTACTGAAGTAGTAACTAAACGGTTCAAAATCGTAGTTGAAAAAATCATATTACCTCGTATTAAAGGAACATTTTCCTGTTGTAATTGCAGCTTTAAGTAAGCTACATTTTTTATGATTAAAATACATTAACAAAAGGTAAATACTTCATTAAAGTATCTTTAACTTTTGAGCACGATAAAGCTATACAATATTTGTTAATGTATTTATCTTCAAATATATTGAACATAAAAAAATATTTTGTTGTATAATTATTTTCCTCTGGGAAAATCTAATTTAGCGTCAAAAACTATCCATTTAATATAATTAACTATTTTTAATTTATGTGATTTATTTTTTATAATTAAAAACCAAAACGCTAAATAGCCCAGGCTGGTTAACTACTTAGGCGATCGCAAGCTGACAAAATTGGGAAAAAGACAAAAGCAATAATTACTTTCTTTACAAATTATCTAAATACGTTTGAAGGCACAGATAAAGGTTACAAAAAATAAACCTAGCAGGTACCACATAACAAAGTAACCTGCTAGGAAGGTATAGTACATTCTGGCCATGTTTGAGCAGATTAGCGTTTATTTGGCAAAAATAATGCTTATCTCTGGTTAGGATAACTAAATTGTTTGTGAAATATAGTTAAGAAAAACAAATAAATAGATTAAGTTGCAGTTAAAGCCAACAATTTCCCGGATGGTGGAGGAGTGAGAGAGTGCGGGAGAGAATAATTAACGACAAATGACTAATGACAAATGACTAATAATAAAAGAACGTTCTTCACACTTCTTAAATATTCGGTTTTATTAGAACAATGGCGAGAGACTTGCGGGGATTCATTAAAATTCTAGAACAAAAGGGACAATTACAGCGAATTTCAGCTTTAGTTGACCCAGAGTTAGAAATTGCTGAGATTTCCAACCGGATGCTGCAAAAAGGTGGGCCTGGGTTGTTGTTTGAAAACGTCAAAGGTGCTTCTTTCCCTGTGGCGGTGAATTTGATGGGAACTGTGGAAAGGATTTGCTGGGCGATGAATATGCAGCATCCAGAAGAGTTGGAAACTCTGGGGAAAAAGCTGAGTATGTTGCAACAGCCAAAACCACCAAAGAAGATTTCCCAGGCGATAGACTTTGGTAAGGTACTATTTGACGTAGTTAAAGCGAAACCAGGACGGGACTTTTTCCCCGCTTGTCAACAAGTGGTAATTCAAGGCAATGATGTAGACTTGCGGAAGTTGCCTTTAATCCGCCCTTATATCGGTGATGCTGGCAAGATTATCACGCTGGGGTTAGTGATTACTAGGGATTGTGAGACAGGTACGCCAAATGTAGGTGTGTATCGCTTACAACTACAATCACAGAATACGATGACGGTTCATTGGCTATCGGTGCGTGGTGGGGCGAGGCATTTGCGAAAAGCAGCCGAACGTGGGAAAAAATTAGAAGTAGCGATCGCACTCGGCGTTGATCCTCTAATTATCATGGCAGCTGCTACACCCATACCTGTAGATTTATCAGAATGGCTATTTGCAGGACTGTACGGCGGTTCCGGTGTGCAGTTGGCCAAGTGTAAAACCGTAGATTTGGAAGTTCCCGCAGATTCAGAATTTGTTTTAGAAGGGACGATTACCCCAGGGGAAGTTTTACCAGATGGGCCTTTTGGCGACCACATGGGTTATTACGGCGGCGTGGAGGATTCTCCATTGATTCGGTTTCAGTGTATGACGCACCGCAAAGATCCGATTTACTTAACAACATTTAGCGGTCGTCCACCCAAAGAAGAAGCGATGATGGCGATCGCACTAAATCGCATCTATACCCCTATTCTGCGCCAACAAGTATCAGAAATTGTCGATTTCTTCTTACCAATGGAAGCTTTGAGTTACAAAGCTGCAATTATTTCCATTGATAAAGCATATCCGGGACAGGCGCGACGGGCTGCTTTAGCATTTTGGAGTGCTTTACCACAATTTACATACACTAAGTTTGTCATTGTTGTAGATAAAGACATAAATATTCGTGATCCACGTCAAGTAGTATGGGCGATTAGTTCCAAAGTTGACCCGGTGCGAGATGTATTTATTTTGCCAAATACACCGTTTGATACTTTGGATTTTGCTAGTGAGAAAATTGGTTTAGGTGGACGGATGGGAATTGATGCTACCACGAAAATTCCCCCTGAAACAGACCATGAATGGGGTGCGCCTTTAGAGTCAGATCCAGATATCGCAGCGATGGTAGAAAGGCGATGGGCAGAATATGGTTTGGCAGATTTACAGTTAGGAGAAGTTGACCCAAATCTGTTTGGCTACGACATGAAGTAAAGTTTTGGCTTGTAACCGATAAAAATCTACAATAACTATCAGTTTGGCTGATTTTCGTCAGTCAAACTGACAAAACAATAAAATTTCTGAGAGAAAAATCTGAATAATCTAATTTAATACAAATCTCTATTTTCTCATTAGAAAAAGCCCTGATACAATGAAGCACTTCTGTATTATCAATTAACTCTATTTTTCAGGTATGATGTGAGGTAAAAATAAGACCGCCGTCTTGGACGCTGATACTAGAACAATAGAGAAAATATGACAAAAAATATAAAAAAGTCACCATCCAAGCTAGCGATAGTATTAGGATTAACTTGTGTTAGCGTAATTATCAATACTGGTATGGCCAATCAAATCGTTTTAGCGAAATCAATTAATCAAAATAAATGCGATATTCTTGCCTACGTCACTGATACAGATCTACAAGGTTTAAATGTGCGGAGTGGTGCAAGTATCAGTAATAGAATTATGGGGCAAATACCCATCCATGAAACAGTTCAAATTGTTGCTGCTTTGGGAAAATGGGTACAGATTACTAACGCTAGCAATGGTTTTCAAGGAACTGGATGGGTGTTTGTACAAAACTTAGGCATATCATCACGGGGTTATGCTACTAATGGTGTAGATATTTACGCTAATGCTAATCAGCAAAGCCGAAAAGTAGGAAAAATCCCCCCTGGTGAGAACATCAAATTGCTAGGCTGTCAGGGAGATTGGGCACAGGTAGAATATCAAGGTGTCAAGGGTTGGTTAGCAAGGGAAGATCAGTGTGGTGCTGCTCTTACTAGTTGTTCTTAAAGCTACATACCTCTGTAGCACTCAACTGCGTCCCACATACCCCTCTTCTGTAACTTTCTGAGTATTCTGAATAAAAGAATCAAAAGATAAAACTCTGTAAGGTAAGTAGGGTAATGGATGTAGAATTACAAATCCTAAAACATTTGGCAACAGATGCCCACCCAACAGTTGCGCTCGTAGATGAATAGTGACAGAAGAGGAATAAATGCCGATTAGCTGATAAAAAACAAAAGCCCCCCGTCATGACTTGGGAGGCTTTGTGTCGTGTATTAAAAACCTGGCATCGAGCTATTTTTGCGTAGGGCTACCCCTAAACTATCGTTGCCGCAGCAGCGTTTCACCACTGAGTT
>NZ_JADEXR010000222.1 GCF_015206995.1 aff. Roholtiella sp. LEGE 12411 | reverse complement strand
TTCCCAATGCCCAATCCCCAATGCCCAATCCCCAATCCCCAATCCCCAATCCCCACTTTTCTTTAGGGGGAACAAAATATATCTTATAAAATCTTGTAAGACACCATAATTTACCCATCTAACTTTTGTGCAGAGACTTAAGACTTTACCAAGTGTTTTAGAATTAGCGATGGCTACAACAAGCTTCGCTTACGCAGGTTTCATTGGTGGCATTAGTTCTGTCTTTGCCCAACCAGCTATTCCCGCTTGTCAACCTCCGAGTGCGGGTGAGTATCTTTTATTAGTAGTCAGTCCCACAGCAGATAATCAAAAGCAGTTGCGTAGTGCCTTACCGCCTCAACTCAAGACCGCCACCTGTAAATATCTCAACGAGACGGTGACGCGAGTCGGTGGGTTTAACAAAATTGACGATGCTAATCGTTGGGCGCGGTATATTGGCAACATTGTCGGGTTGTCTGCCATCATTACCACTCGACCGAAAGCGGTAGCAAACGTGCAGCCATTTCAGCCATCTCAGCCATCTCGGCCATCTCAGCCATTTCAGCCATCTCAGCCATTTCAGCAGCAAACAGTCAGCTATAATCCCCAAGCATTGGGACAGGGTTATGCAGTGCTAGTGGATTATTTCAATCGTCCAGAACTGGCAAATAATGTGCAGCAAGTGGTAGAAGGTAATGTGGGTTTTGCTTCCTATGGCCAACGTCCTTACTTACTCGCAGTTCATACCACCAACCAAAAAGAAGCATACAGCGCATTGCAGAAGCTGAACGATCGCGGCTTTTTTGCCGTCTTAGTAGATAGTCGTAAAGTAATGCTACTGCGCCCAGTTGTGCGTTTATAGTGATTACCAAGTTGCGAGGGTAATCTTACGTGCAAACACTGATCATCGATAACTACGATTCCTATACTTTTAACCTGTATCAGATAATTGCAGAAGTAAATGGAGAGCTTCCGCTAGTTGTTCGTAATGATCAAGTTGATTGGGGCGATCTGACAAAATTGGTATTCGACAATGTAGTAATTTCTCCCGGCCCCGGTCGTCCAGAAAAAGCTAAAGATTTCGGTATCTGCAAGCAAGTAATCCAAAATGTGGACGTACCCGTGCTTGGTGTTTGTCTTGGACACCAGGGACTTGGCTACTTATATGGTGGAACTGTTATCCATGCTCCAGAAGTCATGCATGGACGAATGAGCAAGATTTATCATAATGGCTCTGAGCTATTTAAGGGAATTCCCAATCCTTTCTGGGTTGTACGCTACCACTCCTTGATTGTTTCAGAAAAATTGCCAAGCTGCTTAGAAAAAGTTGCCTGGACTGAGGAAGGACTGGTAATGGGTCTGCGTCACCGGTATCTACCATTTTGGGGTGTGCAGTTCCATCCAGAATCTATCTGCACAGAATATGGACGGAATCTGCTAGAAAACTTTAGAGAAATCACTTTGCAATTTCCTCAGAAAAAATTAAAACCGAGGAAAAGACCACAACGGACAGGATACGGAGGAGTTTCTACACTTCCCACCAACTGTCTACGCCAACAAAGCCAGGAATTTGAAGTTTACAGCCAAAAATTGGATATTTATCCGGATGCAGAACAGGTATTTGTCCATCTTTTTAGCGAAGAACCAAACAGCTTTTGGCTCGACAGCAGCCGAGTGGAGCTGGGTCTTTCTCGCTTCTCTTTTATGGGA
This sequence comes from aff. Roholtiella sp. LEGE 12411, assembly GCF_015206995.1. Lineage (GTDB taxonomy): Bacteria > Cyanobacteriota > Cyanobacteriia > Cyanobacteriales > Nostocaceae > Komarekiella. The sequence continues at coordinate 5,787 of NZ_JADEXR010000222.1, read as the reverse complement.
GGGAGTGGTGGAACCAACAGCCTATTAGTTCAGTATTATACTCAAACTAAAGAACTAACCATTACTCAGTCAGGTAAAGTAACGCGTTGCACAGACTGTATTTTTGAGTATCTCAAACGTGAACTTGAGCGCCGACACTGCTTGTCTGATGAGCTTCCTTTTGATTTCAACTGCGGATTTGTTGGCTACTTCGGTTATGAACTTAAGGCATCTGGTTGTGAACTGCTGCATCCCGCTTTACTTCCTGATGCCGTTTTTCTTTTAGCCGATCAAATAATTGTCTTCGACCACCAAGAACAGACTACCTATCTGTTGTATCTCGCCAACAAGGGTCAAACCACCCAAGCAGAAACCTGGTTTAAGTCAATTGAACAACAACTTCGCATACTTCCCCCCCTACCTCCCATTGTGCCGCAGGGTAGCCAAGACCTGATTATCTTCCGTTTAAGCAGGTCTTACCAGACTTACATTGATGATATTCAAAAGTGTCTACACGAAATCCACGAGGGAGAGAGTTACCAAGTCTGCCTAACGAATAAGCTTTACACAGATACTACTCCTGACCCGCTAGCATTTTATCGCAGATTACGCCGAGTTAATCCAGCACCTTATGCAGCATTTCTACGCTTTGGCGACATTGCCATTGCTTGCTCATCCCCAGAACGATTTCTTCGCATCGATCGCCAAGGTTGGGTAGAAACTAAACCAATCAAGGGTACTCTAAGACGTGGGCAGACTGTGGAAGAAGACTTTGTACTCCATGAAAGTTTGCGTAACAGTGAAAAAGACCGAGCTGAGAACCTGATGATTGTGGATTTGTTACGTAATGATCTTGGATTGGTCTGTGAGGTAGGTAGTATCCACGTCCCAAAATTGATGGCTGTAGAAAGTTATGCGACTGTGCATCAACTTGTTACCACCATTCGCGGTCATTTACGTTCCGACATGGGAGCCACCGATTGTATTCGTATGGCATTTCCTGGTGGCTCAATGACAGGTGCTCCCAAGATTAGAACTATGCAGATTATTGATAAATTAGAGCAAGAGGCACGGGGGGTTTACTCAGGTGCGATCGGATTTTTAAGTCTTAATGGTGCATCTGACCTAAATATTGTGATCCGCACTGCACTCCTGACTCCGCATGAAACCTCTATAGGAATAGGAGGTGGGATTGTAGCGTTATCTGATGCTCAAGCAGAATTTGAAGAAACTATGCTGAAAGCAAAGGCTTTAATTCAAGCGATGCTTCTCACTGTCTATGGAGAATGTAATTCCAATTTGTATCGCATGATTGTTCAGGATACAGTATCTTTTGATCAACTCGAAAAAGTATATTTAAATTGTATGCCTTAAAGAACAAAATAAATAATTCAAAGCAGAAAATTGACATTTTGAATACATAAATCATCAAAGCTTTTGGGATTATTTTTCAAGTTTGTAGAAAGGAATTTTTATAAAATTAATGCGATATAAGCTGTTCCACATTTAACTTGTATAGCCTTATTTTTAAAGAAAAAACGCTATCATTCTCTCATACCACTCTGCCGTCTAAATCTGCAACTTAGCTGTTTAACAGCTTATGAGGGCGGTAATAGGTAATAGGTAGAGTCAATTGCTAGTAGTTTTTCTAATAGCTAATGACCGTTGAAAGTTGACATACCAATTACCAATTACCAACAGATACTCAAACAAAGATTCATTAATTGTAGTTTAATAAGCAGACCTAGCTAACCAATAGATAGTTATGCCCAAAGCCGATCCAGCTATTACCTGAACTGGTGTATGTCCAAGTAATTCCTTGAGACGGTCTTGGCTAAAGTCTGGTTTTTCGTGAAATAACTCATCAATCATTTGATTGAGGATGCGAGCTTGCTTACCAGCGGCTTGGCGAACTCCCGCAGCATCATACATGACAATGATGGCAAAAATTGTCGCAACAGCAAAATCAGGAGATGCCCAACCAAGAGTTTGCCCTACACCAGCCGCTAGAGCCGTAACCAGGGCAGAATGGGCACTGGGCATACCTCCGGTTGTGACTAAAACACGCACATTCAGTTTGCGATGTTGTACTATCTCGATTATGAGCTTCAATGCTTGAGCAATTAAACAAGCTATCAGAGCAACCATCAGCACCCGGTTGTCTAAGATGTCGCCTATGTCCTGCATGGTATTTTGGTTAGGTTAGTAAAAATTAGCAGCAGTTGTTAATTGAAGAAACATTTTAAATGCAACCCAAATGCCAAAATCCAAAATTGACCTAGTGATTGCGACTGGTAATGAAGTGAGCGATCGCCACCATTGGCTTGGCTCGTTCCTTAAATGGTTCTAATTCTGCACAAGCAGCTTTAACTAGCTCTTGGGCTTTTAAACGGGATTCCTCAAGTCCCCAAAGGCTAGGATACGTTACTTTTTTAGCTCTTTGATCTTTGCCAGCAGTTTTACCTAACTGCTCTTGAGTAGCAGTAACATCCAAAATATCATCTATAATCTGGAAGGCTAGTCCAATATTTTGAGCATAACGAGTCAATCGTTGTACATCTTCAGACGATGCTCCGGCTAAAATTCCGCCACAAACAACACAAGCTTCCAAAAGCGCAGCTGTTTTGTGTTTATGAATGAAATTCAGCGTTTCTAAACAAATATCCGACTTACCTTCTGATTCTAAATCAACCACTTGACCACCGACTAAGCCAGCAGCCCCCAGCGCTTTGCCCAAACGAGCAACTACCTGTAAAACTCTTGCCCTGTCAACAGTTTGGGGTGTTTGAGTCGCAACAAACTCAAAAGCTAAAGCTAACAAGCCATCCCCAGCCAAAATCGCTACATCATCGCCATAAACCTTATGATTTGTCAGCTTTCCGCGACGGTAATCATCATTATCCATCGCCGGAAGGTCGTCATGAATCAATGACATTGTGTGGATCATCTCTACAGCACAGGCTGTTGGCATCGCCATTTCGATTGTGCCACCAATCATTTCACAAGTAGCAAGGCAGAGTATGGGACGTACACGCTTCCCTCCAGCTAATAGCGAGTAGCGCATCGCCTCATAAATCTTTTCTGGATAAATGATGGGGATCGCCTGATCCAAAGCAGTATCGCAAAGCTTTTGTCGCTGTTTTAGATAGACTGCGAGGTTAAACGTGGCTTCCTCTGGTGTCTTGTAAACGTTATCTGTTGCTACCATTCTTAAATTCCTGACATTTTAAAATTTTTGTCGTATACGTCACAATTTTAAGGTGCTCTGGCGCTGAAAAAGTCAGTAGTTAGAGAGAACTCTGAGCGGAGGTTTCGTCTGATTGTTCCACCAACCCCAAGGGCGAATAGAAATTCCAAGAGTTAAGAATTGGAAAATCACTCATAACCTTTAGTAGTTGTGACTCCTGACCCTTGTATAGACGCGATTAATCGCATCTATACTCCTATCTCCTTCCATTCATTACTCCCAACTACCTTGCTGGCTTTGAATAACTGGTAAATGTATTTTGCAACAATATGGCGACAGTCATAGGGCCAACACCGCCAGGAACTGGGGTGATAAATTCTGCCACACCAGCAGTTGATTCAAAGTGAACATCACCAACTAACCGACTGTTGCCACTGGCATCAGTGACGCGGTTCATCCCCACATCTACCACAACAGCGCCCTGTTTCACCATATCAGCAGAGATTAATCCGGGAATACCTACTGCTGCAATTAGAATATCAGCATTCTGGGTGATGGTTTTGAGATCGAGCGATCGCGAGTGAGCGATCGTGACTGTAGCATCAGCTTCTAGTAACATCAATGCCATTGGCTTGCCCACCAAAATACTGCGTCCCACCACGACTGCTTGTTTTCCCGCTAAAGGAATCTGATATTCTTGTAAAAGCCGCATGACACCAGCTGGCGTACAACTGCGTAAACCGATTTCTCCCCGTACTAGTCGCCCCAAATTAACTGGGTGCAGTCCATCAGCGTCTTTATCGGGATCAATTTGATGTAGCAGAGTCACAGCATCCAAATGGTTAGGCAGAGGTAGCTGTACAAGAATGCCATCCACCCGTTCATCGTCATTGAGTGCCGCAATCACTTCTTCTAGTTCGGCTTGGGTGGTTTCGGTGGAAAAATGTTTGCCAAAAGAAACAATACCCACTTTAGTGCAGGCTTTTTCTTTATTTCGTACATAAGCCGCTGACGCTGGGTTGTCACCAACCATCAGCACGGCTAAACCAGGGGATCGTCCAATTTTTGGTTGTAATTGTGTAATGGCAACAGACAGTTCTTGCTGAATTTTGGCAGCTAAAGCTTTACCATCAAGAATTTTGGCAGTTTTTGTTTCCATTATAATTTCCAGCTATATTCGCCTTTTGTCCAAAGTCCAGCCGCTATGCGGAGTCAATAGTCCAAAGGAGCCAGTGCCTTGCAGGGGTTTCCCTCGTTGTATCAACTGGCGTTCCAAAGTCCAGTAAATAAATTATTTATTTTTGACTATTGACTATTGACTATTGAGCATTATGATGTTGCTGTTTGATCCCGTAGCGTTTTTTTCATACCAAGTCCATAGTATTTATCTTCTCAGATCAACGGCATCATTTGGATTGGGCATTGGGGATTGGGCATTGGGGATTGCGGATTGCGGATTGGGGAACTCTTAAGAGGGTTAAAGGGTAAAGGGATGGTTTTCCCCCATGCCCCATGCCCCATGCCCAATCCCTAATAAATGGGAACTGACCTAATAAAACTGGCGACAAAATAAGCAATGATGCGAAAATTTGCTTAACCGAGGGCTTTCATGCAACAAGCGAAAAATTTTTCCCTTTCATTTTTATACGGGTACAGCTTGCCCGATTTCTGCAAGAAGTCTATACCTTACCGTCTGGGATTGACCTGTTTGCTGGTAATTGGACTTTATAGTTGTGGAAGTTTGACATCATCTAGCTCCAGTGGGATGCTTCCCTTAAAAATTGGTACTAATGTTACCCCTATTCGGGAAATTAAACCAAAGCAGGATAATAAGGCTATAGTTTACATCCAAGGTAAGGTCGAAAAGCAAGCTCCCCTCATGAAGCAGCAGGCTTATCAAATCAATGACTCCACTGGCAAAATCTGGGTTGTTACCAATCAAACCGGTCTAGAACAGGGAGCGCAAGTGGTGATTAAGGGTAAAGTTCGCTACCAAAGTATCCCTTTAGCTGGCAAAGAGTTGGGAGAAGTGTACTTAGAGGAAGAGTGATAGTTTTAACAGATAACAGCCAAATAAAAATTTATGAATAATCAACCAGTGCATGTAGCGATCGCTATTCTCTACCAAGAAAACAAGTATCTCATGCAACTGCGGGATAATATCCCTGGTATTCTTTACCCTGGTTACTGGGGGCTGTTTGGCGGTCATATCGAACCCGGTGAAACTCCAGGTGTCGCAGTCAAGCGAGAGATTTTAGAAGAAATTGGCTATATTTTGCCACCCTTTTTTGAATTTGGCTGTTATCCCGATGAAAAAGTTGTCCGTCATGTTTTTCAAGCACCACTCTTGGTGGAATTAAATCAACTAGTTCTGAGTGAAGGCTGGGATATGGGATTAATGACGGCGGAAGATATTTGCCAGGGTAGCTGTTATTCGCAAAACGCTGGAGAAGTGCGGCCCTTGGGGCATGTACATCAACGAATATTGTTGAATTTTATACAGGGCAAAAAATAACCTTAACAATTGATTAAACTTAGCTTGAAAATTGGGCATTGGGCATTGGGCATTGGGCATTGGGCATTGGGCATTGGGCATTGGGCATTGGGCATTGGGCATTGGG
>NZ_JADEXR010000221.1 GCF_015206995.1 aff. Roholtiella sp. LEGE 12411 | reverse complement strand
TTGGGCATTGGGGATGGGGCATTGGGCATTGGGGAAAGAGAAAACCATCCCCTTATTTTTTAACCTTTTCTCAGTTCCCAGTCCCCAGTCCCCAGTAATTCTATGGCTCTACCCAGCGTTCATCTGCCTTAATCAGGTTAATTAATTCCTCTACACCTCTGTCTTCTGGGACTTTTTTAATTTCTTCTCTGCCACGATACAAAGAAATATAACCAGGGGTCTTGCCCACGTAACCATAGTCAGCATCCGCCATTTCTCCTGGGCCATTGACAATACACCCCATAACTGCTATGTCCAGCCCTGTGAGATGCTTCGTAGCTTCCCTAACTTTGTGTAGCACTTCTTCAAGGTTAAACAGAGTACGTCCACAGGAAGGACAGGCGACATACTCCACCATTGTCTTCCGCAATCCCAAAGCTTGCAAAATGCTGTAGCAGACGGGAATTTCTTTTTCTGGTGGTTCTGTAAGTGACACGCGAATTGTATCACCAATGCCATCAGCAAGTAATGTGGCAATACCGGCTGTAGATTTAATTCGCCCGTATTCACCATCACCAGCTTCCGTTACGCCTAAATGCAGGGGATAATCCATACCCAATTCATCCATGCGTTTGGCGATGAGTCGATAGGCGGCTACCATCACCGGTACTCGCGAAGCTTTCATCGAAATTACTAAGTTGTGGAAGTCCAAAGATTCACAGATGCGAATAAATTCTATGGCAGATTCCGCCATCCCTTCTGGTGTGTCACCGTAGGTAAATAGCATCCTTTCTGCGAGGGAACCGTGATTTACCCCTATTCGCATCGATTTACCTTGATCGCGCAAAGAAACTACTAGAGGTTCTAGGGTTTCGCGGATTTTTTCCCCAATTTCGTCAAATTCGGCTTTAGTGTACTCGGTTCTATTAATATTTGGTTTTTCAAAGACATACAAACCCGGATTAATCCGCACTTTTTCTATGTGCTTGGCAACTTCCACAGCGATTTTTAGACCATTGTGATGTACATCAGCCACAATTGGCACGTCTCGGTAAGTTTTAATTAATTTTTGTTTAATTTCTCCCAGCGCTTTGGCGTGAGCCAAACTAGGTACAGTGACGCGGACAATTTCACAGCCAATTTCGTGCAGACGACGAATAGCAGCTACCGAACCATCAACATCAAGAGTGTCTTCGTTGATCATCGACTGCACCACAACGGGATAACTACCCCCAATGGTGACATCTCCCACCTTTACAGGGCGGGTTTTACGCCGCTTGATAGTTGTATCAAAAGTGGATTGACTTGATGTGGTATTTGAAGTATTTACTGTGGGCAGAGTTTGCATAACCTGATTGAGTAAATTTGCTGTAGCTAAAATATCTGATTTGATAAATCTCTGTTTCCCAGATTGCCACAGGTGGGGCTTTTTTGAACGATTAAGTAGAAAAAAAAGGGAGAATGATACCAAATGAGAGACAACCAAAAGATTTATAGATTTTTCTGATCTATTAAAATATGTAACTTTAAAGCTTTTCTAGCTGATGTAGTGTGAATTGCGTTAGCGAATCTTAACGTTCGCGTAGCGTCTCGCAGAGAAACTCTCGTTCTAATACTGAGTTGTAAATATTATCAGCGCACTTCTAATTCTATGAACAAACCTTTCATACCTGTAATTCATTCAATTCCTAGCGGTGCAGCTTTAATTGGCACTGTACTCGACAAATATCCAATTAATAAACTCTGTAGCTGTAAGCTATACAAGCGGGGGCTAAATGATACATATTTGGTAGAAACAGAGGAAGAAAAGTATATTCTGCGGGTTTATCGGCGTGGTTGGAGAAATAAGCAAGAGATTGATTTTGAGCTGGAATTATTATCGTTTCTGCATGAGCAAAAGCAGCCAGTTGCTTATCCTATTACTAGAATTGACGGCGGTTTAACCACAGAGATTGCTGCACCAGAGGGAAAACGCTATGTGGCTGTATTTTCCTATGCATCTGGATATGCAGTTGATGGCAAGCTTGATACTAAACAAAGTTATATTTTGGGAGAGGTGCTAGCAGAAATTCATCAGGTACTAAATTCTTTTAAAAGCAGCTTTAGTCGCCCCATATTAAATAATGAATACTTACTTGATTGGTCAATAAGATCAATTACACCTCTCTACCAATACCGAAAAAAGGATCTTGATTTCTTTCAGCAAAAAATTGATAACATTAAAAACCAAATTGCAGAATTGAAATTAACTTTATTAGCACCTGGATATGGAATTTGTATTGGCGATGTTCATTCAGGAAATGCCAATTTTACAAAACAAAATGAGCCGACGTTATTTGATTTTGACCAGTGCGGTTATGGCTGGCGTGCTTTTGATATTGCAAAGTTTTTACATGCAGCGCTGAGGATGAAAATAGATGTTACTGTCAAAAACAGTTTTGTTGAAGGTTATCAAGCAATTCGTAAACTGAGTGAGTCTGAACTGACATCAATTCCTGTGTTTATCAAAGCTGCTCATATTTGGGTAATGGGAATTAGCACAAATGTAGTTGGTGACGTTTTACCTTATGGGTGGTTTACGGATGATTGGCTTGATGAACGATTGGCGATGTTGAAAATTTTAGATAATGTAGAAAGTGATAATTTTATAACATAGCTTTGATTAGATATTCTAAAAAATACCTAATTATGATCAATTTATAAGACCATTATCGGTGATACTAAATCTATATTGTAATAAGACAAATATACTATTATATATATGTGCAAATGCCAAGGGTATTAGAGGCGATCGCACACCCTATCAGATCAATTATACTTATTATCAAATCATTGAACACTCATGGTGGAAAAAACATCGGCATTTCATAAAGCTATAGAGGTTGTAGAAGCACTTGAGCCAGAGGAGCAAGCTATGCTTATAGAGATGATTCAAAAGCACCTCAAACAACGACGACGAGATGATTTATTAAAAGAAATCGCGCAAGCAGAGAGTGATTATGCTCAGGGTAAAGTCCGGTTTGGTTCAGTTGCAAACTTGATGTCGGAGTTAGACGAGTGAAAAATTTGGTTTGGAGTCCCATCTTTATTCGTGCTTTTAAGCGTGTTGTCAAGAAAAATCCTGAACTACGTTTTCAAATTGAGCAAGTTTTGCAACAAATAGCTGAAGATCCATTTCAACCCAATTTAGGTAGTCATCAGTTAAAAGGTGATTTATCGGGTATATGGTCATCTTCAATTAACTATAGTACTCGTATTTTCTTTAACTTCGTTGTGAATCCTGGCTCAGGAGAAGAATACGTATTATTATTGACTCTAGATTTTCATGATGATGTTTACTATGTAAAACATTGTTCTTAATTGATATAAATAAAATATAAAAAATCAGAACAGATTTTATATGAATACAAAAATAACAACCCAACTACCCATTCCTCAACACTTTAACGCTGAAAAAGTCGGCGAAGTTTGGCGCGTACCTTACCAAGAACGTGCAGCGGAAGCTGAAGCATGGGCAAAACAAAATCACATTAAGCCAGCATCTTTTGACCAAACCCGCATTTGTTTACTTTTAATTGATGTGCAAAACACCTTCTGTATCCCTGGATTTGAATTATTTGTTGGTGGCAAATCTGGAGATGGAGCGGTAAATGATAATCAGCGATTATGTGAATTTATCTATCGTAACTTGGGAGTAATTACAACAATTATACCCACACTAGATACCCACACAGCAACGCAAATTTTCCATCCTATTTTCTGGGTTAATGCCGCCGGAGAACATCCTATCCCAGCAGCTACTAGTATTACTCCAACAGATATTGAAAAAGGTATCTGGAAAGTTAATCCAGCAGTTGCTGAAAGTATTACTTATGGAGATTATGAATTATTAGAAAAACATGCCTATCACTATGTTAAGCAACTAAGTAAAGACGGTAAATATCCCCTCATTGTTTGGCCTTATCATTCGATGTTGGGTGGTATTGGTCATGCTTTAGTTTCATCTGTGGAGGAAGCAATATTTTTTCACTGTATTGCTCGTCAATGTCAGACGCAATTTGAAATTAAAGGGGAGAGTCCATTAACAGAAAACTATTCCATCTTACGTCCAGAGGTGTTGGAAGATTTTGAGCAACGTCCACTTGCTCAAAAGAACACACGTCTGATTAAGCAACTTTTAGAATTTGATGCCATAATTATTGGCGGTCAAGCTAAAAGTCACTGCGTCGCCTGGACAATTGACGATTTATTAACAGAAATTAAACAGATAGATGCGACCCTTGCTAAAAAAGTTTATCTGTTAGAAGATTGCACTTCTCCCGTTGTTGTTCCTGATGTTGTAGACTACACAGAACAGGCAGATGCGGCATTTACAAGGTTTGCAGAAGCAGGAATGCACATAATAAAATCTACCGAACCTATCTCATTATTTTTTTAAACCACAGGAACACAAAGATTTTCGCCACACTCCTTTGTGCTTACCCCTGCGGGAAGACGGAACGCATATACGTTTCAAAACAAACCTCATTTCTTTAAATAACTCTTTGGATCTTCCGCTACCCAACCTAGAGATGAGCTAGAACGTACTTCAAAATGGAGATGAGGCTGATTGGAAGTTGGTTTTCCACTAGTACCTACTGTTCCTAGTAAGTCTCCTTTTTTGACTTGCTGGCCAACAGTAACTTTGATACTGTCAAGTTGAGCGTAGCGGCTTTGGAGTCCACTACCATGGTTAATAATAACTAACTTGCCATAAGTACCTTGGTCAGTAGCAAAAGCTACAGTTCCTGGAGCGATCGCCTGTACAGGAGTACCTACTGTTGCTAGTAAATCGATACCACTATGGAAGAAAACTTCACCTGTTGTAGGATTAATTTGCCAGCCATAAGGTAGTACCACAGTTGTCGTTTGCGCCAGGGGATAACCAACCAGTGAGACACGGTTTTGTGTCCCTGCATCACTAGGGGAAGGGGATTTAGTTATAGAACGATTCGGCGACCAATTTACCCCTGGAACAAACACAATTCTAGGGTTTTTTTGACAGCCATTTACCTCAAACAGTGTATCAGCACGGACTTTGTACCTTGTTGCTACTTGTCGCCAAGTTTGGCCGCGAGGCACTTCAACAACAACGCCGTTGTAGGGAGGAATCTGAAGTACACTACCAACAGCAACAGCACCATTCTGCAAAGCTGGATTCATGCCGATAATAGTTGTAGGAATGAGATTGTAGCGCTGGGCTATGCTCTCCAAAGTTTCGCCACGAGCGACTTTATGGCGTTGAAAGCGAGATAAGGCTGGAGTTGGGCAATCTCCTACAGCAGCGTCGGCGGTGTTCGAGCCTGGTAGTATGGATGCTAGCCCCAAAGCGCTGACTAAGCTACAGAGAAATAGTTGACGATAGGGTAAAGTCATGTATGTACGTCAAGAGGGCGTTAACTTTAGATTTTAAATGGGGAATCGTAAGATCTGGGAGATTGGGGATTGGGTACTGAAGTAGGATTGAGGGTACAGATTATTCCCTATCACCCAATACTTTCCCTTATGAGCACTTCTTATCTGTTTTGTGCCCTAGGTAAAGGGTAAATTTAGCCTTTCCCTTTTATCCCTTAAGCGCGAGGCATTGCCCTATTACCTATCATCTCTTTCCTAACCCTAATCTGTGCTCCCCAATGCCTCATCCCCAATCCTGCCAATTCTTATGTAAATTAACCTGTCCACTTACCGTTTGCTTGACTACACTTAGAAATTAGCAACTGCATTGCTGTCCTTAAGCGTAATGATTATGAATTTATCCTTAAAGCAACTGGCTGCTTATCTATCTTTACTGGCAATTGGCGGCGGTGCAGGTTTGTTTAGCAGCCGCTATCTACTGCCGCAAAATCACGTATTTCGGCAGCTAAAAAATGTCACAATGGCTTCACCACCAGAGTCCGTAGTTCCTAATCCAGTCAACGGATCGATGGGGACTACTGGAGGCGATAATCTAAATTTTATTGCTACGGCAGTACAAAGAGTAGGTCCGGCGGTGGTACGAATTAATGCCACCCGTAAAGTAGCGAATCCGATCTCTGACGCTTTGAAAAATCCGCTTTTACGTCGATTCTTTGGAGAGGATGAGCAGCCAATTCCCCAAGAACGAATTGAGCGTGGTACAGGATCAGGATTTATTTTGAGCGAAAATGGAGAATTACTGACCAACGCTCATGTGGTAGCAGATACAGATACAGTACAAGTTACCCTCAAGGATGGTAGGACTTTTGAAGGGAAGGTGGCGGGAGTGGATGCTGTGACAGATGTGGCAGTTGTGAAGATAAGAGCGAATGATTTGCCTACAGTGAAGCTAGGTAATTCGCAAAATTTGATACCAGGACAGTGGGCGATCGCAATTGGCAATCCCCTAGGTTTAGATAATACTGTCACTATTGGCATCATCAGCGCTACAGATCGCACCAGCGCTCAAGTTGGTGTCCCAGATAAGCGAGTCAGCTTTATCCAAACCGATGCTGCAATTAACCCTGGTAATTCTGGTGGGCCCTTATTAAACGCCCAAGGAGAGGTGATTGGCGTTAACACTGCTATCCGCGCCGATGCTCAAGGACTTGGTTTTGCTATCCCCATTGAAACCGCCGCCCGTATTGCTAGTGAATTGTTTACCAAAGGGCGCGTGGAACATCCTTTCTTGGGTGTTGAAATGACAGACCTTTCTCCAACCAAGAAACAGCAAATTAATCAAGAGAATCAGCTCAATATTCAGCAGGATGCTGGAATTGTGATTAAAGGAGTTTTAGACGATTCGCCAGCTAAGCGAGGGGGACTGCTCCCAGGAGACGTTATTCAAAAAGTTAATGGTAAAACAGTCAAAACCTCAGCCCAAGTACAGAAGCTGGTCGAATCCAGTTCAGTCGGAGATATCCTGGCGATCGAAGTCAACCGCAGTGGAAAAATTCAAACCTTCAAAGTGCAGTCAGGGATTTATCCCAAAAAGTAGTCAACAGCCATCTGCTCACAGTCAAGAGTCAAAAATTCTTGGACTTTCGACTTTTGACTATTGAGTGTCAGACAAATGTTCTAACTGCATCCTTTGTTCCATCTGACGTAGAAAATACCCCGTCATCATCGCCGATGCTAAAAGCCCAGCTAGGTTATCCCGATCTGTTGTAATTTGCACGTTGAAATTTTCCGCGGGGAGCATTCCCACTAGTCCTTGGACATTTTGCGAAATGATTTGTTTAATTTCGGGGCTAACAGATTGGGCTACGCGGGCTAAAACATCAGGAGACTGATGCTGTAGATATTTGAGCAACTGATTGGGGTATTCCTCAGAGTGGTCGTTCAGAAGCTGATTGGGGTGTTCCTCAGAGTTGTCATTCAAAAAGTCAGGATTAAACACCATTGGCAGTTTTATTTAGCTTAGTTGCTAATTCTACTCTAAACCATAGTACAAGGGTAGCGCATTCACCACGGGTATAAGTCTAGAAGAGGAGGGGGCATTGGGGATGGGGCATTGG